>JALCRP010000015.1 GCA_022652735.1 Faecalibacterium sp. | reverse complement strand
GAAACTGCCCTGCTGCGTTTTGCCAACCTCTCCATTGATAGGGACGCCTGCTGTGCCTATCGGGCAGGGCAGCCGCTGGCGCTGACGGCCAAAGAATACGGCATTTTGCAGTATCTTATGGAAAACCCGAATAAGATTATCAGCAAGGAGCGGCTGTATGAAACCGTCTGGGGCGAGGAAAGCGCCGTATGCGATAACACGATCATGGTGCATCTGCGCCATCTGCGGGAAAAGATCGAGGCTGACCCTTCGCATCCTGCGCTGCTCATCACCGTGAAAGGGCTGGGCTATAAACTCAAAGGCGGCGAGGCATGAAACCGACAAAGGAATTTCGCCGCTTTATCCTGATCCCGGCCGTACTTTTGCTCGGCATCCTGCTGACGGCGGCGTTTATGGTGTTCTATTCGTTTACCGCCCGCACGGCGGATGGCAAAATCATCAGCAGCCGATGGCCGCATGATTTCACGATGGACTTTGCACAGTACATTTCCTTTTCGGGCGAGGCGCCGGCCGTCTCGGCCGATGGGCAGAATCTTTTGCGGCAAAACGGCCTCTGGCTGCAGATCCTTAGCCCGGAGGGCCAGCAAGTGCTTGCGCTTGATAAGCCGGATACTTTGCCGGAACGCTATCAGCCGTATGCGCTGACGCACCTGTATCAGTATGGCACGGACGGCTATTCTGTCTTTTTGGGGGAGCTTGCGCAGGGCGGCGAAACCTATGTCTATCTTGTCGGGTTCCCGCTTTCCATCTCTAAAGTGACGATGTATGTGGATAACGCGCGCTATTCGGCCGGGCGTGTGTGGATCGTCGTGACTGCGCTGCTGACGGCGGTTTTGGTGCTTGCGCTTACCGTTTACAGCGGGTATGTTTCTGCCGCGGCGGAAAGGCAGCGCAAAAAGGATGAGCAGGCCAAAACAGAATGGCTGGCCAATACCACGCACGATTTGAAAACGCCGCTCGCCCCGCTTCGCGGCTATGCCGAGCTTTTGGCCGATGCCACAGCCCAGCCCGACCCGGCGCAGGTGCAAAAATATGGGCAGATCATGCTGAAAAATGCCCTTTATACCCAGCAGCTGGTCGACGACTTGAAGCTGACCTATCAACTGCAAAGCGGGATGCTTCCGCTTCAGGCAAGGCAGCAAAACCTCACGCGCTTTGTGCGCGAAGTGGTAATCGACATCTTAAACACGCCAGAATATGAAGAACGCAATGTGACGTTTTTGCCGGAACGGGAGAATGCGGAATATTGCTTCGATGCGCAGCTTTTGCGCCGGGCGCTTGATAATATCATTATCAATTCCCTCAAACATAACAGCCCCGAAGTTTCCACCGCAATTTCTCTGCGCGGCGAAAACGGCTTTGCCATTACGGTAAAAGACAATGGCTGCGGCATGACGCAAACCGAGCTGGACGGCCTGTTTGCCCGCTATTACCGCGGCACCAGCACTGAGGTGAAAGCCGAAGGCTCCGGCCTTGGCATGGCGATCGCCCGCCAAATCATCGAGGCGCACGGCGGCACAATCACGGCGCAAAGCGCGCCGGGCGTCGGTACAGAAATCACGATTCGGCTTCCGGCACAAAATTAAGGTTAAAATAAGGTTTTCTGAAAACAGATATAAGGGCAGCGGTTTAGGATGGGGAGCATCAACCGCTGCCATTTTTCTTGCAGCGGATATTTAGGAGGAAAAATATGTCTGTTCTCAGCGTAAGCAATGTGAAAAAAATATATCAGGCAACCTCAGCAGCCCCTTCGGCGGCGCTGGACGGGGTAAGCTTTTCGGTAGAAAAAGGCGAATTTGTCGGCATTATGGGGCCTTCCGGTGCAGGCAAATCCACGCTTTTGAATGTCATCGCCACGATTGATACCGTAACCTCGGGCAAGATCGAAATTGGCGGGCAGAATATTTGTGGCATCCGCGAGCCGGCTCTTTCTGATTTCCGCCGCAATAAGCTCGGCTTTGTATTTCAGGATTACAATTTGCTGGATACCCTTACCCTGCGTGAAAACATCGCGCTGCCGCTGATCCTTGCCAAAAAGGACGCCAAACAAATCGAACGTACCGTGGCCGAAGTGGCGCGCCGGCTCGGCATCGAAGCCTTGCTGGGAAAGTACCCCTGCGAGGTTTCCGGCGGCCAGCGCCAGCGCGCCAGCGCCGCGCGCGCAATCGTGAACCGGCCTGCGCTGCTTTTGGCAGACGAGCCCACCGGCGCGCTCGATTCCAAATCTGCCAAGGACTTGATGGAGTGCCTGCAAAACCTTAACGAAACGCAAAACGCGACGATTCTGCTTGTCACGCACGATGCATTTGCCGCAAGTTTTTGCCAGCGGATTCTGCTTATTAAGGATGGAAAGCTCTGGCGTGAGCTGCATAAGGAAGGAACGCGCAAGGAGTTTTACGACTGCATCATAGCCGCGTTTGCCGAGCTTGGGGGTGATAGCAGTGAGCTTCGCTGAGATTGCCCTCAAGAATGTGCGCAAACGGGCCGGCAGTTATCTGGCCTATTTTTTCAGCACGGCGTTTTGTGTTGTGGTGTTTCATCTGTTCTGCGCCATGTACTATAACCCGGCCTTTTCCGTATATCGTTTTGGCAGCGGAAAAATGAATACGCTTTTCCAAGGCTCTGCTGTGGCGGTGCTTTTGTTTGCGGCTATCTTCGTGCTTTATTCCGGCAGCTATTTTATCCGTGGGCGAAAAAAAGAAATCGCAATTTATTCTTTGCTGGGCATGGCGAAAAAAACGATTGCCTTGTTGCTGTTTTGTGAAACGTTTTTCATCGGGATGCTGGCGGTAGGCTTCGGGGTTGGCGTCGGCAGCGTCAGCGCGGGATATTTCACTTCCGTTTTGCTGAAAGTGATGGCCGTGGGCACTTCGGTTTCTTATGCGGCCAGCCCGATGGCGATCCTTGTTACGGTGGCGGCCTTTGCCGGATTGTTTATCATCAGCGGCATCCGCGCGTATCAGATCATCTACCGCTATAGCCTGATCGACCTGCTCTCGGCCACAAAGCAGAGCGAGGGCATCCCGCACTATTCCCCGGCGGGGGCATGGGCGGCGCTCGCGTTTCTCGCGGTGGGCTATGGCATTGCTTTGAAGATGAACTTAAATATCTCCGGCATGCAGCTGTTGCTGCCGGCCTTTGCGGTCGTGGCCGTGGTTTCCATCGGAACGTATTTGCTTTTTCGCAACACCCTGCCGATGGCAGTGACCCTGCTCAAACGCAAAAAAGCGGCGTATTATCAGACGTCTACCTTTATCAGTGCCTCACAGATCGCGTTTCGCCTGAAAGCCAACGCCAAAATGCTGACGCTTTCCGCGCTGCTGTGCGCCATTGCGATTACGATGGTAAGCGCCTCCGTTTCCTTATATCTCGGGCTGGAACAGGGCACGGATTTCTATGCACCGTTTTCCTATCTTGTGAAAAACATCACGCCGGAGCAGGATGCAAAAATTGCACAGACGGTTTCCGACATTGGCGAGGTGCAGATTACGGCAGAAGACCAAATCGAACTGGTGCACGCCCAAATGCAAAATGACAGCTATGCGGTGCAAACTGGCACGGAAGCTGCCGATACCCTTGGCGCGCCGGTAGATGCCTATCTGCTTTCCCAAAGCGCCTATCAGAAGATCATCGCAGATACACAGGCGGGGCAGGGCAAAGCGTCCAGCCTGCGCACGGATTTTGCGGGTGGCCTTTCAGACGATGCCTGTTATTTTCTGGATGGCAACATGACCGAGCAATACAGCGCCGGCCTTGTGGGGCAGGGGCTTTCGGTCGCCTTTCAGGGGCAAAGCTGTGTTTATACCGTAAAGGGTGTCGGGCTGCATAAATATATCGGCTTGCTCGATTTATACCAGCATCCCACGGTTGTAGTAAGCGATGCCGTCTATCAGCAGTATCATGCCGCGGCGGACAGCACCGAAATCGACACCTTCTATGGTTTCATGTTTGATGATGAAATGGCCTCTGCCAATACTACAGCGGCGCTGGATGCCTTTATCCCTGCGCGCTTTGGCGACGGCGGCCTGCCGGCAAATGTAAGCTATATCGGCGTTTACAAGGCAAACTTTGCGTTGTATGGCTCGTATGTGTTTATCGGGCTGTTTGTCGGGATTTTGTTCTTGCTGGCGTTGTGCAGCGTCATGTACTACAAAATGATTATGGAAGCGCAGGAGGAAGGCCCGCGCTATGCCATCCTGCGCAAAATCGGCATGAAAAAGCGGGAGATGCTGGCTTCTGTGGCAAAGCAGCTGGGCATTGTATTTGGCACACCGCTTGCCGTTGGGTTAGCGCATACTGTTTTTGCGTTAACCACATACAATCGCATGATGGATGTGATCGGGCAGGAAACGCCGACTTTGGCAAACGCCCTTGCGGTAGCGGCGGCGTTTGTGGCGGTTTATGGTGTGTTCTATCTGCTCGCGGTCAAAAACTATTTTTCCATCGTATGGAAACAGGCAGGCTCTGCCCAGTAAAACCTTTTCTGCCTAAAAGCATGGGCCGCATTTCCGTTTTGGCCCTGCAAGCGAGAGGCCTCGGCGTTTTTTGACGCCGGGGCCTCTCGCTTTTTGTGTGGCGCTTTTGGCTAAAAAAATACTTGAACTGTTTTTTGCCATAAAAACGTGAAATCCTCATCTTTTTAGAAAAAAATATTGTATACTGGTAAAAACGGCCGCCGCTGGATGGGCGGGGCAAAAAAAGAAAACAAAAAAGGCCGTGCGGCAAAATCGGATAAACTTTTTTCCGGTTTTTGCGCCGTATCTTAACCGAACTTTTACCCATCTTTGTTATAGTATAAAACAGAAGAAGAATAGGCAGGGCGCCCTATGCCAATTTTGGGGTTTGCCTAAAAAGAAATTCTCGCCCGCAAACCGTCTGCGGACGTATCCGATTTACGAGCAAAGCAGGAGGAATAAAAATGGAAACCCAAAAGATCAAACTTTGGCAGAGAGTGTTCAGTTTGATTCTGGTGCTCTGCATTTTTGTCAGTGTGATGCCGGTTTCGGCATTTGCTGATTCGATTGCGGATGCAGCCGCCAAGGAGCCCGCAGTTGCGGATGCCGGCGCACAGCCGGAGGAGCAGGCGGGGCAAACTGACGTTACAGAGCCGGAGCCGACGGCAGAACCTACGGCTGAACCGACGACGGAGCCTACGGCTGAACCGACAGCGGAGCCTACGGCCGAGCCGACAGCGGAGCCTACGGCCGAGCCGACAGCGGAGCCTACGACGGAGCCGATGGTGGAATATGCGCCGGAGCAGCAGCCTGATCAGGTTACGGTAAAGGTTTCTGCGCCTGCGGATGCTTTTGCCGAGGAAGTGCGCCTTGTTGTAAATGCGCTGACCCCGGAAGATACCCAGACGGCAGACCAGTATAGCGAGGCAGAAGACGCTTTGGCCGAGGCGGATACGCAGTATGACGACATGCTGGCGTATGACATCCACTTCGAGAGCGTCGCCACCGGCGAGCCGGTGGAGCCGAAGGACGCCGCCAGCCTGCAGGTTTCGATGGAGCTGAATCGTGCCGTGCTGGAGGCCAATGCGCCGGAGGGCGCGGCGCTGGCAGAGGATTCGATTGCTGTGACGCATCTGGCGGAGGATGCGGCGCAGGATGTTGTAACGCCGGAGGTGGTTGCGGATACCACCGACAACACGGAAGGTACCGTCGCGGTGACGGGCGATACCGTGGCAACCGATTTTACCGTGGACAGTTTCTCGACGTTCACGATTACCTATAAGTATAATGCAAATAGCTATAGCCACACGTTGAAGATTCAGTGCGTGGATGAAAACGGAAATCCGGTTGGCGATGCAAACGGCTATACATTGTCCACCGATTGGAGTACGAACAAAGTTGTCTTGGAGGACAAGGCACCTAAGATTGCCGGCTATGATTATCAGAAAGCGGTTGTGATCGGTAACAAGGGCAAAGTGAATGCCAATGCGCTCGAAAAGGCAACCTCGGTCGGGTATGTCTTCTATGCTACGTTGAATTACGATTGGTACTATTATTCTACCGATGGAAGTTGGGATAGTCGGAAACCTCTTGGCAATAGCCAAATCTATTTCGTTTACAAAGCTACCGGCTATACGGTAACTTTTAATAAAAACGGCGGCAGCAGCACCCCCGCCCCAGCGGCAATGACAGTTCCGCAGAAAAACGAAACGATCACGCTCCCGGATTATACGGGCAAAAACGACAATAAAGTGTTTGTGGGCTGGTCGAAAATTAACAATGCGACAGCACCAGGAAAGTACAAAGAGAACAACACCAAAGTTTACGCTTCGGATGATAAATATGTGGTAACGGACAATGTTACTTTGTATGCCACATGGGCTGAAAAAAACGTAAATGCTCAATTCTTTATTCGTTATGATGGCGTTATTCCCTATGAGCCGCAGGGTCATGATACAAACCAATATACGGGTGCAATCAATATTTCGAATACGATTCGAACGGCTGAGTTCTATTTCAACTCAACAGAAAACAACGACCCTACTCAGAGCGGTGTAAACAGCCGGCTGACGACGCTTCCGACAGACGCACAGATCAAGGGAGTGTACTCTAGCTATAATTCTGACACCCAGTACGTGCTTTGGTATGTTATCAAGAATGAGTCAACGTGGCACGTGGATGGTGTATTGAGAGATAAATCGCAGATTTCCATTACATATAACAATAACGGAAAAACCGTTCAATCCGGCACAATGCCGAACGGTACGCAGCTTTATTCGGGTGAGACGGTTTATGTAGGCCATAGTGAGAACGAACAGTCTGCTACGGCAAGGACGCCGCTTTGCCCGGATGGTTACACCTTTACGGGCTGGAACACGCAGGTAGATGGCAAGGGGGAGGCCTACACGAATGGCCAAACCTTTACCATTACGCAGAATACGACACTTTACGCGCAATGGCAGGAAGTTGGGCTGGATGGCACTTTGACCGTCAGCAAAAGTTTTGCCGATCAAAGCCAAAATGCACTTTCTGGCGCTGCAACAAGCAATATCCAAAGCGTAGATGTTACCGTAACTGTGACAAAGGAAGGAAAAGAACCGCAAACTTATACTGTTGCGCTGAATGCGGCGAACAACTGGACGGCCAACACTTCTGCAAGAATTTATGACGGCGCGAAGGCTGACGTTACCAAAGAAGTTATTACTTATAAGGATGGCACAACGGAAACGTTGAAACCGGGTGCGTTAGAATCTGCCTCCGGCTGGAAGCTGACGGCGCCGCAGCAGACCGCCGCGACGGGCAGCAACGCGGTAACTCTGAACCTGACGAATACGCTGAATACCGCGAAAACGCAGAATATCACTGTCACGAAAAAATGGGTGGATAATAATTACTCTGCCCGCCCTGCTTCCGTGACCCTGATGCTGACGAACAAGGCAGATTCCAGCAAAACATATTCTGCCCAGCTGAACGGCAACAGCAATGCAAATACTTGGCAGGGCACGATTGAAAATGTCCCGATGTATAACACGGACGGCACAAGGGCGCAGTATACCCTTAGCGAACCTACTGCGCCGGAAAACTATACCGCCGCAGTGGATGGCTACACGGTAACCAACACATTGGCTACGCATTCGCTGACGATCTCAAAAACGGCAACAGGCTCGGCCAACACGACGGCAACTAGCCGCGCGTTTTCCTTTACTGTTACCCTGCCCGGCGATGCGAGCACAACGTATGCTGCCGCTTATTCTAATGGTACGAACACAACGCTAAAAGGCGGCGAAAATACCATTTCCCTGAAATCCGGCGAAAGCCTGAAGATCGACGGCCTGATGGTGGGCAGCAACTATACCGTGGCAGAAAACGGCCTTGGCTATTATGACACAACATATACGCTGAATGGTAGCCAGACCTCGACAACTGGCCTTTCGACCGAGCAGCAGACGATGGGCACAACAGATGCCACGGTGGCTTTTACCAATACCTATAAAATCACTGACAACCAAACAACAGACTTGACTGTTACCGGCAACAAGATCCTGCTGAACCAGTCTTTGAGCAGCGCGCCTGATTTTACTGTTCAGGTCACTGGCCCCAAGCCTGCCTCTGTGGGAGGCGACAATTATACCGCGACGGCCAAGGTCGATAATACTACTGGCACCTTTAGCCTGCCCTTGCCGAGCTATACGCTGGCAGACCTCGACGGCGCGGCAAGCAAAGAGTTTACCTATATCGTATCGGAAGTTCCGGATACCGCCGCCAGCCATTACTCGTATTCTAATGCGAGCTATACGGTCAAGGTTAAGGTTACAGATGACGGCAATGGTGTACTGGCTGCCACGATGACTGGCGACGGCACAGCCAATGGCAAGGCCTTTACCTTAAATAAGGGCGAGGGCACCGGCGACAAAACCGCTACCTTTGTCAACACCTACACCCCAGACGCAATTTCCCTTACAATTCAAGCGACCAAGACAATCGCAAGCACGGCCGGAAACTATACCGTGGGCCAGTTTGGGGAAAATGCGTTTCAGTTTGGCCTGTTTGATAAGGACAATAAGCAAGTGAGCACCGCGTATGCGGATGCAAACGGCAATATTACCTTTGCGCCGGATGCCAATACTGGCCTGCTGACCTTTACTGCGGCCGGTACCTATATCTATACCGTAAAAGAGATTGCCGGAAATGTGCAGGGCATTACTTATGCCCAAAACTCTTATACGGTGACATTCGACGTAAAACAGAATTCGACAACGGGCGAGCTGAGTGCCGAGGCGAAAGTAAAAGAGACCAATAGCGATACATGGCTTGGCAAACTCACCTCTGTGCTGAATCTGCAAAAGGCTTACACGCTGGATGGCCTGACGTTTACCAATACCTATACTCCGTCGTTGGCCACCTCCGCCGAGCTGGCCGGCACCAAGGCCCTTACCGGCCGCGCCCTGAAAGCAAACGAGTTCACCTTTGCCCTGACAGCGGACAGCAACAACCCGCAGGGCGGCGCAACGGTGGCAGCCACAACGGCAAAGAACAAAGCAAATGGTAATTTCAGTTTTGGTACGCTTACGTTTGCCAAGGCAGGCACCTATACCTATACGGTTACTGAAACCGCTGGTACCGAAAACGGTATGGCCTACAGTAAGGCCGCCTATACCGTCACCTATGTGGTTGTAGATGATATTACAAATGGTAAGCTGACAGTTGGTGCGCCCACCATTGCACAAACCAAAGCGGACGATGGCAATGCCAATACGACCAATACGACGCTGAAATTCACGAATGCCTATACGGCTTCCGGCACGGCCACCATCGGCGGCACAAAGAACTTTACCGTGAACGGTACGGATACCACCACGGCGAAAGACTTTACCTTTACACTGGCCGCTTTGGGTAATGCCCCGATGCCCGCCAATACAACCGCGACGGTTTCCGGCCTTACGAAAACGACCAACAATCGTGCGTTTGACTTTGGCGAAATTTCCTATACGCAGGCAGACATCGGCAAAACCTACAACTACACCATCCAGGAAAATGTGCCTGCCGATGCAACAAACGGCGTAACCTATGATACACACACGGCTACCGTGAGCGTCACGGTGACGGATAATGGCAATGGAACCCTGAAAACAGACGTTACCTACGGCAAGAATGAAAATGGCAGCAACGCCTTGAACGTGTTCAACAACACCTACACGGCGGCCGCGGCAACGGCCCAGCAGTTGACCCTGACAAAAACCCTGACGGGCCGCGCAATGGCTGCTGGCGAGTTCACCTTTACGATGATAGGCAACGGCGCCACGGACACGGCAAAGAACGCGGCGGCTGCCCTTAATAATGGCACAGCAACCGACAGCAGCATTTCTTTTGCGGCGAAGACCTATGATAAGGCCGGCACCTATACCTACACCGTACAGGAAACCAACAACAAGCTCCCCGGCATCACCTACGATCCATCCGCGTACACGGTTACCGATACCGTACAGGATAACGGCAACGGAAAACTGACGGTAACCCGCACCATCCGGCAGACCAAGAATGCCGAGGGCACCAACATTGCGGATACAACCGTAACGGCTATTGCTTTTGCAAACCACTATCAGGCAGCGGCCCTGACGCTGAAAGACCCGATCCATGCGGTGAAGACGCTGAATGGCCGTGCCCTCTTCGCGGGCGAGTTCAGCTTTACCTTGACGGGCAACGACGCTGCCCCGATGCCGGAAGGTGCCGTTGATAGCAGCAAGACCATCCAAAACCCGGCCGCAGCCAAAGATACCAAGAGCACCGCGTTCAGCTTCGGCAGCATCACCTTTACTGCCGCGGGCACCTACACCTATAAGGTGCAGGAAACGCAGGAGGCAAAGGCCGGCATCACTTATGACAGCAATGTCTATACGGTGCAGATCGTTATTGTGGATGATACCCAAACCGGCAAGCTGGCGCTAGGCTCCATCTCGTGGACGGATAATGCCCAGAAAGATGCGCAAACCAGCGCTACGAAAAATGTGCAGCTGCCCTTTACAAACACCTATGCCGCTACCGGCGCAGCGACAGTTTCCGGCAACAAGACGTTGACGGGCCGCGCATGGAATGCCACGGAAAGCTACACCATCCAGCTTGCACAGGTGGACAAGGACGGCAATACGATTGCCAATACCCAGACCGCGACGGTAAATAAGGACGCATCTTCTTTCACTTTCCCGCTGAATTATAAGCTGGCCGACCTCGGCGGCGCAATAAACAAAGATTTCACTTATACCGTCACAGAGCAGCAGCCGGCTGATGCAAGCACAGCCGGCGTTACCTATGACAATAGCGAATATACCGTTACGGTTAACGTTTCGGATGCAGCACATAATGGTACGCTGGCTACTACGGTCACCTACGCAAAAACCAAAGATTTTTCCGGCTCACTCATTACGGATACGACAGCCAAAAACGCACAAGCCGCCAACTTCGCAAACACCTACACGGCGGCCGACAGCGATCAAATCACCCTTTCCGGCAGCAAAACGCTGACGGGCCGTGCTTGGAACGAAAACGATCAATTCACGATCCAGTTGAAGCAGGACGGCTCCGTAACAGATACGAAGATCGTAAATCGAAATAGCCAAAACTTTAGCTTTGGCCTAAGTTATACGGCTACGGAGCTTAGCGATGTGACGGATAAGGCCGCCGGAAAAGACTTCACCTATACCGTTTCCGAGCTGGCAAATACCCCTGCAAACGGCATTACCTACGACAACACCGTGTATACGGTCATCGTCCATGTGAGCGACCCGGGCACCGGCAAGCTTGCAGCGAAAGTTACGAGCATTACAGGTGCGGATAGCGCTGCTATCACGAAGGATAACGCGCCGGACACGACGGCTTTGAACTTTACCAACACCTATACGGCGGCCGCTCTGACGGTGCAAGACCCGATCCAAGCCACCAAGACGCTGAATGGCCGTGCCCTCTTCGCGGGCGAGTTCCGCTTTACCTTGACGGGTGATAACGCCCCGATGCCGGCGGATGCCGCTGATAGCAGCAAGACCATCCAAAACCCGGCCGCAGCCAAAGATACTAAGAGCACCGCGTTCGGCTTTGGCGACATCACGTACACGCTGGCCGATCTGAAAGACGGCGACGCCTATGCCGCCAGCAAAAAGTTTACGTATACTGTCGCCGAGCAGAAGCCGAGCGATGCTGCAAACGGCATTACGTATGATACGGCCAGCTACACCGTAAAGGTTACCGTAACGGACGATCAGAAGGGCAGCCTAACGGCCAACGTGGCGTACTATGACGCCACCGGCAAGCAGCTTACCGACGCAACCACGGCGGATTTCGTAAACACCTATACCGCCGACGGCAGCACAGAGGCCGAAGGCGAAAACCTGATCCACGGCACGAAAAACGTGGATACCGCGGACGAAAACTACCAGCTGAAGGCCAATGACTTTACCTTTAGCATCGCCGCGGCGGATAACACGAACCCCGCCCCGATGAACGACAAAGCTGGCAACGCAATCAGCACGGACGCGCTGACGGTCGGCAATGATGCCCCCAAAGAAGGCGCGAAAACCGAAGCCGGCATTACGGCCTTCCCGAGCTTCTACTATACGCAGGACAACCTGACCTATGCGGCGGACGCAAGCGACAAGGTTACGGGCACCGGCACCTTTAGCTACACGGTCAAAGAAAACGATTTGAGCAATCAGTCGATCACGAAGGACAACACCGTGTATACGGTAACCGTTACCGTGAAAGACAACTGCGACGGCAAGCCGTTTACAGTGGAAGTAGCTTATGCGGCCAAGGCTGCGAATGCAGCGGAAGCCGTTGCGGCGGATGCGATGAACTTCACCAACACCTATGCGACGGTTAACCTCGATGTCACCAAGGTTTGGCAGGATTTCAGCAATTCTGACGGCCTGCGGCCGAATAGCATCACCTATCAGCTGATGGCGAACGGCGCAACGACGCCGGTTGCCACGCAGGAAGTTACCGCAGAAAACGATTGGCAGGCGCGCTTTATCAACCTGCCGAAGTACGACGCCGCGGGCAAGGAAATCGTTTATACGGTTGCGGAAGCGCCTGTGGAAAACTATGCTGCTACGATCGGCGAAACCAAGACGCTGGAAGCCGATACAACGCAGCCGACCCTGACGAAGCAGGCTGTTGCAGTGACAAATACCGTGCAGGTTGGCGATTTGACCATCGAAAAGACGATCGACAAATATGAGCCAAGTTTTGGCGCGGCAACCTTCACCTTTACCGTGCGCAACACCAAGACGAATGTCACGTATGCCGCGGCGATCCAGTTTAACGGCGATACGGCCGCAGAAAACCAGAAGAACAGCGTGGTTCTCGCAGGCTTGCCGCTGGGCGAATATGAGATTACCGAGCTTTCCACCGGCCGCTATGCGGCGGCGGATGGCAGCACCAAAACGGTCGCTTTGAGCGCGCCTACGGAGAACGCCGCCGATGGGCCGGCGCGCGCGGCGGCCAGCGTCAGCTTTGTCAATAAGCTGAAAGGCGACAGCTACCTCTCGTATGCTGCGGCTGTCACCAATACGGCGGCAAACAACGAGGGCAATTTCCAGTACACCACGGAGAGCGGCTTTAATGGCAACTATCCGGTGCACAGTGCCCCTGCAGAGCAGAAGACAGATACTACCCGCCCGGCGGACGCAGTAGCGGTAATACCCGCCACAAATGACCTTGGTAAGCCCAAGGACGACGGAAACGGCGATGGCGGTAACGATGGTAACGGCAACGGCAATACGCCGAAGAACGCTTGATGAGGAGGCGGTTTAGAATGAAAAGAAATTTGAAACTGATCGCAATGGCCGCGCTCCTGACAGCGGCGCTTTCCGCCGGTATGGTCGGCAGCACCTTCGCCTACTTCACGGATACCGCCAGCGAGAAAAACAACTATTCGGTCGCTTCGATCAAGACGGAAATTCAGGAAGGTAACAGCGGGCTGACCACGAAAAAGCCTTCTGTAAAAAACGACAGTGAAATCGCCTGTTATGTGCGGATGCGCTATACGGTTTCGCCGGCGAACCTTGTCACGATCAGCGGCTTTTACGGCGATTGGAAAACCAACGGCACAGATGGCTGGTATTACTATGAAAGCGCCGTAGCGCCCAATGCGAATACAAGCCCCCTGTTTACTACCGTTACGGCAAACAAAAACAGCAATGCCGCAGCACAAACAAACTATACCGAAGAAGAGCTGGTCAGCCTCGGGCTTCGCATTTATGTGGAATCCGAAGCTGTCCCGACGGAAGTGTACTATACGGACAACAGCGGAAACCAAACCTCCACAACAGATGCACAAACGATTTGGGCCTTGTATGACAGCGGGAAATTGTTTACAGCTTCCTCTGGCATGGCCACAAACCCGTAACAGCATAAGCGCCCGCCCTCTGGCCGATGAGGCCCGGGGCCGGGCTGGATTGAAGGAGCAAAACGATTCATGCGGAGAACACTGCATAAAATCTGGAACGGAATTGTCTGGTGCCTGATTGTTGTCATGCTGGTATTTGCGGCGCTGCTGCTGGTGCCGCGCGCGGTGGGCATGCGGCTGTATGCGGTACGCACCGGCAGCATGGAGCCGGCGATCCCCACGGGCTCGCTGGTGGTGCTAAAGCCTACGGGCGGCACGGCGCTTGCGGTGGGCGATGTAATCACCTTCCGCAAAGCCGATGGCTCGGTAGTGACGCACCGCATCGTCTCCATTGACGAGGCGGGCAACATCGCAACACAGGGCGACGCCAACAATACCCCGGATTTGACGACCACAATGGCGAATGCCGTGATCGGCAAGGTGGCATTTCATGTCCCCGCAGTAGGCGCGGTATGCGAATGGGTCGAAACCAAAACAGGTATCCTAACCATTACCGCAATTCTGATTCTTTTGCTTCTGGCCGTATTTCTTCCCGAAGTTTTTGCCGCTGACGATCAACGCAAAGGGAAGAACACGACGAAATAAGCTTTGAAACAAATCTTCCATCAGAAAAGAAGGAGAATGCAAAGTGAAAAAGAAACTGCTGTTACTGAGCATGATCGCATGCATCTTGGCCGTTGCCACGGTGGGCGTTACGCTGGCGTATGCTACAACAACGAGCGGCACGATCACGGGCAACTATGATACGCCAACGCTGGCGGTTAAGCTTTCGGCCGAAAATACAGCTGTCGATGCGCAGGCAGACGCGGATCAGACGACCGCGCTGAATCAGCTTGTTCCGGGCGGCGCCGCGCAGAAGATTGGCTATACCGCAGAAAATACGGACAGTACCTCGGAATATGTGTGCGTTACCATTACAAAGTATTGGACGAAAGACGGCGAAAAGGATACTTCCGGCGCAACGAATCCCTCTGATATTATTTTGGATGGGCTGGATACGCTGGCGGCTGGGGATGCTTACGGCGGCACAGAATGGATTGTCCTGCGTAAAAGCGCAGAGCAAATTGTGCTTGTGCATACGGGGCATCTGGAAAGCAACGCCGCAACGGGAAGCTTTTTGGACAGCGTTCGCTTGAGCGAGCGCGCGGGGCTGGCAAATCAGGGCTATCAGCCGGAGATTCGCGTTTCTGCGCAGGCCGTACAGTATTTGGCCGGCAACGATACGGTCAACACCAACGCGATTCTCGCCGCATGGGGCACACAGGCAACCATCGTTGACGGTACGATTACCGCTGTAACGCTGTAAGCGTGAGGAGAAGGAAAAAATGAAAAAAAGAATTTTGAGCCTGCTCTTCGCCGCCGCAGTAGCCTGCACCTTTTGTATGGGGGCGTTTGCCGAAGGGCAAGTCGACCAGCAGCAGGATTCGACGGTGACCTATACCGGCCAAAAGGCTCTGACGACAACCGGCAATGACCAAACGTTTTCCGGCGTATTGCCGGGCAGCACCTGCGTACAGACAATTACGCTGAGCAATGATTCCGGCACAACGGCAGACTTTTACATGGATCTTTCCACGCTGCCGTTTGAAAGCGGCACGATGACTCGCTCTGCTTCGAGCGGAATCGCACACCCTACCGCTTACACCATTGATTTAACAGTGACGCAGGGCGATACGACCTCGACGCTTTACAGCGACACGGCGGGTGGCCAAAACGCCAGCGGCTTACAGGAATTCCAAAATTCTCTGACGGGCACCACAGTTGCCGGCGACGATACGGCGGGCAAATGGATGAACGTGGCACAGCTTAAAAATGGCCAGACGGCAATGGTGAAGTTGACGATGACGATCAACGGTTCGGCTTCGGCAAACGATTACCAGAATAAGCTTGCCTCAATCGACTACCGCTTCTTGGCGCAGGATACGCAGACCCATACGGTCACGGTTACGAAAACGAACACACAGACCAATACGCTTGTACGGCAAATCGTGCAGCGTGTGCAGACGGGCGATACCGCGCCGCTCTTGCTGCTCGGCATCGTATTTGCGGTAGGTATCATTTTACTGGTGCTGCTGATTCATCGCGGCAAAAAGAATAAACAGCAGAACAAGCAGTAATTCGATTGTACAGATTTGATGGCGGCTTTCTGTAAGAAAAGTACAGATACCGCGGACAAAATAGGTTAAAAGCCAAAGCGGCGCGCCCGACAGAACCGAAACGGTTCGTGAGGCGCGCCGCTTTTTGCGTATAGCGCATATACGATGGATAGGGAGCACATAGTACGGAGAAAATATGCCGGAATACGTCCTGCGTCTTGTGCCTTATGCCTTGCGGACGCGCGGTGCCTCTCGGGCGCTTAACAAGGCAGCGCCTGGCTCCTGCGGGGGATATGAGTTTGAGCCGACCGGGCCTATAGCGGCAGGGCAGAGAAAGCGGGGAAGTGCTTTGCAAGAACAGACATGGGGGAAAGCATCGCTCTCGCGCATGGCCTGCCAAAGCGCTGTACGGGACACCGCAAAGATAAAGAAAGCGTCCCAGCAATGCCGGGACGCTTTCTCTCTATCCTAAGGGGCTAACGGATTAGCCCTGATGTGCGCTCTTTTTCTTGCGAATGAACACAACTACCGCAACCATTGCGACGGCAACCGCCGCGAGGATGCCGGCGACCATCGCCACGCTTACGCTGTGCACAGAGGCGGCCTGCGGAACTTCGCTGTCCTCAATCGTCTCGCTGGGCTGCGAAGAAGCAGCGCTTTCGCCGGCGCCGGCCGCATTACCGTTGCCGCCAGCAAGCGGCGTTTCATTGTCCGTGATCGTCGTGCCGCCAACCCCGGCCGCTGCACCGGCACCGCCGGCCACAGCCGCAGCACCAACCGTTGTGACATTATCGGTATATACAGTGTTGGTCGTAGTCGTGGTATTGGTGATTACATTAGCGTTTGCAGTGTAGTGGAACACGATGGCGGTAGCGCTCGTAACCTTTACGCTGCCGGCGTATGCCTGTGCGGCGCCGCCGTTTACGGTATAATCTGCAGAAGCGTAAGTGTAGCCCGCTACCGCCGCAGCAGCTTCTGCAACGGAATCGCCGCTCTGTACACGATAAGATTTGGAAGGCGCAATCTCAATGCCGGATTCGTCCACATACTGGATCGTGCAGCTCAAAGCGCTGTTGGCGGCGATATACTGTGCTACATAAATGGCATCGCCGGTAACCGGAACAGTGGCCGTCATGCTGTTCTGGTCGATCTGAACCGATTCGTTCGTATCGGCGCAGTAAAATTCATAGGCGCTGTAAAGGTCGCTGTCTTTTACCGTAACCACGGGGGAAACAACGCTGCCTGCCTTGCTGGGCACCATATTATTGGGGATCGTGCCGCACTCGCCGGCGCTGAATACGATATTGTACTGAGGAGCATCCGCCGCAAAAGCTGCCATCGGCAAGCATGTGCAGGCAATCGACATGCCTGCCAGAACTGCTGCAATTTTTTTGATCTGCTTTTTCATGGATACATTCTCCTCATTGGCGTCTTATCTCGGCTCGGATGGTATTTCTCTTTCTGTAGATACTATACCAGACAGGGGTAAAAGTTCGGTTAAAAAGCGAACGGCAAATTTGAGTTTGTGGCGTATTTTTTTTCACCGAAAAAGTTACGCTTGACAATATAACTGTAACTGGTATAATTACATAAGAAAAAGGAATCCCCAACACAAAACAAACACTTGCATAGGGCAACCAACAAGCCGGCCCATGCCGGCAGAA
This sequence comes from Faecalibacterium sp., assembly GCA_022652735.1. Classification (GTDB taxonomy): domain Bacteria; phylum Bacillota; class Clostridia; order Oscillospirales; family Ruminococcaceae; genus Faecalibacterium. Next base: position 24,835 of record JALCRP010000015.1, on the reverse strand, counting down.
AAGCAACAGGCTGGCTGTAGCAAAGCCGGGCGGGAGGTACAACAATGACAGCAGAATTTGCGGTGGCGGTGCATGCGCTTGTCTATCTTGAGCATGTAGGGACGCTGACGCCGAGCGGGGTATTGGCGGATAACATCTGCACAAACCCCGCCCGGGTGCGCAAGGTAATGGCCCGGCTGCACCATGCCGGCCTTGTAGAAGCCCGCGAGGGCAAAAACAGCGGCTATTGTACGCTGCCCGGCGCGGCGGCAATTACGCTGCGGCAAGTGATAGAGGCGCTAGGGGAAGAGCCGGTTTCGAGCCACTGGCGCAGCGGCGATGTCGACCGCGCATGTCAAATATGTTCGGGCATGGCCGCTGTGATGGATGACATCTATGCCCGCATGAACGAGGATTGTATCCGCACTTTGTCGGGTATTACCATCGGCGCGATCACGGCACAACTTGTGCCAAATGCCACAGCCGGGAAGAAAGAAAATAAACCAAATGGGGAAAGCTAAAACTGAAAGAAGGTAAAAAGTATGGAAATTAAAACGATCACGAAAGAAAACTTTGCGGCAGAAATCGAGCAGGCTTCACAGCCTGTGCTGGTGGATTTGTGGGCGCCGTGGTGTGTATACTGCCGCCGCCTCGCCCCGGCGCTGGACCGCGTGGCGGAAAAGTATGACGGCCAGCTGACCGTTGCCAAAATTAACATTGATGAGCAGCCGGAGCTGGCGGATGCGCTGCACGCGGATGTAATCCCCACGCTTTACCTGTATCAGGGCGGCAGCCACGGCGAGAAACTGGTTGCCCCGCCGAGCCAGGCGGCCGTTGAGGAATGGATCACCGCGCAGAAACGCTAAGAGAGAGGAACATAACGTGAAAAATCAGTATGATGTGGCCGTAATCGGCGGCGGGCCGGCAGGCTATACGGCGGCGCTTTATGCCGCACGGGCCGGGCTGGATGTGCTGGTACTGGAAATGCTTTCGCCCGGCGGCCAAATGGCGACGACCCCGCAGGTGGATAATTATCCGGGCGTCGGCCTTGGGGCCGACGGCTATACGCTGGGCGAATCGATGCAGCAAAATGCAGAGCATTTTGGCGCCGAGACGGCTTTCGCCGAGGTGACAGCGCTTGATTTGCGCGCCGACCCAAAGATCGTAACGACAAGCGACGGGCCTGTTGCCGCGGGCGCGGTGATCTTGGCAATGGGCGCTTCGCCGCGTAAGCTGGGCCTGCCCGGCGAGGAAAGCCACATCGGGCGCGGCGTATCCTACTGCGCCACCTGTGACGGCATGTTTTATAAGGGAAAAACGGTGGCGGTGCTGGGCGGCGGCAATACCGCGGCCGCCGACGCGCTGGTGTTGGCAAAGCTGTGTGAAAAGGTCTATCTGGTGCATCGGCGCGATACCTTGCGGGCGGATGCCAGCTATCTTGCGCCGCTGAAGGCCGCGGAAAATATCGAGTATGTCTGGAACGCACAGGTCACCGGCCTCGAAGCCGGCGACAGCGTGACGGGCGTACAGTACACGGACAAAGTTTCCGGCGCGGCGCATACGCTGCCGGTGGACGGCGTGTTTGTGGCGATCGGCCGCGCGCCGAACACGGCCCTGCTGGAGGGCCAGCTGGAGCTGGCGCCGGGCGGTTATGTAGCCGCCGGCGAAGATACGCATACGGCGCTGCCCGGCGTATTTGCCGCGGGCGATGTGCGCACCAAGCCCCTGCGCCAAATCGTGACGGCCGTTGCCGACGGCGCTGTGGCGGCCACTGAGGCCGCCGCGTGGCTGCGCAGCCGCTGAAAAAGCGGCAAACAAATGGCTTGCCGAGGGCGCGCATCGAATATTGTGCCGCGAAGCTGCGCGCATGCCTTTTGCCATCCAAATATTTTCATCGAAAAAATGCACCCCGAAAAGGCTTTTGAAAGCCAAATCAGGGTGCATTTTTTGCTTTTGCACGTGATCTGTTTGTGTTTATCAGCAGCCCGGCCGTGCGCCGATACCACCTTATCCCCGGCGAAAGCGAGCCAAAAATTCCTGCGTTTTCGGGCTCTGAGGATGCTCGAAAATTGCTTCGGGGGTTCCCTCTTCCGCAATCACGCCATCCGCCATGTATACCACATGGCTGGAAACCTCGCGCGCAAATGCCATTTCGTGCGTGACGACGATCATCGTCAGGCCCTCGGCGGCCAGCCGCCGCATCACAGCCAGCACTTCGCCGACCATCTGCGGGTCAAGTGCGCTGGTCGGCTCGTCGAACAAAAGCACTTCCGGCTGCATCGTCAGCGCCCGCGCGATGGCGACGCGCTGCTTTTGCCCGCCTGAAAGCTGGCGCGGCTTCGCGTTAACATATGGCGCCATGCCCACCTTTTCGAGGTTTGCAAGGGCCTGCGCGCGCGCCTTGTCAGGCGAAGCATTTCGTACCTTGCGCGGGCCGATCGTGCAGTTTTCCAGCACAGTCAGATTGCCGAAAAGGTTAAAACTTTGAAATACCATCCCGACGCGCGCGCGGTAGGCGCACGGGTCGAAATTACGGCAGGTAATATCTTTGCCGTGAAAAAGCACCTTGCCGGCCGTAGGGTCTTCCAGCAGATTGATGCAGCGCAGCAGCGTGGATTTGCCCGAGCCGGAGGCGCCGATGATGCAGGTGACATCGCCCGGATCCACGAGAAAATCGACATCCCGCAGCACTACATGTGTGCCGAAGCTCTTGGAGAGGTGCTGCACTTCGAGGATATGCTCTGCCATGCTCACAGGCCCTCCTTCATATCGAGATTTTGAGAATTCGCCGTTTTGGCCGGAAAATTGTAGGTGCCGCTTGTGTAGGCCAGCGTATCCGTTGTGGCAAGATCGTAGTTTTCGGGGCCGTCGAGGTGCTTTTCCCAGCGGCGCAAAAGCCAGCTCGCGGCCATCGTCATTGTAAGGTAGATCACCATGACGATGCAGGCCGATTCAAAGTAGCGGTACAGCGCGCCCACAACGCTTTTGTGCACAAAAAACAGGTCGGTGATGGCGATGACGGACAAAACAGAAGTATCCTTGATATTGATGATGAAATTGTTGCCGATCTGCGGGATGATGCTGCGCAGCGCCTGCGGCAAAACGACATACAGCATCGTCTGCAAATGCGTCATACCGATGGATTTTGCGCCCTCTGTCTGGCCGGGGTCGACGGAAATGATGCCGCCGCGCACCGTCTCGGCCATATAGGCGCCCGTGTTGATGGAAACAATGAAGAATGCCGCCGTCCACATGCCCATTTTCAGGTTTAGCAGCTGCATCGCGCCGTAGTAGATAAATACGGCCTGCACGATCATCGGCGTACCGCGAAACACCTCGACATAGCAGCGCAGCACCCCCCGCAACAGATGCAGCAGAAAGCGCTTGGGCGCCGCGTCGCGCTTTTTGTCGATGGGGGTGGTTTGCAGCACACCGACGCCAAACCCGATTAAGCAGCCAAAAAAGGTGCCCACCAAGGCAATCAGCAGGGTGGTACCCGCGCCGCGCAGGTACGACATCCCGTATTTTTGCAGCACCTCGCCGCAGGAGGCCAGAAAATCGGACATGGAAAAACTCCTCTCGTGCAGAAAAGCATCTCCCCGCCGCATGGGGGAGCGTTTTACAATGCGTCTATTTGTAAGCGCCCGCAAAACATTTTGCCATGCGGCCGCCCAAATGCTTGCGGCTTATTCGCTTAACGGCTGGACAGAAATGGCTTCGTCCATCATCGCATTGTAGTCGTCCTTCGTCATCGTGCCAAGCACTTCGTTGACGGCCTTCAAAAGGGCGGCGTTATCCTTTGCCATCGAGACGCCGATGTTGACGTCTTCATCCGAAACCTGAAAATCGCCGTCCGTGCCGGAGAAATCGAGCATCACGAAATCCGGGTAAGCCACCAGCGCAGCCTGTGCGGTGGGGTGATCCGTCACAACGACATCGCAGGCGCCGGATTCCAGCGCTACAAGCATGGCCGGGGCGGTTTCCTGCGCGGCAAGGATATTACCGCTCGGGATCTGCGGCAGGCAGGTATCGTACCAGATCGTGCCCAGCTGGCTTGTGGCAGTGGCGCCGGCCAAATCGGCGACGCTCTTTGCCGAAGCATACGGAGAATCCTTCTTGACGAGCGTCACAATCGTGGCGTAATAGTACGGGTCGGAGAAAGCTACCATCTTGGCGCGCTCGGCCGTAATGGATTGCCCTGCGATCACGCAGTCGACATCGCCGGATTGTACGGCCGGGATCAAAGAATCCCAATCGAGCTTGACAATCTGCAAGGTTTGGCCGAGCGATTCGGCAATTTTCTTTGCCATCATCACATCGTAGCCGTAGGCGAAATCGGAAGAGCCGCGAATGCTGACGGCACCGTTGGCATCATCCGGCTGTGTCCAGTTGTAGGGCGCGTAGGCGCACTCCATCGCAACTGTCAGCACGGCATCATCACCGTCGCCAATTTTTTTGGCGCCGCAGCCGGCCAGCGCAGCGGCCGCAGCGGTAAAGCCCGCGGCCTTCAAAAAGTTGCGGCGAGAAATCCTGTTGCTGTTTTTCATAATACCCTCTCCTCTATACACAAAAAGCGATACGCCCGCCACTCTGCCAGAAGCGGCGGGAAAACACAAAGCCCCCGGTTCCGCCGAAGCGAAACCGGGGGCTTTGGAAAAAGCAAATACCGATACTGCACCGGTATCCGGATACCGGGCTGTAAGGGAAAATGATGTTTTCCTCGCCCACGGAAGCGCTCCACCGAAACAATTCGGTGACAGTCGGGCACATGTTCTGTGCGGGCCCAGCGCCGTACCCCTGACAGGGAGGATACGGGCTTCGGCAAAAAAGCCTTTCGGCGCGGCGGGCCTGCCAGCCCGGAATGCCGCGCGTACTGATCTTTTCTGCACCTCTGCCGTGGTTTTGTTGGGCTTATTTTACGCTACTGAAGTGCCCTTGTCAACCTTTTGCACAAAAAAACGTTGCAAAAATTTGCAAAATGACAATTTGGCTGTGCGGCACCAATCGCCTTTTACAGGCGGAAAACATAAAAAAGCCGTGCGCCGCAAAGAAACGGCGCACGGAAAGTAGGAGGAGAATGGCAAAATTACGGGCGCACCGCGATGCACTCGATCTCGAGCTTTGCGCCCTTCGGGATGCCGGCCACCTGCACACAGCTACGCGCAGGGAACGGCGCGGTAAAGGCCTTTTCATAGACGGCATTCACGGCCGCAAAATCGGAAAGATCGGCCAAGAAAACTACCGTCTTGATGACATTGCACATCGAAAGCCCAGCTTCGGCCAGAATGTTTTTCAGGTTGGAAAGGCTCTGTGCGGCCTGTTCCTCAACGGTGTCTGCCATTTTCCCGGTCGCCGGGTCGACGGGGATCTGTCCCGAAACAAACACCATGCTGCCGGTATCCAGCGCCTGCGAATACGGCCCGATGGCCGCGGGGGCATTTTGGGTAGAAACAACTTTCATACAAAAACCTTCTTTCTGTAAAATCAAAAAATTTCGGGGCGGCCGCGTTACGCCTGCGGCAAATCGTTATGATCGCATACAACCGGAAAGCCCGCCTTTTTCAGTTCGGCTTTGATGTTGTCGATCTGCTTTTGATCGCGCGTTTCCATGCCGATTTTCAAATAACACGCAGAAATCGGCATAGAAGGATCGTTACGGTCGTGGCGGACGTTCAGGATGTTGGCGCCGCACCGCGTCACGATCTCGGCGACGCGCTGAAGCTGGCCGGGCTTATCTTCCAGCCGGACGGTAAGGTTCGCTTTGCGGCCGCCCATCACCAACCCGCGCGTAATTACGCGCGAAAGGATGTTCACGTCGATGTTACCGCCCGAAACAAGGCAAACCACCTTTTTGCCCGCAATCGGCAGCTTGCCGAACATGGCGGCCGCCACCGGCGTAGCGCCTGCGCCTTCGGCCACAAGCTTTTGGTCCTCCATCAGCGCCAGAATAGCCGCGGCGATTTCGTCTTCGCTGACGGTTACGATGTCGTCGACATATTGGCGCACGAGCTTGTAAGTGGTTTCGCCCGGCGTTTTTACGGCAATGCCGTCCGCAAACGTCGCGGCTGCGGCGAGCGTCTCATACTTGCCATCGCGGAAGGAATTGTACATGCTGGGCGAGCCGGCGGCCTGTACGCCGTAAACCTTAATATCCGGGCGCAGCGCCTTGATGGCAAAAGCCACGCCGGAAATCAGCCCGCCACCGCCGATGGGCACGATGACGGCCTCGGTTTCGGGCAGCTGATCGAGAATTTCCAGCCCGATCGTGCCCTGCCCGGCGATCACCATTTCGTCATCATAGGGGTGGATAAAGGTCATGCCCGTCTGTTTTTGCAGGGCCACGGCCTTATCATGCGCTTCGTCATAGCCGCCTTTGACAAGGCATACCTCTGCGCCGAGGCGGCGGGTATTTTCCACCTTCATGATCGGCGCGCCCTCGGGCATGCAGACGATACTTTTTGTGCCCATGTGCGTCGCGGCCAGCGCCACGCCCTGTGCATGGTTGCCCGCGCTGCAGGCGATCACGCCCTTCTTCAGCTGCTCCGGCGTCAGCTGGCTGATTTTGTAATAGGCGCCGCGCACCTTGAAGCTGCCTGTTACCTGCAAGTTTTCGGTTTTGAGATAGAGCTTGGCCTCGCTTGGCAGCCGCGGCGCGGCAATCAGATCGGTTCTGCGCGCGGCATCTTTCAGCACATACGCGGCGTGATAAATTTTATCCAGTGTCAGCATACTTTTGCCCTCTCTTTCGCAGTCAAAGCAAAAACGGCCCACGGGAAAAACATCTCTTCCCGCAGGCCGCTTTGCCTACCCACTTCTGTATAGCCCGTATTATAGGCTCGTTTCGTCATAATGTCAAATAAAAGTTTTAAAAACTATGAAAAACGTACAATATAGACATACGTCTGTATTTGAGAGAAATACACATTGCTTACGGCGCCTCAAAAATAGGCTTGCCATCCTTAAAAGTGGCGAGAATTGGGATGCGCCCGATTTCTTCGGGCGGCACTTTCAACGGGTTTTGCGCCAAAATCACAAAATCGGCGCGCTTGCCCGGCGCAAGGCTGCCTTTGTCGTGCTCCTGAAAAAGCTGCCATGCGCTGCGGATCGTAACACATTCCAGCGCCTGCTGCACGGTTAGGCGCTGATCGGCGCCCAACACACGGCCGCTTTTCGTTTTGCGCAGCACGGCGTTTTGTACGGCAAGCAGTACATTTGGCGGCACAACAGGCGTATCCTGATGCAGCGAGCACGGGATACCGGCATCCAACGCGCCTTTGACAGGGCAAAGCGCTTGCGCGCGCGCCGGGCCAAGGGTGGCGGCGTTGTCGGCGTCGCCCCAAAACCAAATTTGATCGCAGAAAAAGCTTGCGCCCATGCCAAGCGCCGCCATGCGCGCAAGCTGGCCGGGCCGCAGCACTTGGCAATGCAGCGCGATCGGGCGCAGGGGCGGCGCATCGGGATTGCGCTGTAAAACAGCTTCATAGCAGCGGATTAGCTGCTCGGCTGCGGCATCGCCGCTGGCGTGTACGCTCACCTGCCAGCGATTGCGCAGGCAGGTTTCGAGCTGCTGCATGACGGCGTCGTCGGTGAAAATCCCGGTGCCGCAGTAACCTTCGGCGTGGCCTGCGGGCGGCGTGTAATACGGCTCGCTAAGCCATGCCGTGCGCCCTTGAATCGTGCCGTCTAAAAATAGGCGGCATCCGGCAAGCCGCACATGCCGGCGGTAGCCGTTTTGTGCGGGGTCACGCCGAGGCAAAGCCTCGCCGGCCAGCGCGGGGTCAAAGTATAAATCCACGTCAAAGCGAAAAATGTGCAGAAATTGTGCCAACCGGATAAGCTTCCAATCGTCCGGCATCACGTGCGCATCCTGCGCGGTGGTAATGCCGTAAGAGGCATACTCGGCGACCGAGGCTTTCAGCGCGTTCAGCATTGAGGAAAGCCCCGGCGTTTTGATGTGGGCCGACTGCGCAAAAAAAGCATTCTCTTGTAAAACGCCGCTGTATTCGTCGCTGACGGGGAGCTTGGGCATTGCGCCGCCGGCCGGGCAGCGCGTTCTGCGCGTGATGCCGCACAGAGAAAGCGCCAAACTGCTGAACACGGCCGCATGCCCGCCCGCAAATACCACGGCCACGGGCACCTCTTTGCTGATGCGGTCGAGATCATATTTGCTTGGGGCCACGCCGCCGGGAAAAGCTCCGGTTTCGAGGCCCACGGCCACAAACCACTGGCCTTTGCGGCGCGTGGGCAGCCAAGCGGAAAATTGCTTTTGCAGGGAAACTACCAACGAAGGGATGTCGTCGCATTCGCCGCGCGGGGCGGGCGCGGCGTTGGCAAAAAGCAGCTCATAGCTGTTTGAGACGAGATGGCTGTGGCCGTCGAGGAAGCCCGGCAGAATCGTGCGGCCCTGTAAATTGACGCACTGGGCGCTGCGCGCGCCGGGCAGCACGGCATGGTTGCCCCCGACGGCGGCAATGCGCCCGTTTTCGATCAGCAATGTGCTGGCCTGCGGCCGCGTGGGGTCCATCGTGAGAATATCAGCATTGTAAAAAAAGATGCGGGACATGGCGGCTCCTCCTGTTTTGTACCGTATCAGTATGGACGAAAGCCCTCGCCGCTATGCTAGCCCAAGCGGAAAAGCGCCGCATTTCCGCTTGGGCTGAAAGGAGGCAGCCTGCGCGCGGCATCCGGGGATACAGGCAAAGCCCAAAACGTTTCCGCAACGAAAAACGAAACGCCCGCAGATGCAATTATAGCCAAGCCCCCACTTTTCTATAACGGAAAAAGCCCTGCCCGGCCGCACACGCCGAACAGAGCTTTTCCCAAACCGTTTATCCAAATCCCAACTCTATAATGCCGCCACGATGGCGGCGCCCATGTCTTTGCAGCCGAGGCAGCGGTTTCCGGCGCTCATGTTATCGGCGGTACGGAAGCCTTTGTCCAGCACGGTGCCCACGGCGGCCTCGATGTCGTCTGCCTCCTGCGCCAGCCCAAAGCTGTAACGCAGCATCATGGCGGCCGAAAGGATGCAGGCCGTGGGGTTGATTTTATCCTGCCCGGCAATGTCCGGCGCAGAGCCGTGAATCGGCTCGTATAACCCACGTGTTCCCTCGCCGAGCGAGGAGGACGGGATCATGCCGATCGAGCCGGTAATTTCCGACGCTTCGTCGGAAAGGATGTCGCCGAACATGTTCTCCGTAACGATCACGTCAAACTGGCTCGGGTCCTTCACGATCTGCATCGCGCAATTATCCACAAACATTTCGCTGTAAGCAACATCCGGATATTCCGGCTGTAAGCGATGCATCACCGCGCGCCACAGCCGCGAGGTATCCAGCACATTCGCCTTATCCACGCAGCAGAGCTTTTTGCGGCGCTTTTGTGCCGTCTCAAAGCCGATGCGCGCGATGCGCTCGATTTCATGCTCGCTATAGGGCATCCAATCGATGGCCTGCTTTTCGCCGTTTGCCTCAACGGTTTCGTGCTTGCCGAAATACACGCCGCCCGTCAGCTCGCGCACAATCACAAAATCAATGCCTTTTTCTACAAGCTCCGGCTTTAAGGGGCTGGCCGGGGCCAGCTGCGGCCAGATCTTGGCCGGGCGCGTGTTGGCGTAAAGGCCCATGCCGGCGCGCAGGCGCAACAAACCTTTTTCGGGGCGCTGATCGCCCGGCACACCCTCCCATTTCGGCCCGCCCACGGCCCCAAGCAGTACGGCGTCGGCCGCAAGGCACTTATCCAGCTCGCTTTGGGGCAGCGGGTCGCCGTAGGCGTCGATGGCCGCGCCGCCCATCTTTACATCCGTATAGATGAAAGTATGGCCGTACTTAGCCGCAATGCGATCCAGCACATGTACGCTTTCGGCTATGATTTCGGGGCTGGCACAGTCGCCCCAAATCAGGGCAATATTTTTCTGCATACGCAATTCTCCTTTTCGGGGCCTCGGCCAGCCGCACACGCCATGCCGAGGCACACGATTTCCGCAGGGGCAAAGAGCTTTTCGGCCGGCCGCACACGCCGCGCCGAAGCTCCGCCGCCTTTTGGCTTACGCCTGCTTTTCCCGTATGGCGTTCATCAGCCCGCCCGCGCGGATGATGTTCTGGATGAACGGCGGGAACGGCTCGGCCGCGAACGTTTTGCCGGAGGTTTCGTCTGTGATAACCCCGCTGTCAAAATCTACGGCGACGGTATCCCCCGCGGCGATGGCCTCGGCGGCCTCCGGGCACTCCAAAATCGGCAAGCCGATGTTGATGCTGTTGCGGTAGAAGATGCGCGCAAAGCTTTTGGCGATCACGCACGAGATGCCGCTTGTTTTAATAACGAGGGGCGCATGCTCCCGCGAGGAGCCGCAGCCGAAGTTCCAGCCGCCCACCATAACATCGCCGGGGCGCACCTTTTTTACGAAGCCCTTGTCGATGTCCTCCATGCAGTGCTGCGCCAGCTCGTTTGCATCTTGGCTGTTCAGGTAGCGCGCCGGGATGATGACGTCGGTATCGACGTTATCGGGATATTTGAAAACCATGCCTTTTGCCTGCATACCGTTCGTCTCCTTTCAAACCATGCGCGGGTCGGTGATATGGCCCGTGAGCGCGCTGGCCGCCGCCGTGGCGGGGCTTGCCAGATAAACTTCGCTTTCAGTATGGCCCATGCGGCCCACAAAATTGCGGTTTGTGGTGGAAATGCAGCGCTCGCCCGCGGCCAAAACGCCCATATATCCGCCGAGGCACGGCCCGCACGTCGGGGTAGAGACGATGCAGCCCGCGTCGATGAAGGCCGTTGCCCATCCGCGTTGGATACACTCCCGGTATACGGCCATCGTGGCGGGGATGATGATGCCGCGCACACCTTTGGCGATATGGCGGCCTTTCAAAATCTCGTAGGCCGCCTCCATATCCGACAGCCGCCCGTTTGTGCAGCTGCCGATCACAACCTGATCGAGCGCGATGTCGTTGCCTTCCGTGGCCGGGTGCGTGTTTTCAGGCAGGTGCGGCCAACTGACGGTGGGCACCAGCGCCGAAAGATCAAATTCGATCGTCTTTTCATATTCGGCGTCGGGGTCGGGCGTAAATTCTTGGGGTGGGCGGGTGCTGCGGCCCTTCAAGTAGGCGCGCGTCACATCGTCTACGGGGAAGATGCCATTTTTCGCGCCCGCCTCGATCGCCATGTTGCAGATGCACAGACGGTCATCCATCGTAAGGCTGGCCACGCCCGGGCCGGTAAACTCCATGCTCTTGTAAAGCGCGCCGTCCACGCCGATCTGCCCGATGATCGAAAGGATCAGATCTTTGCCCGAGACACGGGCGGGCAGGCTGCCTTTCAGCACAAAACGGATGGCAGAGGGCACTTTGAACCATGCCTTGCCCGTCGCCATGCCGGCGGCCATATCTGTGCTGCCCACGCCCGTCGAAAAGGCGCCCAGCGCGCCGTAGGTGCATGTGTGGCTGTCGGCGCCGATGATGCAGTCGCCGGCCGTTACGATGCCCTGCTCGGGCAGCAGCGCGTGTTCAATGCCCATGCGGCCCACATCGTAGAAGTGAAGAATATCATACTGGTTTGCGAAAGTACGGCATTGCTTCGACTGGGCGGCACTTTTGATGTCCTTGTTGGGGACAAAGTGATCCAGCACGATGGCGATGCGCTTTTTGTCAAACACGCCGGTAAAGCCCGCCTTTTCAAACTCGTTGATGGCGACCGGCGTCGTAATGTCGTTGCCCAGCACAATATCCAAGCCAGCCTCAATCAGCTGGCCCGCCCGGACGCCGGGCACCCCGGCGTGGGCGGCGAGAATCTTTTGGGTAAGCGTCATTCCCATTTTTATCTCTCCTTAATGATTGTTGATCGCGGAAACCAGCGCGTGGATACCGGCCATGATGATGTCGGTATGGCTGCCGCAGCCCCATGTGAAACGGCCGTCGGCCCACTGTAAGCCCACATAGCTGGCCGCACGGCTTGTCGAGCCGGTATCCAAGCTGTGCTCGCTGTAATGTTCGAGCTTGAACTCCAGCCCGGTTACGGCGCATACGGCGTTGGCGACTGCATCCAAGCGGCCGTTGCCTGCGGCGGTGCTTTCTGTGCGTTTGCCTTGATAAGTGATTGCCACGGTGGCCGTGATGCCGTCCTTTTGCTGGAAGTGTGCCTCTGTCACCGTTAGCGGCGCGGCGGTGTTAAGATATTTCTGTGCGAACGCCGCGTATACCTCGGCGGGCGAAAGCTCTTTATGTGCATGGTCAGAAAGCTCTTTCACGGCATAGCCGAGTTCCTCGCGCATTTTCGGCGGCAGGTCAAAGCCATAGTTTTGCTGAAGCACAAAGCCAATGCCGCCCTTGCCGCTTTGGCTGTTGATGCGGATGACATCCGCATCGTAGGTGCGGCCGATGTCTGTCGGGTCGATGGGGATGTAAGGGCAAGTCCAGCGGTGTTCGCCGTGCGCCGTGCCCCACGCCATGCCTTTCGCGATCGCATCCTGATGGCTGCCCGAGAAAGCGGCAAATACAAGGCTGCCCGCATAGGGGGTACGGTCGTAAACTTTCATGCGGGTAACACGCTCGTAGGTTTGGGCGATGCGCGGCATATCGGAAAAATCCAGATGCGGATCGACGCCGTGGCTGTAGAGGTTCATCGCAAGCGTAATGGCGTCGACATTGCCTGTGCGCTCGCCGTTGCCGAACAGGCAGCACTCCACGCGTTGTGCCCCGGCCAAAACGGCCAGCTCGGCGTCGGCGACGCCGGTGCCGCGGTCGTTATGCGGGTGGACGCAAAGCGTCACGGCCTTGCGGAAGCGAAGATTCTTCGACATGTACTCGATCTGGCTGGCGTACACATGCGGCATGCTCATCTGTACCGTCGAGGGCAGGTTGATAATCATGGGCTTTTCGGGCGTGGGCTGCATCACATCCAAAACGGCGTTGCAAACCTCCAGCGCATATTCCGGCTCGGTGCCCGTAAAGCTCTCGGGGCTATATTCAAAGCGGAAGTTTCCCTTGTACTCCTCGCTAAGCTGCTTAACAAGTTTTGCGCCGTCGACGGCGATCTTTTTGATTTCTTCTTTTGATTTGTGGAACACCTGCTCACGCTGGGCGACGCTGGTGGAATTGTAAAAGTGGATTACGGCGCTGGGCGCGCCCTTGACGGCCTCAAAGGTCTTGCGGATAATGTGGTCACGGCACTGTGTCAGCACCTGTACCGTTACATCCGCGGGGATCATGTGCCGCTCGATCAAGGTGCGCAGAAAATCATATTCCGTCTCGCTCGCGGCCGGGAAGCCGACCTCGATCTCCTTGTAGCCGATGCGGACAAGCATCTCGAAAAATTCAAGTTTTTCGTCGAGGCTCATCGGCACAACCAGCGCCTGATTGCCGTCGCGCAGATCGACGCTGCACCACGCGGGGGCGGCTTCGATGTGATCTTTCTTTACCCAGTCGTCGTTTCCTGCCGGGGCGGGGTAATAGCCCGGCGCATATTTCGTGGCATCCATCATGAGAAGTTCCTCCTGTTTTCCGGCCGCCGCATTCCAAACCGGTGCGGCGAAGATACAAAAAGGCCCTCGTCTCTCCGGACGAAAACCCGGAGAGACGAGGGCCTGAAAAAACAGGTTCCCGCGGTACCACTCTCATTGCTGCGTGATGATGCAGCCTCTTGAACGATCGGCCTCAAAAACGGGGCGAATCGCGCCTTCTTGATAACGGAAAGGCATGCCGGCAAACCCTACTCGATTACTTTCAGCTTTGCTGCTCGGGGGCCAGTAGACGATAACCGCTGTACTGCCTTTCACCAACCAGCAGCTCTCTGAAAACGAACCGTTATCGCTTTTTCCCCGTCAACGCATTTTGTTGTGATTTGGAATGCACACAGTTTAGCATCGTGAAGCAGAAATGTCAAGCAATAATTTGTTGAAACATCAAGCCGCGGCCGCGGCTGTCCGCTCCAGCGGCAGCAGCGCCGCCATCTCGTCGGCTTTTTCAGCCCCGCAGCGCAGTGTCAGCTCAGCATAAATATCGTTGTCTACCGTGTTCAGCAGGGCGGCGGAAGGGGCAATGCCCGCGGCCTCATCGGCACGCGCCTGCTCGATGCCGGGCCAAAACTTTTTAAGGCATTCGGAGGTGCAGTGGACGCCGTCATAAAAATCGGTGCCGGCATCTACGCCGGGCAAAATGTGCGGGTTGTAGCTGCCGTAAACGGGCACATTGGTTTCGGCCGCGATCGTGCGGATGGCATCCTCGCTGCGCAAAAAGCCGATGTTATCGTCCGGGTAAGTCAGCGCGTATTCGTACATGATCGGGTGCATGGGCGTCAGCAAAATGTATACGTGGATGCCCTTATCCTGCATGTAGGCAATGTATTCTTTCAAAAGGCGTACACGCTCGGCGTCCGGCTCGGTAAAGCCATCGCACCAGGCATACGTGCCGGCCATATCCAGCGCATATTGCGCTGTTTGCTCGGGCGTCTGGCTCAGCATCGCGGCGGTATAATGTACGCTGCCGTCGCAGTTTTTGATCTCAGTGGGGCTGTTGTCGTAATCAGCGCCCAAAACGGCCTGCGGCATTGCCTGTGTGCGGCGGTCGTGCCGCCAGTATTTCCAGTTGCCCTGAAAATAGCTCGGGCTGACAAGGGCTTTCCAAAGGGCGTTTTCGTCTTTGACGGTATAAGGCACATCCTCGCCGAGGCGCTCGGACAGAAACTGCTGATACAAATTGCGGTCGCTGCGCGAAGTGTCGCCGGAGCCGGTGCCGTTCAAAAGCCACGGGTCGATACAAAGGATTACGTTTTGGGGCAGGCTGCCCTTTTCTTCAAACAGCTCGAACGTGCCGAGCAGATCGTAAAAATCGCCGCCCGTCATGCCAAAATTGTAAAAATCTTCGGTGCCGGCCACATCGCGTGTCATCTGCATCACGCGCGAGGAGCCGAGCGCGACGGTGCTTGGCACGGCGTCCATCTGCTCGATGGTAAGTTTAGTCAGGCTGCGCTCGTCCATCGTTTCGTAACCGTCGACGTTTTGGCCCGCCAGCAGCATCGCTGCGATCTCGCGCGTGTACACGTCGCCATGAAACAGGCCGCTGCAATCCACGGTATAGTTGAACCACACCATAAAAAAGAAAATCGGGCTGATGGCCGCGACAGCCAAGAGCATCCGCGCGCCCCAGCCGAGATGCTGCAAAAAGAAAGCGAACCGGGCGTGGCCGTCGGCCGGCTGCGCCGTAGCGGGCTTTGCGTGGCGCCCGCCTTGAGGGAGCTTTTCATTTGTATTCATATGCCCGCCTCCCTCAATATTGCTGATAGATAAACGCAGACTGCCCGAATGCGCCGTAGAACAAAATTGCGGCGGCCAGCAGGTAGTAAAGCGGCCATCGTACCCAGATCGGGATGCGGCGAATCGTCACATTGACGGGCGTTTTTGCCATTTCAATTAGATTTGTCAGCAGGATGCCTGCCAGCAGCACGATGCAGCTTTCCAGCGTGACGCCCAGCACGGAAAGGCTGGAAACGGCCGCCGCCAGCTGGCCCCAGCCGTTGGAGAACATCCGGCCGTAAACCCCGAACGCCGCGGCCACATCGCCGCCCGCATAGAGGTCGACCCAGAAAAATACCAGCGTAAACGAGAACAGGCAATATGTAAAGCTCGTCTGAAAGATGCGGCGGAACGGCGCCAGCGCCTTCACAGTGAAAAACGGGTTTTTCTTGTTCAGCTTTTTGCGTTTCTTGCGCGTTACGTTGCCGATATACAGAAAAAGCCCGTTCAAAAGGCCCCAAAGGATATAGTTCCAGCTTGCGCCGTGCCAAAAGCCGCTGACAAGGTATGTCAAAAACAGCGCGGCCACCGTGGGGTGGCAGCCCTCGAGCTTTTTGCCCAATAGCGGGATATGCTTCTCCCAGCCGCCCCAAGCCAAAGGCTCGAAAATGTAATCCTCAAGCCAGCTTGTCAGGCTGATATGCCAGTTATCCCACAGCGCCTTAAAGGTTGGCGAAGCGAGCGGACGGCGAAAGTTTTCCATCACGGTAAAACCGAAGCAGGCCCCTGCGCCGATAGCAATATCGCTGCAGCTTGAAAAATCAAAGTACAGCTCGGCGGTAAACAATAGCCCGGCCACCACCAGCACAGGGCCGGAATAGCTATCGGGGTTTTTCCATACGCTTTCAAGCACCTCGGCAATCATGCCGGCCAGCACAAGCTTCTTGAAAAAGCCGTACAGGATGCGGAACACACCGCCCGCAAAAGCATTGTAATCGAAAGCAACCTTTTGGCGAAACTGCGGCAGCATGTGGTTTGCGCGCTCGATCGGGCCGGTGACGATGCAGGGAAAAAAGCTGACAAACAGCGCATAGTACAGCGGGTTTTTCTCGGCGGGGTAGCGGCGGCCGTATTGGTCAAACACATAGCTCAGCGCCGCAAAGGTAAAGTAGCTGATGCCGAGCGGCAGCGCCAGATCAAACGCGGGCGCGACATAATGCCCGCCGAAAGCCTGCGAAATGTTTTCAGCCACGCCGGTAAAAAAGCCGGCATATTTGAAGTACCCCAGCGGGAAAAGGCAGGCAAGCGTTGCCGCCGCAGCAATCAGCCGCCGCAGCCAGCGCGCTTGGGCCCGGCCGAGCAAAAGCCCGGCCAGCCATGTCAGCAGGGTAGCGCTGGCCAGCAGCGCGATAAAACCGATGTGCGCTAAATCATACAGGTAAAAGGCGTAGCTGCAGACAAGCAGCCAAAACGGCCGGGCGATTTTGGGCAGCAGATAGTAAAAAAACAATGCACCCACCAAAAACGCGAGAAACGTGACGCTGAACAGCTCCATAGGGGGCTACTTCCTCTCTTAAAGCAGTTTTTAGTCCCGCGGGCCTTTTTCGGCGCGCAGCTGTTCCTCCAGCGCGCGCACCCGCTTTTCCAGAAGCGCAAGGCTTTGCGTCTGGCGTTTGGATTTTTCGCTGAGCTGGCTGATAGCGACGCTGTGCGACAAAAGCAGCAGCAGCACAAACCCGAACATCATCAAAAACACGACGTTCGAGGGCATTACCATGTCCAAAATGTCACGGATGACGTAGATGAGATAGGGGAACAGCGCGGCGATCAGCAGGCCAAAGCCGCAAAACAGCCACAATAAGCTGTATTTTACTGTTAGTACGCCTTTTTTTAGCAGAAGCAAAACCATCAACAGCAGGCATACCGCCATGATGATGAACCAGATTTGATTAATGAGGGTCATTGTCCGTCCTCTTTTCTGCGCTTGATCGAAATGCGGTCAACCAATAGCGAGAGGCTGACTTTAATCATATAGTAAGCGCTTTTGAAGCTGCGGATGCTGGATACGCCGCCCATGCGCTCTTCCATGATAACAGGCGCCTCGCCGACGGAAAAGCCGCGCAGCGTCGCAGCCAAAATCGCCTCAGGCTCGGGGTAATCGGCGGCGTAATGCTCGGCAAAAAAGGCCGTCATGCGCCGGCCTGTAGCGCGAAAGCCGCTGGTTACATCGCGTACATGCTTGCCCGAAAGCAAAAAGATCAGCCCCGATAAAAAGTTGATGCCAAAGCGCCGCAGCGCGCTGGATTGAAAGCCCTCTTTCGTGACAAAGCGGCTGCCGATGCATAGGTCGAGTTTTCCGGCCAGCACGGGCGCCGTCACGGCCTCGAGAAAGGCAGGGTCGTGCTGGCCGTCGCCGTCCATCTGCACGGCCACTTCGTAGCCGTTATCGCGCGCATAGCGATAGCCCGTTTGTACGCCGCCGCCGATGCCGAGGTTTACAGGCAGGCACACATGCGTGTAGCCGCGGCGCTGTAAAATGGCCTCGCTTTGGTCTGTCGAGCAATCGTTGATGACGAGATAATCTACATCGGGGCGGGTGCGCAGCAGGCGCTCCAAAACGCGCTCAATATTCGCTTCTTCGTTGTAGCAGGGGATAATCACCAGAATGTTGGAATGCTTCAAGGGCGTTCACCCGTCCTTTCCGTTTATTCGCCGAGCACAAACACTTCCAGCTGCCGCAGCAGCGCCGCACGGCGGTAATGCGCCTGATAATAGGCAAAGGCTGCGTCGCCCATTGCTGCGCGCGCGGCGGTATCCGCCCCGGCGAGGCGCACAATGTTTTCAGCCAGCGCGTCGGCGTCGCATGCTGCGCTGACAAATGCGCCGCCGCTGGCCTGTGCGGCCACGGCCCCTTCGCCGGAAAGCGATACAAGCAGCGGCTTGCGGCAGGCCATGCACGAGGCAAGTTTCGCCGGGATCGTCAGCCCAAGATCGGGCGAATCCGAAAGCGAAACCACCAGCGCATCGCAGGCCCCGGCCAGCGCAGGCACGGCCTCGGGCGCGACGCTGCCGTAAAATGTGACGCAATCGCGCAGATGCAGCTTGTCCGTCAAAGCTTCCAGCGCGGGGCGGCTCATGCCGTCACCGACCAAAAGCAAATGTACCGGGAGCGGCGTACAAGCCGGCTCGCTGGGGCATTTTGTATCCGCCCGTGTGCGGCCCGGCCCGGCGGCCTGCCGGACAAGCGCCATTGCCTGCAGCAAAGTTTCCAAGCTTTGCGCGGGCGAAAAGTTCCCCGCGAACAGCAGCGTAAAGCGCCCGGCATTTTGGCGGGCCAAAGCCTCGTCACAGGCCGGTACAGCATAAAAATCCTCGCAGTATTGCGGGATCACGGCATATTTCTTTTCGTGCTCGATGCAGCCGCGCGCATTTTCGGTGCCGACACGCGCTTTGAGGCGCGCCGCGAGGCCTTCGCTTAAAGCAATCAGACGGTCGGCCCGGCGGTAAAGCCAATCCGATGTGCCCTTTGCCACAGCGCGTAAAAAGCGGCTTTTTACGGGCAGAACGGAATAAAGGTTTTCGGGCCAGAGATCGAGCACATAGTTTGTGAGCGGCGCAGAAAAGCGGCGCGCGGCACAAATGGCCGGCCAGCTCATCAGCACGGGGCTGGTGTTGTAGCAAAGCACGGCATCGTAACCGCCCGGCAAGCGCGAAAGCGTCCGGCGGGCATACCACGGCCATGAAACGTAATTCAAAAAAATGCTTTTGCCTGTGTTGCCGCGGCGCGGCACTTCGCGGCAGCGATAAAGCTGCGCGCCGTGCCAAGCTTCCCGCCAAGGGCCGTTGGCGCTGTAGCCGTTAAACCATTCGCCTTTCGGGTAGTTCGGCAGGCCACACAGCACATCTACCTCGATGCCGTCGGCGACAAGGCCTTCCACAAGATCATTGACGCGGAAATTTTCCGGCCAAAAGTGCTGTGTGACGACCAGAAGCCGCTTTCCCATCTGTAAAACTCACTTTCTGCGATACGATCAGTATTTTCTCCACACCATCTTGTCGATAACGCCCGTATAGCTCTGGATGATCTTGACAACCTTGGTGGAAACATCCTCGGTATAGTAGGGCACAGGGATACCGGTATCGCCGTTATCATTCATGGCGACGGCCGTTTCTACGGCCTGCTCCACGCCGCCGCGGCTGATGCCGGCCAGCACAAAGCATCCTTTATCCAGCGCCTCGGGGCGCTCGGTAGAGGTGCGGATACATACGGCAGGGAACGGATGCCCCACGCTCGTGAAAAAGCTGGATTCCTCCGGCAGCGTACCGGAATCGGAGATGACGCAGTAGGCGTTCATCTGTAAGTGGTTATAATCATGGAAGCCCAGCGGTTCGTGCAGCTTTACGCGCGTATCAAGCGCAAAGCCCATCGCATCCAAACGCTTTTTGCTGCGCGGATGGCAGGAATACAAAATCGGCATATCATATTTTTCGGCCAGCGCGTTAACGGAAGTAAACAGATCGAGAAAGTTCTTCTCGGTGTCGATGTTCTCCTCGCGGTGGGCCGAAAGCAGCATATATTTGTGCGCTTCAAGGCCAAGGCGCGTCAAAATGTCCGAGGCCTCGATCTTGGCGAGGTTTGCATGCAGCACCTCGGCCATCGGGCTGCCCGTAACAAAAGTGCGCTCCTTCGCGGTGCCCTCTGCGTTCAAATAGCGGCGGGCATGCTCGGAATAGCACATGTTTACGTCGGAAATATGGTCGACAATGCGGCGGTTCGTTTCTTCGGGCAGGCACTCGTCAAAGCAGCGGTTGCCGGCCTCCATGTGAAAAATAGGGATGTGCAGGCGCTTGGCGGCAATCGCGGAAAGGCAGCTGTTGGTATCGCCCAAGATCAGCAGCGCATCGGGCTTTTGCTCGGCCATCAGGGCATAGCTTTTCGCAATAATGTTGCCGATCGTCTCGCCGAGATCTTTGCCCACGGCATCCAAATAGAAATCCGGCGCGCGCAGGCCCAAATCATCGAAAAACACCTGGTTGAGGTTATAGTCGTAGTTTTGGCCCGTATGCACCAAGAGCTGATCGAAGTAAACGTCGCATTTTTTGATTACGGCCGCGAGGCGGATGATCTCCGGGCGTGTGCCGATAATCGTCATCAGTTTGATTTTAGACATAGCAGTTTTCACACTTTCAAAGGGATTGTATCCGGGTGCTCAGGGTCGAAAGGCTCGTTGACCCACATGAACACGGCGGCATCGGTATCGCCGGTATTTTCGATATTATGCGTATAGCCCGTGGGGATGTCAATCACCGTAAGGGTTTCGCCCGAGGTGACGATCTCGTGCACTTCGTCCGTGCCTACTTTGCGCAGGCGCGTCGTGCAAGTGCCTGCCACCACAAGATACTTTTCGGTTTTTGAGTTGTGCCAGTGGTTGCCCTTTACCACGCCGGGGCGAATCTGGTTCACGCTGAACTGGCCGCGCTCGGGCGTACGCAAAATCTCGGTAAAGCTGCCGCGCGCGTCGGTGTGCATCGTCAGCGGATACGCAAAATCGCTTTCCGGCAGATAAGAGACATAGGTGCTGTACAGCTTTTTTTCAAAGGTGCCGTCGGCAAGCGTTGGCACGGCCAGCGTCGGCGTTTCGCCGCCGAGGGCTTTCGCCGCCGCGCCGCCGCGGGCAAGCGCAAAGCCCTTGATCGTATCGGCCAGCTGCCCGAGCGTTGTGGTGTGCACAGGATGAATATGGCAGATGGGCCGCGCCGATTTCTCCTGCATCACCTTGCCATCGAATGCATCAAGGATGCAGTGCACCACATCGTCGATATACACAAGCGGCAGCGAAAAATCAGGGTCCCGCACAGAGATGGGCAGGCCGTTGGCGACATTATAGCAAAAGGTGGCGACGACGCTGTTGTAGTTTGGGCGGCACCACTTGCCGAATACGCCCTCCATGCGAAATACATAGACGGGCGAACCGTTTTTCTCGCCGTGCGCGAAGATCGCGTTTTCGGCTTCGAGCTTGCTTTTGCCGTAATCGTTTTCCAGCGCGGCCTGTGTGCTCGAGGTGACGAGCACGGGCGCTTTGCTGCCCACGGCCGCAAGGTCGGCCAGCAGCGTTTCCGTCAGGCCGGCGTTGCCGGAATAAAATTCGCTCGGGTCCTTCGGGCGGTTGATACCCGCCAGATGCACCACAAACGCTGCGCGCGCACAGTAGGCGGCCAGCGTTTCGGGCGTGTCGTCTTTTTCAAAGCACAAAAGGTGCTCGTAGCCCGCGGCTTTCAGCGTCTCAACTAAGTTTTTGCCGACAAAACCGCCGGCGCCCGTAATTAGAATTGGGGCCGATTTCTCCATAGCTTCCGATACTCCCTTTTCATGATATTTGCGTAGAAAAAGGTAAAACCGCGGCGCCTGGCGCTTTTTTGGCCCGGCCCGCGGGAGAAAATCATTTGTCCCAGTTTGCGAGGCGCTCTTGGATATATTCGGTCGTCTGAATCTTGGCGATCGTGCCCGCCACATCCAAGCGTTGCGTGTTGTGGCTTGTATAGGCTTCGTCGGCCATCGTGTGCACTTCGCCCTTTACCACAAACTTATCGTAGTTGAGGTCGCGGTTATCGGCAGCGATACGGAAATAATGGCCCATATCCTCGCTGCGCAGGCATTCCTCGCGGGTCATCAGCGTCTCGTACAGCTTTTCGCCGTGGCGGGTGCCGATCACGCGAGTGCCGGTATCGCCGAACAGGCTCTGCACGGCTTTGGCAAGGTCGCCGATCGTGGAGGCGTCGGCTTTCTGGATGAACAAATCGCCCGGATTGGCATGCTGAAATGCGAACATCACGAGGTCAACGGCCTCGTCCAAGTTCATCATAAAGCGCGTCATGCCGGGGTCGGTGATCGTGATGGGATGGCCTGCGCGGATCTGATCGACAAACAGCGGGATCACGCTGCCGCGGCTGCACATGACGTTGCCATAGCGGGTGCAGCACAAAGTTGTGCCGTGCTCGGCGGCGACGCGCGCGTTTGCCGTTACCACATGCTCCATCATGGCCTTGGTGATGCCCATCGCGTTGATGGGGTAGGCGGCTTTATCCGTAGAAAGACAGACAACCGTTTTGACGCCGTTTTCAACCGCGGCGTGGATCATATTGTCAGTGCCCTCGATATTCGTGCGGACAGCTTCCATCGGGAAGAATTCACAGCTCGGCACTTCTTTCAGCGCAGCGGCATGGAAGATATAATCCACGCCGGGCATCGCATCGCGCAGGCTTTGCATATTGCGCACATCGCCGATATAAAATTTTACCTTTTCAAAGTATTCGGGATATTGGGCCTGCAGCTCGTGGCGCATATCGTCCTGCTTTTTCTCGTCGCGGGAAAAAATGCGGATCTGGCCGATGTCGGTGGTCAAAAAACGCTTCAGCACAGTATGGCCGAAGCTGCCTGTGCCGCCGGTAATCATCAGAGTTTTACCATGAAATGCACTATTTGCCATTGTTTTATAACCTCCTGTGAATATGCGCTTTTTATAGCGCAGGAATCCTTACAAACATAAACAGTTTATCACAAACAGGGCATGTTTCCAACTGCATTTTCGTCAAAAGTTGCCGAACGTGCCCGGAACGGGTATACTATAAAAGGTTCTGTATCGGCTGCCGCCCCGCTTAAGCGGGCCGCGGCGGCCCGTGCGGAGGGCATATTTTCAAAAATTTGCCTTTTGCCGCACGAAAGAAGAAAGGAAGCTGTTTTTAGAGATGCGCCCTTATGAATATTTGCTTCGCTATGCGCCCGTAGATACAACAAGCAACCCGGAAAGCGAAACCTGCCCTTCCGCTGCGCAGGAGCTGACGCTGGCCAAGATGCTGGCTGACGATTTACGCGCGGCCGGCTGCGCCGATGCCCACGTTGACGAAAAGGGGTATGTCTACGCCTCTTTGCCGGCCTCGCCGGGCTGTGAGGGAAAGCCTGTGCTCGGGCTGATTGCCCACATGGATACCTCGGCGGATGCGCCCGGCCATGAGGTCAAGCCGATGCTGCATGAAGATTACGATGGCGGCGAACTGCGCCTGCCCGGCGGGCCGGTGCTTAGCCCGGCGCGTTTTCCGTTTTTGGCGCGCATGAAAGGGGAAACGCTCATCACCAGCGATGGCACAACCCTGCTGGGCGCCGACGATAAGGCCGGCATTGCCGAGATCTTTTCGGCCGTGGAAACCGTGGCACAACAAAACCGCCCGCATGCAAAGCTTTGCGTCTGTATTACGCCGGATGAAGAGATCGGCCGCGGGGCCGACAACTTCGACATTCCGGGCTTCGGCGCCGATTTTGCGTATACTGTGGACGGCGGCGATGCCGGCAGCATCGAATACGAAAACTTTAACGCGGCGCGGGCTATTGTCACGGTGAAGGGATTTTCGGTGCATCCCGGCGAGGCAAAGGATACAATGGTGAACGCGGCCAATGTGGCGATCGAATTTCATAACGCCCTGCCTGAAATGGACCGCCCGGAGCATACCGAAGGATATGAGGGATTTTACCATCTGACGCAGCTGTACGGCGATGTGAACGAGGCAAAACTCGGCTATATCCTGCGCGATCACGATGCGGCCAAACTGGAATGCAAAAAACAGGCGATGGCGCATATTGCCGATTGCCTGAACGGCAAGTACGGCGCGGGCACGGTCACGCTCGAGCTGGCCGATGGCTACCGCAATATGCTTGAAAAAGTAAAGCCGCACTGGCATTTGATCGAGAACGCGCGCGAGGCCGTGCGCCGCACGGGCATGACGCCGATCGAGGAGCCGGTGCGCGGCGGCACGGACGGTGCCGTGCTGAGCTGGCGGGGCCTGCCTTGCCCGAACCTTGGCACGGGCGGGTTCAACTTTCATGGTGTCTGCGAGTGCACGACCGTCGAGCGTATGGATCGTGCCGCAGCGATCCTGCTCGAGATTATTGCCCTTTACGCGCAGTAAATGCGCGCTGCCCGCTGCTTTTCTCGGCAAAACACAAAGCAGGCTGCCCCTAAGGGGAAAAAGCCAATGGATGAAATTGAAAAAGAAACGTTAAGCCGCCGGTTCTGGACAAAACGAAACCGGTGGCTTTCTTTGTGGATATAGCATCGTTATCGGGTGGCCGCGCCAAGGCAGCACATCAGGCGCGGGCTTGATTTTCCCCTGCGCGGACGGTATACTGTTTTTGCCCACAAAGCGCTGCTGCGCTGTGCCGCCCGGCGGGGAAGCTTAGGGGGCGGCGCAGCAGAAAAAAGGGCTTTTTTCGCCCAGCCCAATACAGCGTTTGCCGCCGAAAGCTGCGCCCTGGCGGGTACCTGGAAAACGGGGAAACATCATAAATGCAACCTTATATATGTCTCTGTAGCTCAGCTGGATAGAGCATTCGCCTCCTAAGGTTGCGTTACAACGGTCACCTCAAAAAAACTAAATAAGGGATTGCAGTTCGATTTTGATCGGGCTATAATCATATATCAGACACGTCCATATAGCTCAGCTGGATAGAGCACACGCCTCCTAAGTCTATGAAAGTCCTTGCATTTAGGGCCAAAATGCGATAGGCTGTGGATGCGAAAAATTAAATACGTCTCTGTAGCTCAGTTGGATAGAGCGCGAGCCTCCTAAGCCCGAGGCCCC
>JALCRP010000014.1 GCA_022652735.1 Faecalibacterium sp. | reverse complement strand
CAACGCCCAGCTTGAGGAACTGGATTACAGGAAACTGTATCGTGCGTATTCGCCCAAAGGGCGGAAATCGGCAGCAGAGCCACGGATCATGTTTAAGCTATTGGTGTACGGATACATGTGTGGGATCAGCTTTAAATTCTGCGGTGTATACTGTTCGTGGCATGGTTTGTACTCCTTATTGTTCGTTGTTTTCTATTCTACCATGTTCACGATAGTTTTTGGGAAAGTGGTCGCACTTCGGGGATCCATTATAGAATTGCTGTTGTATTCGCAGCGGCCTGTGTTGCAGCACAACCCATCGGGCAAATTTCCAGCTGGCTGGGGCCTACCTTTATGCCATCTTAATGAGGCAAGCAGGAACTCTTATGCCAACTTAAAAATGTCTCTGCTACACTGTGTACACACACAGAGAAGGAGGAAATGCTATGGGTGCTCTAATTCCGCTGATTGGTCTCGTGGCTGTAGCCATGCTAATCTATTACGTTTACATCCTGATGAAGGGAGATGCACAATAAATGGAAAACCGGATTTTTGTGCGGCTTGACATGGTGCTGGTTGTGATGCTGGCATCTGCGCTGATGATTTCTTTATGCAAATTTGAAAAGCGTCTTATTGACAAAATGAGAGGAAAGGAGGGTGCGCTGTAATGGCATCCATTCTTCAATATGTTTTTTATCTGGCGATTTTGGTCGTACTCGCCATTCCCCTTGGCGCCTATATTAAGAAGGTTATGTATGGGGAGAAAACCTTTTTGTCCAAAATCCTAACTCCTTGCGAGAACCTTGTATATAAGGTCATGCGGGTCAAGAAGGACGAAGACATGAGCTGGAAAAAGTATCTGGCTTCTGTTCTCATTTTTTCCGGGATCGGCTTTGTATTTCTGTTTTTACTTCAGCTTTTGCAGGGCTTTCTGCCGGGCAACCCGCAGAACATCCCGGGAACAAGCTGGCATCTCGCATTTAACACTGCATCCAGCTTTGTGACCAATACTAACTGGCAGGCATATTCCGGTGAATCTGCATTAAGCTACCTTACACAGGCGCTGGGGCTGACGGTGCAGAACTTTGTTTCTGCCGCGACGGGCATCGCAGTATTGTTTGCGCTGATTCGCGGTTTCACAAAAGTCAAAGAGCAGGGCCTTGGCAGCTTCTGGGTAGACATGACCCGGGCGGTGATACATATCCTGCTTCCGCTGAATCTGGTAATTGCGCTGTGCCTTGTCGGCGGCGGCGTGGTGCAGAGCCTGCGCGGCGCGGAAACCGTGCAGCTTCTGGAGCCGGTGGCCGTCAGCACAGAGGGCGAAATCCTACAAGATGCTGTTATTGATACCAAAGCCGGAACGGTCACGGTGGATGGCGAGCTTGTGCCGAATGCACAGATTGTGACGCGGGAAATTGTCCCGCTCGGCCCTGCGGCAAGCCAAGTTGCCATCAAGCAGACCGGCACCAACGGCGGCGGTTTTTACGGTGTCAACTCGGCACACCCGTTAGAAAATCCGAACGCTTTTACCAACCTCTTGGAGATGATTTCGCTGCTGCTGATTCCGGCAGCCCTCTGCTTCACCTTTGGCAAGGCGGTTAAAAACAAAAAGCAGGGCATTGCAATTTTCATGGCCATGTTCCTGATGCTGGTGGTTGCCCTTGGCTGTATTGCTGCCAGCGAGCAAAACGCAACTACCGTGTTGAATGAAAATCCTGCGGTGAACACTTCTGTGATCGAGCAATCCGGCGGCAATATGGAAGGCAAGGAAACGCGCTTTGGCATCGCCACTTCCTCCACATGGGCGGCCTTTACAACGGCGGCGTCCAATGGTTCTGTCAACTCGATGCACGACAGCTACACCCCGCTGGGCGGCATGGTGCAAATGCTGCAGATGCAGCTGGGCGAGGTTATTTTTGGCGGCGTAGGCTGCGGCCTGTACGGTATGCTGGCTTTCGCCATTCTGACCGTGTTTATCGCGGGGTTGATGGTTGGCCGCACGCCGGAGTTCCTCGGCAAAAAAATCGAGCCCTACGAAATGAAATGGTCGGTGCTCGTCTGCCTTGCCACCCCGATTGGCATTCTTGTGGGCAGCGGCATTGCCGCAATGGTGCCCGAAGTAATGGACAGCCTCAATAACGGCGGCGCACATGGATTTTCCGAAATGCTTTATGCTTACACCTCCGGCGGCGGCAATAACGGCTCGGCCTTTGCGGGCTTTAACGCCAACACGCCGTTTTTGAATGTTTCCATCGGGCTTGTTATGCTCTTTGTCCGGTTTTTGCCCATTATCGGCACACTTGCCATTGCGGGCAGCCTTGCACCGAAAAAGAAGATTGCGGTAACGGCCGGAACCCTTTCGACCACCAACGCAATGTTTGTATTCCTGCTCATTTTCGTGGTACTGCTGATCGGCGCACTGAGCTTCTTCCCGGCGCTGGCGCTTGGCCCTCTGGCTGAGTTCTTCGGCGGCATCGCATAAGGAGGCGTTTATAATGACAACAAAAACAAAAAGCGCATTTTCCGACAAAAAAATGCTCGGCCGCGCGGTGAAAGATTCTTTTCTAAAACTTGCGCCGAAAACACAGGCACAAAACCCGGTTATGCTGCTGGTTTATGTGTCGGCGATTCTAACAACGATTCTCTGGGTCGTATCTCTCTTTGGCATAAAGGATGCGCCTACCGGCTACACGCTGGCAATCGCCATCATCCTCTGGTTTACCTGCTTGTTTGCAAACTTTGCAGAAGCCATCGCAGAAGGGCGCGGCAAAGCACAGGCGGATTCTCTGCGGGCAGCCAAAAAGGATGTAGAAGCACATCAAATTCCCGCTGTGGCGCAAAAAGACAAGATTACAGTTGTCCCCTCGGCACAGCTTAAAAAAGGTGACTATGTAATCGTCAAGGCAGGAGAGCAAATCCCTGCTGACGGCGAGGTGGTGGAAGGCGCGGCCAGCGTGGACGAATCTGCCATCACCGGCGAATCCGCCCCGGTCATCCGAGAAGCGGGTGGTGACCGCAGCGCTGTCACCGGCGGCACTACGGTTTTGTCGGATTGGATCGTGGTGCAGGTTACCAATGAAGCCGGCGAAAGTTTTCTGGATAAAATGATTGCCATGGTGGAGGGCGCTTCGCGCAAAAAAACGCCGAACGAAATTGCGCTTCAGATTTTTCTTGTGGCGCTGTCCATCATCTTTATTCTGGTGACACTGTCTCTCTATACGTATTCTGTATTCTCTGCCAAGCAGGCAGGCATTGCGAACCCCACCTCTGTGACAACGCTTGTGGCGCTGCTGGTATGCCTGGCGCCAACCACCATTGGCGCACTGCTTTCCGCCATCGGCATTGCCGGTATGTCCCGTTTGAATCAGGCAAATGTGTTGGCCATGAGCGGCCGTGCCATTGAGGCGGCAGGCGATGTGGACATTCTGATGTTGGATAAGACCGGCACCATTACGCTTGGCAACCGTCAGGCTCACGATTTTATTCCTGTGGACGGATGCACCCCTGAAGAACTTGCCGATGCCGCGCAGCTTTCTTCTCTGGCAGATGAAACGCCGGAAGGCCGCAGTGTGGTGGTTTTGGCAAAGGAAAAGTTTGGCCTTCGCGGCAGAAGCTTGCAGGATAAGGGCATGACCTTTATTCCCTTTACGGCAGCTACCCGCATGAGCGGCGTGGATTTCGATGGGCATGAGATCCGCAAGGGCGCGGCAGATTCCGTGAAAGCATACGTCGTATCGTTGGGCGGAATCTATTCTGATGACTGTGACCGTGTAGTAAAGCAAATCGCCAAACAGGGCGGCACACCGCTGGTGGTGGCAAAAGACCACAAAATTCTGGGTGTCATTCATCTGAAGGATATTATCAAGGACGGCGTACAGGAAAAGTTTGCCGATCTTCGTAAAATGGGCATCAAAACCATTATGATTACCGGCGATAATCCTTTGACGGCTGCCGCGATCGCTGCGGAAGCCGGCGTAGATGACTTTCTCGCGGAGGCCACACCCGAGGGAAAGCTTAAAATGATTCGGGATTTTCAGGCGAAAGGCCATCTGGTGGCGATGACCGGCGATGGTACCAACGATGCGCCTGCATTGGCGCAGGCGGATGTGGCGGTTGCCATGAATACCGGCACACAGGCGGCAAAAGAAGCGGGGAATATGGTAGATTTGGATTCCTCGCCTACCAAGCTGATCGACATCGTGCGCATTGGCAAGCAGCTTTTGATGACACGCGGCAGCTTGACCACCTTCTCCATCGCAAACGATGTGGCAAAATATTTTGCCATCATCCCGGCACTGTTCATGGGCCTTTACCCGGGGCTTGCGGCGCTGAACATCATGGGCCTTCATTCACCCCAGAGCGCCGTGCTCTCTGCCATTATCTATAACGCCCTCATCATTATTGCCCTCATCCCGTTGGCGCTGAGGGGCGTTACATACCGTGAAGTTTCCGCGGGCAAGCTTCTTTCTCGGAACCTTTTGATCTATGGCCTCGGCGGCCTGGCGGCCCCCTTCATCTTTGTAAAGCTGATTGATATGCTGCTGACCGCTTGCGGCCTTGCATAAAGGAGTGTGAATGGTATGGCCGGCAATGGTACTTCCGCATGGATCGAAACAGTACTTTGGATACGAAATGTTTTTCCGCTGGAGCTGCTGTGGCGGTCGGCCTGCATTCCTCTGGTTCCGTGCACAGTGATTATTCTGGTAAACGAGCTTGTGAAGCTCATAGGAGGTTAAGCATATGAAAATATGGAAAGGGATACTCCCCAAGGCCGCAACGCTCTTTTTGATCTTTACGGTTCTCTGCGGTGTCGCTTATACAGGGCTTGTCACCGGCTTCGCTCAGGCGTTCTTCCCTCAAAAAGCAAATGGAAGCATCATCGAAGTAGATGGCGTAAAATATGGCAGCAGCCTGCTGGCACAGCAATATACAGATGATGCACATATGTGGGGACGCATCATGAATTTGGATGTTTCCACTTATACAGACGAAGCGGGCAACACGCTGCTCTATTCTTCCCCTTCTAACCTTAGCCCAGAGAGCGAAGAATACGCCGCTCTGGTGGAAGAGCGTGTGAAAAAAATCCAAGCAGCAAACCCCGATATGGAAAATGTGCCGATCCCAGAAGATCTGGTTACCTGCTCCGGCAGCGGGCTTGACCCCGCCATTTCTCCGGCAGCGGCCGAATATCAGGTGGCACGTATTGCCAAAGCAAATGGTATCAGCGAAGAGGACGTGAAACTTATCATTGCCAAATGTACCGATGGAAAATTCCTTGGCATATTTGGCGAAGAGACGGTCAATGTGCTGAAGGTCAATCTGATGTTGGACGGTATTTTAGCATAAAATGAGGCGGAGCAGGATTTTCCTGCTCCGCCTCATTTGTGGTATAATGAAACAATCTTTATACTGTCTTAATGTTGGGAGAAAAACGCTTACGCCATATTCAGGATACAAACGATAAAATGGTAGATAATTTGGATAGGGGGCCAGAGCATGGAGGACAGAAGAGCGGATCCGGATGAGTTGCTCAAAACGATTCATAACGAAGCACTTTCGGGGAAATCCGGGCAATTAAAGATTTTCTTTGGCTATGCTGCCGGCGTGGGGAAAACCTATGCCATGCTCAAGGCCGCCCATGCAGCAAAGCGTCGGGGCGTTGATGTGACGGTTGGCTACGTTGAGCCGCACCCGCGGCCTCAAACCGCCAAATTGCTAACCGGCCTGGAAATTCTCCCTACACGGACGATTCTGTATAACGGCATTGCACTTAAGGAATTTGATGTGGAAAAAGCGCTCCGCCGCAATCCTCAGCTCATCCTTGTGGATGAATTGGCCCACACAAATGCAGAGGGGTGCCGCAACAGGAAACGGTATCAGGATGTAAAGGAACTGCTTCGTGCAGGAATTGACGTCTATACCACGGTCAATGTCCAGCATCTGGAGAGCCTGAATGATATGGTTGCGTCTATTACCGGGGTGACGGTGCGCGAGCGTGTGCCGGATAGTGTGTTTGACGCGGCGGCGCAGGTAGAGCTGGTGGATATTGAGCCTCAGGAGCTGATCGAGCGGTTGAATGAGGGCAAAATATACAAGGAATCCCAGGCGCAGCGTGCCCTTACAAACTTTTTTAGCGTAGAAAATCTGACCGCTTTGCGGGAAATTGCCCTCCGGCGCTGTGCCGACAGAGTCAACCGTATGGCGGAAAGTGCCAAGGTGCAAAACAACAGCGACTATTATACCGATGAGCACATTCTGGTTTGCTTGTCATCTTCCCCCACCAATCCAAAAATCATCCGTACCGCAGCACGGATGGCACAGGCCTTTCATGCGCAGTTCACCGCGCTTTTTGTGGAAACCTCGAGTTTTAAGAGCATGTCGGGCGAGGATATTGCTCGCTTGCGGGAAAATATTCATCTGGCGCAGCAGCTTGGCGCATCGGTGGAAACCACCTACGGCGACGACATCGCCCTGCAAATCGCCGAGTATGCCCGAATCTCAGGCGTTTCTAAAATTGTTTTGGGGCGATATAATGCGGTTCGCGGCCATCTCTTTTCCAAGCAAACCCTGACAGAGAAGCTGATTGCCTATGCGCCCAAGTTGGATGTCTATATCATTCCCGATCAGCCGGTCAATGGGTATCGCCCGAAAAAGGCGGAGAGACGGAACCTCCGCCTTTCTACGGGGGATATTTTGTGCAGCTTTGGGATTCTCACAGCAGCCACTGCGATTGGCTTTTTGTTCTACCATCTTGGATTTAGTGAATCGAACATTATTACCATATATATTCTGGGCGTACTTCTGACAGCGGTTGCCACCTCTGATCGGATATACAGTATTGGCGCGGCACTGACCAGTGTATTGGTATTCAATTTCTTCTTTACCGTTCCTCGATTTTCGCTGAAAGCGTACGATCCTGGTTATCCAGTAACCTTTGTGATTATGTTCCTTGCTGCCCTTATCACCGGAAATCTTGCCATGCGCATTAAGACGCAGGCACGGCAATCGGCGCAATCCGCTTACCGCACAAAGGTGATGTTCGACGCCAATCAGGAACTGCAAAAGGCGGATGGCCGCGATGAAATTATCTCTGTGACGGCAAAACAGCTCGTTCGCCTGTTGAATCGCAGCATTCTGTTTTATGCCAAAGAAGGTTCTTCTCTGTGCGAACCGCAGCTTTTTGCCTGTGAGGATTTTTCGGATGAAGAAGCTTACCGCTCAGACAATGAGAAAGCGGTAGCAGCATGGGTTTTTGAAAACAACAAGCGTGCCGGAGCCACAACGGATACGCTTTCCAGCGCGAAGTGCCTGTATCTTGCTGTGCGTATGGAAAGCAGAGTGTACGGCGTAATTGGCGTTGCTATGGATAAGGGCGCGCTGGAGCCGTTTGAAAACAGTGTGCTTCTTTCTATCATCGGCGAATGCGCTATGGCGCTAGAAAATGACCAGACGGCTCAAGAAAAGGAGCAGGCAGCGATTCTCGCCAAGAACGAGCAGCTGCGAGCAAACCTTCTGCGCGCCATCTCGCACGATCTGCGCACACCGCTGACTTCTATTTCCGGCAATGCAGGTGTGCTGCTTGCCAATGCGGACGAAATTGCGCCGGCAAAGAAACAGCAGCTCTACACCGATATTTATGATGATTCCATGTGGCTCATCAATCTGGTGGAAAATCTTCTTGCCGTCACACGGATTGAGGATGGCTCTTTGAGCTTGCGTCTCAAGCCTGAGCTGATGAGTGATGTGATTGACGAGGCCTTACATCATATCAACCGCAAAAAATCCGAGCACCACATTACCGTTGTGCAGGCCGACGAACTGGCGCTGGCCAAAATGGACGCCCGGCTCATCGTGCAGGTTGTCATCAATATCGTGGATAACGCCATCAAATACACACCGCCCGGCTCCGAGATCCAGATTAGAACGTGTGTAAAAAACAAGCAGGTCGTTACCGAAATCGCAGACAATGGCCCCGGCATTCCGGATGAGGCGAAGCCGCGCATCTTTGACATGTTTTACACGGCAAACGCCAAAATTGCCGATAGCCGACGCAGTATGGGGTTGGGGCTTGCCCTGTGCAAATCCATCGTCACCGCACATGGCGGCACACTCGGCGTGAGCAACAATTCCCCGGTTGGAACGGTGTTTCGCTTTACCTTGCCCGTAGAGGAGGTTCAACTGCATGAATAAGCCGCTTATCTTAGTGGTAGAGGACGATGCCGCCGTGCGAAATCTCATTACCACAACACTGGAAACCCAGAAATACCGTTATCTGACGGCCGGTACCGGTGAATCCGCCGTTTTGGAGGCCGTTTCTCATAATCCAGACATTGTGCTTTTGGATTTGGGCTTGCCTGATATGGATGGCATAGACATTATCCGAAAGATTCGCAGCTGGTCAAGTATGCCCATCATCGTCATTAGCGCCCGCAGCGAAGATACCGATAAGATTGATGCGCTGGATGCCGGAGCGGATGATTATCTTACCAAGCCCTTTTCTGTCGAAGAGTTGTTGGCTCGTATTCGTGTCACCCAGCGCCGCCTCATTACGATGCAGGGTGTGTCTTCCGCGCAGCAAACCACCTTTGAAAACGGTGCGCTGAAAATCGACTATGCCGCAGGTTGTGCCTTCCTTTCAGGAGAAGAATTGCATCTCACTCCCATTGAATACAAGCTGTTATGCCTACTGGCCAAAAATGTCGGCAAGGTGCTGACCCACACTTATATCACGCAGGAAATCTGGGGCAGCTCATGGGAAAACGATGTGGCATCCCTGCGGGTGTTTATGGCAACACTGCGAAAGAAAATTGAAAGTAGCCCAGATTCGCAGCAGTATATCCAAACACATATTGGCGTTGGCTACCGAATGCTCAAGTTGTAATAAACCAGTTGGAAGGATGCCTTGCCATCCACACCGATCAAGCACTATGCCGAGAGCAACCGCAAAACAAGCAGCAAAACAGGCCGCACATGCGATGCCGAAAGGCGCGCAAATCATCAAAACCTGCGCCGCAAAATGGCAAAAAAAGAATCCACGAAAGATACGATCTTTCGTGGATTCTTTTGGTCGGAGCAGCGGGATTTGAACCCACGGCCTCCTAGTCCCGAACCAGGCGCGCTACCATCTGCGCTATGCCCCGATAAAAACGCCGCGGCAGCGACTGCTGCAGCGGCCGGTAGTGGTTGGGGATGAGAGAATCGAACTCCCACAAGTGGAGTCAGAGTCCACCGCACTACCATTATGCGAATCCCCAGTATTGCCCCGCCGATAAGCGGTGTCAACGTTGGATATTATAACGGTTTTGGCGGCATTTGTCAACCGTTTGTCGGAAAAGATTTCCGTTCTTTTTGTCTTTTTCGCACATTGACAAAGCCGGCAGCCGGGAATACTCTTAGGATGTACAATTTGTGCAAATCCAACGTGCGGAAGTGAGGGTTTCGATATGAAAAGACGAATCGGCATTTTAACGTCCGGCGGCGATTGCCCCGGCCTGAACGCTACCATTCGCGGCGTCTCAAAGGCGCTGTATCAGCGCATGGGCGACAGCGTGGAAATTGTAGGCATTTTGAACGGGTACTCCGGCCTTATCAACGGCGATTACCGCGAAATGAAGCCCACCGATTTCAAAGGCATCCTAACCTTAGGCGGCACAATCCTTGGCACAAAGCGCACCCCGTATAAGCTGATGCGCGTTGTGGGAGACGATCAGTTGGACAAAGTTGCGGCCATGAAAAAAACCTATAAGGCCGCCAAGCTCGACTGCCTGCTGTGTTTGGGCGGCAACGGCACCCACAAAACCGCCAACCTCCTTTCGCAGGAGGGGTTGAACATCATCGGCCTGCCCAAAACCATTGATAACGACATCTACGGCACAGACGTCACTTTCGGCTTCCATACGGCCGTCGACATCGCCACCGAGGTGATTGACCGCATCCACACCACCGCCGGCAGCCACAGCCGCGTGATGTGCATCGAGATCATGGGCAACAAGGCCGGCTGGCTGACGCTTTATTCCGGCATCGCGGGCGGCGCCGACATCATCCTTTTGCCCGAGCTGCCCTACAGCATCGACCGCGTATGCGCTGCCGTGGAAAAGCGCGCCGCCAACGGCTCGAACTTTTCCATTTTGGCCGTGGCCGAGGGCGCGATGGATTGCGAGGAGGCCCGCCAGAAGCGCAAGGATTGGATGGCGAAGCGCATGGAGGCAGGCACCGGCGCTACCGCCACAAACCGCATTGCCGCCCAGATCGAGCAGTGCACCGGCGCCGAGACGCGCGTGTGCATCCCGGGCCACATGCAGCGCGGCGGCAGCCCCAGCGCATACGACCGTGTGCTTGCCACACAGTTTGGCAGCTATGCCGCCAAGCTTGTGGAAGCCGAACATTACGGCGTAACTGTGGCGATGGTTAATAACCACGTGACAGAAAACCGCCTCGCCGATGTGGCGGGCAAAGCGCGCAATGTGCCCGAAAGCTGCGACCTTTTGGCCGTAGCGCGCCGCATGGGCATCAGCCTCGGCTGACGCCATACGCCGCGGCCAGCCGTTTTTCTACGGCTGTGCAGGCAGCTTTTCTCCCTAGGCGGGCGCCGCGCTTTTCGGTGCCCGGCGTTTTCTTTGGAAATAGAACTGCCCCGGTTCGGCTTTTGCGGCCATACCGGGGCAGTTTTTTATTTTTTGTTTTGTTTTTTGCGCAGGCGTTTTTCTTCGAGCGAGACAAGCCCGCCCAGCAGCTTCGATTGCGCCACCGTGTTTACGATTTTGAGGTTGTTATCATCGTACCGGCCGAAAAACACGCGGCTGCGGCGATAGGCATGCTCCTTTTCCTGTGCGAAGATATGCAGAATGAACTGCTCGTAGCGCTCCTCAAAGCGGGGCAAAAAATCCGGCTCGGCAAAAATCGGCTGGGAGAGCATTGCAAACCATGCGTCCTGATCCTGATCGAGCGCGATCACCTTTTCGACAAGCTCATCTACCGTGGCGCAAGCGTTGCCGTTCAAAAACGCCCGCTCATTGAACAGGCTCGAAATGTGCGGGTCGCCAAGGTAAATGGGGATCGTCTGCGCGGCAAAAGCGTGGGTGATCTTCTCCGTTGAAAAGCCGGCCAACTGTGTGCTGTCAAACGCGATCGTGAACTTGCACTTGCGCTGGAACGCAAGCTTTTCCTCGATGGTCGAAGCATGCCAGCCGCCCGGCTGGTTGTTCAGGTAGGTACCCGCCGATTCTACGCGCCGATACGCGCTGAGCTTTTCAAAGATTTCGGTGCGGGCCTTTTGCCCGTTGGCGTTGCCGTAAATATAGTTGCAGAAATACGGCCGTGCGCGCAGGGCCTCCCGGTCAAGCGCAAGGTGCTTTCGGTTGGCCACGGTGATCGTCGGCGTATACAAACTAACCGGATAGCGAAAATAGCGGTCGGGATAGAGTATCTCGTTAAAGCCTACTGCATAATCCGCCGTGTTAAAGTTCGGCGCATAGTTTTCCGCCGAATAAAAGATGCGCACCGCGTCAGAATCGGCGTAGGCATACGGTGTGCCGAAGCTTGAGAAAAAGATGTAGTCCGGATCGTCGGAAAGCTCGACATCATAATGTTTTACGAGGATATTATAGGCCCGGCTCAGCGTCGGCTGAAAGCCGGGATAATACCCCACGAACGCGATCTTACGCTTTTCCATGCGAAAGCACCCCTCTCACAGCTTTGCTTGCGGCCGCCACAGCCTTTTCGGCATGCAGCGCATACACGGCGGCCACCGGCTTTTTTTCGGTGGGAAAATACGGATTTGCCAGCATGGCCGCGGCATTTTTTTGAAACTCGTGCGACGCTTCGCGCGCAGGGCCGGGCGCGCGGGTATCCTGCCCCGCCGCGCGGATACCGGCGTAAATATCCAGCAGGCGGCGCAGATAGTAGCTTTGCGCCTGCTTTTGCAGCGCCGGATAGCGCGCGGCCGCCTCGTGATACACACGGCGCGGGTAATCCAGCAGCGCGCGCCGCGCTTCGGTAAACCCTCCGGCGGAAGCGCTTGTTGCCTTTGCGGTTTCAAAGCAGTAATGATACATTGGTTTCGAGCCGATATGGCAGACGCGCTCCGCCGCCTGCAAAGTTTCCCATGCATACAAAATGTCCTCGCAAACGCTGCCCTCGACAAAACGATGGGATTTTGCCAAATTTGCGTCAAACAGTTTATCGCAGATGGATTCCTCAAGCCCGTCAAATGCAAAAAAGCGCGCCAACGCCTCGGTTTTTCCAAACGCACAGGGCGCGGGCAGCGTCAGCTGCGGCGCACCGGCCACGCCGTCGATCTCTTTCACGCGGCCACAACAGGCGATCTGCGCGCCGTTTTCCCGCAGGGCGCGGTACATTGCCTCATACATATCCGGCTCGACAAAATCGTCCGCATCCACAAAGCCGATGTAAGCGCCCTCGGCCGCCGCAAGGCCGGTATTGCGCGCCGCCGCCGCGCCGCCGTTTTCGCGGCTGCAAACCAGGATATTGCCGTACTGCGCGGCCAGCGCGCGGCACAAGGCAAGGCTGCCGTCCGTGCTGCCATCGTTGACAAGCACGGGCTGCAGGGCGGGATACGTCTGTGCTTCAAGGCTTTCGACGCAGCGCCGCAGCCACTTTTCCGCATTATAAACGGGCACGATCACACTGATCGTTTCGTTTGCATTCATTGGCTTTGCTCCTTGAAAACGGTGTTGTATACCCTACAGTATACGTCCGGGCAGTATCGCAGCGCAAATGCTTTGGCACGGTCGGCCCCGGAAAGTACGCCGTCCGCCATAAGGCCCGAATAAACGGCTTTGTACAGCGCCCGGATGTCGGCCGCACGCGCCTTTTCTGCCGCGCCCCCACACGAAAGCGGCGGGTAGCGGTAGCGGTAGATGCGGTAAAAGTTCAGCTCCTGCTTTTTGACGGCCGCCGTTAGGCCGCGCTGCCGCAGCAGCGCAATGCGCTCGGCAAAGGCATGCAGCACATAGGCCGCCTTGTAGGGCGAAAGGGCGTTCATAATGCTGCCGGGGCGGTTACGGTAGCAGTAAAGCGGGGCTTCCAGCGCCGTGATCTGCTTACAGGCAGCCAGAAAGCGGTGGACGGTAAATTCATCCTCGTTCAAAACCCCCTCCGGGAAACGCACCTGCCCAAACAGCGCGCGGCGGTAAAGCTTCGTCCATGCCGTGATGAGCGAGATGCGGTTTTCGGCAAAAAGGGCCAGCGCCTCATCGGCCGTATACGTACCCGCAGGCACATTTTCGTGCTCTGGCGGAAGCGGTGCGCCGTCGTCGGCAAAGCGGGCATAATCGAACAATACAAGGTCGCTGCCAGCCTCGGCGGCCTGTACAAGCGTCATAAGCGCCTGCGGCACAAGCCAATCGTCGGAATCCAGCAATAAAACATATTCGCCTTTTGCCGCGTCGATGCCGGTATTGCGCGCGGCGGAAAGGCCGCCGTTTTGCCGGTGGATGGTATGGATGCGCGCATCTTTTGCGGCCCATGCATCGCACAGCGCGCCGCAGGCATCGGGGCTGCCGTCGTCGACAAGGATGGCCTCCCAATCGGCATACGTCTGCGCCACTACGCTTTCCACGCAGGCATCGAGATATTTTTCCACCCGATAGACCGGGATCACGATCGAAATTTTCATGCGCTATCCTTTGGCCGCCGGGCGGCGCTTATTTCATGTATTCCGTATAGGGCTTATCGAGATCGCACACGACGACATGATGCGGCGGGCAGCGCTCTTCTACGGGCGGCAGCTGCCAGTAATCGCCGTAATGCGCGCGCAGGCAGGCATCCGCGTTTTCGGGGATGCGGCAGTTGAAATCGTAAAACGGCACCAGCTTGCCCTCGCCAAACCATGCGCGCTCGTCGCAGGCATCGTTATAGGAGGAATAGACAAACGGGCTTTCGTCATAGGCATCCTTGCGGCGAAAGATTTCCCCCTTTTCCAAAATCTTTTGTGAGGTGGTGAACGCCGTCAGCACACGCAGCCCCGCCATCGAAATTTTGCCACGCAGGTTGCAGTTTTTCGTTGAGGCGCCGTTGCAGGCGCTGATTGCATACGCATACCACAGCAGCTTTTGGCGGCGGCGCAAATGCTCGGCGCGGCTCGGCACACCGTCCAGCGGGAAAATATCGAGATAGATGCCGTGGTTCATGTGCAAATGGGCAAGGCCCGTCTCGATGAACGTTGTGTTGGAGTTGCGCAGCTTTGTGATCGGAAACGGAAACTCCGGATCGGTTTTATAGTTTTGCAAAAACACATGCGCGGGCAGCTCGGCCTGTGCCGCGGCGATAAAAGCCTCGTAATCCGGGCGGGGCATCTGCACATCCATATCGTCATCCCACGGGATGATTGTGCCGTGGCGCACCGCGCCCAGCAGGGTGCCGTCGCTTAAATAATAGCGCAGATGATGCCGCTCGCAGTAATCCACGAATACGCGCAGAAGCTCCACTTCCGTCTGCTGGATACGCTCCAGTTGTGTTTTATCGCTCATGCTTTGTTTCTCCTTCCAAGGTTTTGTCTCAGCTTTACCGGCAGCACGATCAGCGCCGGGCACTTCAGCGCCACCGAGGCGCGGCAGATCAGGTTTGGCACGGTAGCCTTTTGGCGGCGCAGCTCCGCTTGCAAAAGGGCATGCGCCTGCGTATCCGCAAAAAGGGCCTTTAGCCCGGCCGTGCGCGCGGGCGCATCAAAGCGTGTGCCTGCGCTGGAATACTGGCAAAGCTGGTTGAACGCGGCATTCGTCAGCCAATCGTTATGCACCTTTTCGCGGATGTCATCATAGCCGCTTTCCCGCAAAAAGCGGTCAAGCCGCTGCAGCGCCGCATCTTCGGGGTTCCATAAATCGGTCAGGCCGCTGCGCGTTACCGAGGCGTTGTTGTGCTGCCAATAGTGATAGTACGGCGTCTCGACATGCACGATGCCCTGCGCACGGCTGAACACATCAAAGTTGAAAATTGTATCCTCGCCGGCCTTCAGGGCCTCATCAAAGCGGATGGCATACTGCTCGATCAGCGCGCGGCGATACAGCTTGCAGGGGCTTGCAAAACAGCGGGTGCGGTACTCGAAAAAGTACGGCTCAAACGCGGCGAGGTCTGCCGCATAAAACGAGGGCACCGTCGCCGTGCCGCGCGGCGCGCCGTCCGGCCCGATATAGGTAAAGCCGAACGAGATTACATCCGCCTGCCGCCCCGCCGCCGCGGCTAGCGCGCCGGCAAAGCACCCGGATTGGATCGTATCGTCGGCATCCACAAACGCCGCCCACTCGCCGCGGGCATGCGCAAGCCCGACGTTGCGCGCGGCCGCCTGCCCGCGGTTTTCCTGATGAAAAA
This sequence comes from Faecalibacterium sp., assembly GCA_022652735.1. Lineage (GTDB taxonomy): Bacteria > Bacillota > Clostridia > Oscillospirales > Ruminococcaceae > Faecalibacterium. The sequence continues at coordinate 36,607 of JALCRP010000014.1, read as the reverse complement.
CGTGTACTCGGCTATCCTGTTCTTCCCACTTTTGGCACACAGCCAGCGAAGCGTCGGTGCTTCCGTCGTCGATCAAAAGCAGCTCAAGGTCGCCAAAAGTCTGGCCAAGGATACTTTTGATGCAGGCATCCAGATAGGCTTTTGCGTTATAGACGGGCACGATCACACTCAGCTTCAATTTTTGTCACCTCAATATTTCCGCTTTGGCGCAAGGCCCCTCCGCGATCGGGAAAGCATCCTCGCCCGAAAGCAGCGCGCAGCAAAGCGCATACAGGTTTTGCGCCGCGGCATGCGCGCTCCAGCGCCGGGTTACCGTTTGCTTGGCGGCAGCGCCACAGCGCCGGCGCAGCGCCGCATCCCGCAACGCGGTTTCCAGCGCGGCGCCAAAGGCCGAATCGCCTGCTTGGGGGCAGGCAAAGCCGTTTTTCCCGTTTTCGATCAGGTATGGGACGCTGCCCATCTGCCGGCTGGCAATAACGGTACAGCCCGCGCTCATTGCCTCATTGACGACGGCGCCCCAGCCTTCGTTTTCGTCGCTTGTGGCGAGGAAAATATCGGCCTGCTCCATCGCGGCAAGGGCGGCCTCGTTCGGCACGGCCCCGCCAAAGCGCACACAGCCGTCCAAATCATATTGTGTGCAGATTCGGCGCAGATTCTCTTCTTCCGGCCCGTCGCCCAGCATCTGCATCGTAAACGCAAGGCCTGCCTCTTTACAATGCTTTGCGGCGGCCAGCGCGGCCTCGGCATGTTTCCAGCCGATCATGCGCCCGGCCCACAAAACCTGCGGCACAGCGTTTTGCGCTTTTGCGGCGGCCAATGTCTCCCAAGATTTCTCGCTGCCGGCCGGAAAATAGCCCCATTGATACGCTTTTTTCCGAAATGCGCCGCAATAGGCATAGTCGGCCGCCGTATAGGCCCCGGCCGCCAGCAAATACAGCGGCCTGCGGGCATAAATCGTGTTGCCCTTAAAGGTGCAGGCCAGCGCGACAATATCTTTTTTCGTATGATACTGCGGCTTAAACAGCCGCTCGGAGACGCGAAATGTCAGCCCGCCGGCCGCCATGCGCATACGAAACCAGCTTTCGGGCGCCGCGCCCATCAGTACAACATCGCTTTCGCGGCAAAGGGCCTCGGCCTTTTGCCGGTCGGCTTCGCTGCGGCAGGCGGGCAGGCAAAAGGCATACTCCGTGTTTAGATCGGAAAAGCCTTTCGTCACCTTCCCGGCGTCGAACGGCTGGGCCGCCACAAAGGTGAACTCTACGCCGGGCAGCGCGCCCATCTCCTTGCAGAAAGCCACCTGATGCGGCACCAAAAAGTTGGAGAAAAAGGTAATTTTCATCGTGCCGTCTCCTCTCCGCCCTGCGCCGGCGGCGTATCGCCGCGAACCTTTCGGATCAACGCATCCGCGCCGCGCGCAAATGCCAAAATCAAAAACGGCAGCGCCTGTAAAGCCGTGCGCGGATAAGCGCCGCAGGTACTGAACACCACCGAAACATAGATTGCCGCCAAGATCACCACAATGCCGAAATCCATAAAATCAAACGGTTTGCGCGCGGCACACTGCCGGATAAACAGCACAGCCGCGATGGCGCAGGCCGGATAGCCGCACCCAAACGTGATGGGCAGCAGCAGAACCCCCAAAAGCAGGCGCACCACGTTCAAAATCGCCTGCGGCATCTGTGTTTGGGCCGGCGGATAAGAGGCAAACGCCTCTGGGATAGACGTAACCAGCGCATAAAGCCGCGCCGAAACGTATGCCGGCAGATTGTTCCGAATCACAGCCTTATCATACGCCGAGGCGGTTTCATAGCCGTATGTGGCGCAAAGCTGCATTCCAATCGAAAGGCTGCTATCCTGCGTTTCGTCCAAGGCCGTGCGGATAAATTCTACCTGCTCGGCATAGGTATCGTCGGGCAGGCGGGCATATAGGCCGTCCGCAATCAGGTTGGCCGTCTGCTGATGCGGCAGCGTCGTGGACATGCCAAAATAGCCGTACTGGCTTTCATAGCGCAGCGCATAGGCATACACGCCCGCCAAAAGCACCGCCATGCAGCCGCACGAAAGCAGCAGCTTTGCGATGCCGGCTTTTTTGTAGAGGCAAAACACCGCAAAAAATCCCAGCAGGATCGCCGCAAAAATTGCCGACTGCGGGCGCAGCGCGGTTGCGGCAAAAACATCTGCCGCCAGCCACAAGGCATCGCGCAGCGATGCGGTATGCAAAAAGCGCACCAGCAGAAAAATCATCATAAACGTAAGCGAAAGCGTCAGCGATTCGCTCAGCACATAGCGATCCCATCCATACACGGAAATCGTCAGAGCCGAGCCGGCAAACGTTAAAAAGCTCAGCGTTTCGTTGAGGCCCATCTGCCGCAGGGCGCGGTAAAAAAGGCACAGCGACACGGCAGAAACCACCAGCTGAAAAAAGGTTAGCGGCCCCGCATACCCCTGCCCAAAAAGGCGCTGAAAGATTTCCACAACAAACGGGTAGCCCGGTGTGCGCACGGCATCCAGCCTGCCGCCGAAAATGGCAAAGCCATCGATCTCCGCATAGGAGGCCGTATCCGCGCCTGTCGCCACCCCTGTGGAAAAGAAAAGGCATGCTTTCAGCGCCAGCACAAGGGCCACGCCGCAGCTTCTTCGGTTTTCAGGGGTTTTCTTTTGCCATGCTGTCATGGAGAATCTGCTCATATGCCTCTAAAAGCTCCTTTGTATTTTGGGTACGGTCGTGCGTTTTGGCGGCATGCGCGGCCGCCCGCGCGCCATACGCCGCGGCAGCCGCCGGGTCGTCGAAAAGGCGGCAGACAGCGGCCTGCATAGCCGCCAAATCCTCAAAATCGTAGAGAATGCCGTCCTGCCCATCCGTCAAAAGCGAAGGTGTGCCGCCCACGCGGCTTGCCGCGACGGGTACGCCGAGCAACATCGCCTCGCCGACGGAGTTTGGGCTGTTTTCGACGGTAGACGGCGATAAAAACACGTTTGATGCCAGATACTGCTGCTTCATTTGTTCGGCCGAAAGCGGGCCTAAAAACGTAAGATAGGGCGCAAGGCCTTTTGCCTTAATTTGCTGCTTCAAATAGCGCTGATATTCAAAAAAGCGATCGACGCCGGCATCCAGCAGCGCGTTGCCGAGCGAGTAGGCTTTCTGCCCGCCGACATACACTTTCAAATCGGGGTAGCGCGCGATCAGGGCCGGCAGAATTTTCAAAAGCTGATGAAAGCCCTTGATCGGGTAAAACGCTTGGCTGACAAAAATGCTGTGCGGGCGGCAGGCATCATAAGCCCACCGTTCGCCGGAATAAAACGGCGCGCGCAGATTTTCATTTATCGAAAAGTAGTAAGCCTGCGGCGCATGCTCGGCCAAATAGGCTTTATCCCATGCGGTACGGCCGATTAGATACGGGCAGCCGGGCAGCATTTCGCTTTCGGCTTTGCCGCGCGCGGCAAATTCCTGCTGTGCCAGCGCGATGCTGTCGGCATAATACACTTTTTTCATCAGCCGGATGAGTGGATCGACACGGGCATAACGCGCGGGCAGGCCGTCGGCGTAATGGCGCGCGCATTCGGCCATGATGCCCTGTATCGAAACCACATAGGGTTGATGTGCCGCACGGCAGACGGCGGCCATCGCTAGGTTATAAGCATACTCCGTGCCGAAGATATGCACAAGATCCGGCTTTTCGGAATCGAGCGCGGCCCCAAAGAAATGCGTTTGGTCGGCCGAAGGCGGCACAAGCAGATACGTGATGCCATCTGCAAGCGCCGCGCGCTGTGGCTTTTTTACAAGCGGCGTCGCATGCAAAATCGAAAGCTGCACCCCGCTTTGCGCCAGCTGCGTTGCCTGTGCTTCCAGCCAGCCGCCGCCGTTTGTCTGCCCAAAGCCAAAATGCGCCGCCGCCGCGGGCAGCACAATGTTCACATACCATAAAACTTTCATTCAGGCACCTGCGATTTCTTGGGCCACGCGCAAAAACTCCGCTGCAACGGCCTCGGCCGTGTTCGCGGGGAAAAGCGCCTCTATTTGGCGGTAGGGCAGGCTGCGGCCCTTAGCAGCCCGGCAAAAGTTTTCCACTTTTTGCAGCGTCTCGGGGGAAAAGTCCCCTGCCCGGACATTCAGCGCTAAGGGGCAACGGGCAAAATACGGCAGTGACGGGCAGACATCCAAGCAAAAAAGGTTCAGGATCGGCCGCCCTGCGCTTAAATATTCAAACACCTTGCTGGGCAGCTGATTTGCCACGCGGTTGCCCACGTTCACAAGCACATCGCCGCGAAACAAAAGATCGGAAGCCGTTTTGGCATCCACCGGGCCATGCAGCAAAAGGCGATCGCCAAGTTTTTTTTGCCATGCGGCAAAATAGCCCGGCGCAAAGCCCTCGCGCCCGCCGCCAAAAATCGAAAGCCCAAACTCTGCCGGAAGCGCCGCCAAAAGCCGAAAAAGCGGCTCGGGATCCCGTGCGGCGGGATACAGGTTTCCAATATATACCATTTGTATTTTTCCGGCCAGTGTATACGTGTCTGCGGTGCCGGTATCCTGCTTTTCGCTGATGCCGGGGAAAGGCAGCACATGCATTTTTTCCTTGTAGGCTGCCAGCGCGCAGGCCTGATTTTCGGCATACATCAAATCCGTAATAAACGCGCCGTCAATTTTTTGGTAAAGCGCCTGTTCGCGTTTCAGGCTGACAGCATACGGCATCGACGTGTTCGACCAGTATGGATCAAGCATATAGCAAATTTTTTTCGCCGAGATCGCGGCCCCGCCCAGCGCAAGCATCACATAATGCGGGCAGGATACCGCGATCACTGCGTCATAGCAAGTATGGGCACAAGCCTGCTCGATCGCGCGCCGCCACGGTGCCTCGGCAAGCGTCTTTTTCCAAAGCACGGTGCTAACGATATTCCACGCGGCGGCGGGGTGTGCCAAAAGGGCCAGCGCCTGCCCGGCCGTGCCCTTGCCCGCCTCACGCGCGGCCTTCACCGCTTCGTAGCTGGCCTTATCGGCCGTGCAGGTAAAGAATTCGGCCGCAAGCCCGGCGAAATCGCTTTGCTGCTCCGGCAGGCAGTTTACCAGAAAGCGGACATCCGCCCCTTTTGCCGCGAGGTTTTTCGCCAGCTGTTTTACAAGGCGGATATTGGCGCTTTCGCCGCTGTAGATTTCATCCAGCGCAAACAAAAGCCTCATTGCCCCGCCTCCCCTGCTTTTTGGAGATAAAATGCCTGCAAAAAATCGGCCGAGGTCTGGATGTCATATCCGGCCGCGCGAATTTGTGCGCGGCGGTCGGCCTTGGGCTGCCCGCGCGCGGCAAGGATGGCCTCGGCCCACTTTTCGGCGCCGGCGGCCAGCGGCAGGTACTGCACGGTGCCCGTCACGTTCGCCTCCTGCGGGATGGTATCCGACGCCACGCAAGGGATGCCGCAGCTTTGTGCCTCGATGAGCACGATGCCCAGCCCCTCAAATTTGCTCGGCATCACGAACACATCCCAATCCTTTTCGAGGGGCGCCACGTCTTCTGCCGGGCCGGTAAATGTCACCGCCTCGGCAAGCCCCATCTCCTGCGCTTTTTGCTGCATTTCGGCGCGCAGCGGGCCTTCGCCCACCAGCACAAGGTTTGCCTCGGGCGTTTTTTTGTGCACGGCGGCAAATACCTCGAGCAAAAAGGCATGGTTTTTCGCGGGTAAAAAGCGCCCCACATGCCCGATGGTGAACCGCCCCGCGGGGGGCGGCGTCAGATCCGGCACAAAGCGCGCGGTATCCACGCCGTTTTTCAAAAGTACGGCCCGCGCGGCCTCCGGCCCAAACAGAAAATCGGCCGCCGCGCGGCTGCATGCAAAATAATCTGTCGCGTCGCGGTAAAAGCGGCCGTAATAGTTTTTCACGAGCTGATAGGCTGCGCCGCCCTCGTTCAGGATACTGTGTGAATGCAAAACACGCACGGGTACGCCCGCCTTTTTAGCCTCACGCATTACCTCGGCGCCAAACTTATCCATGTGGGCATGCACGATGCGGTATTCCGGGTGTGCGGCAAAAAAGCGGCGCAAATTAGCCGCATACGCAAACGGGCCGACGCGCGAAATAAAGGGTGTGTGATAGATTTTCCCGCCCAGCTTCAAAATTTCTGCGTCATATACACCGTCGAGGCTGACAAGAAAATCCAGCTGTACTTGGCTGCGGTCCATCCGGCGGTAAAGCTCCATCAGCAGCGTCTCGATGCCGCCGCGGTTCATACCCACCACACATTCCAAAACTCGAATCATCTCTTCGCCCCGCTTTCTTGTTTTTGCTTTGCCGCGCTTATTGTTTACGGCTTTGCCGTCTCGTTTTCTGCGTCAAAATTGATGCGCTTTTCTTCCACCACCAAAGGCCGGTTCATTACGCGCGTATTCATGCTCATGATATACTCGCCCAAGAAACCCAAAAACACAAGCTGAATGCCGCCCATAAAGAACACAGCAATCATCGTGGGGGCATATCCGGCCGAAAAGCGGCTCCAGAACAGCAGCTTTGCGATCAGGAAAAACAGGCCGCACAAAAAGCTCAGGCCTGCCACGAAAAAGCCCAGAAACGTCGCCAGCCGCATACCCACTTTTGTGTAGCTCGTAAAGCTGAGCATCGCCGCATCATACAGCGTATAAAGGTTGTTATGCGTTTTGCCCGCGCGGCGCTTAGGCTGCGTATAAGCGATTTCCTTGCGTTCGGGGCCAAGCTCGGCCACGATGCCGCGGATAAAGGGCGTCGGGTCGTGCAGCTGGCGCAACGTCTCCAAAAAGCTGCGGTCATACAGGCCAAAGCCCGTAAACTGCTCAATCTGCTCGACGCTGCTCATTTTTTTGATAACTTTATAATAGCAGCCGCGCGCAAAATACATCAGCGGGTTTTCCTTGCTGCGTGTCTTTTTGCCGATGACGATCTTATAGCCTTCTTCCCACGCGGCCACAAACTGCGGAATCAGCTCGACAGGGTCCTGAAAATCGGCGCAGATCGTGATCGTGCAATCGCCCGTAGTATGCAGCATGCCGTAAACAGGGCTGTTGAACTGGCCAAAGTTTTTGCAGTTGAAGATGGCTTTTACGCGCTTATCCGCCGTGCAGATGTCCTCGATCACTTCGCGGGTGCCGTCGGTTGATTTATTGTCGATGAACAGAATCTCATAATCATAGGCGGGGCAATGCGCGGTGATCTCATTGCGCACAGCCTCATAGATCGGGCGCGCGTTCTCCACCTCGTTGTAGCACGGGATCATTACGGAAATCACTTTTTTGTCGCTCATACTGTTTTCTCCTGCATGCTTTCGATCGTCTTGCGGATGCCCTCGGCAAAGGGCGTTTCGGGCACAAAGCCGGTATCCGCCGTGAGGGCGCAAAGGTCGGCTTCCAAATGCATTACCTGCCGCGGCCCATAAGGCACCTGCCCAAAGCCCAGCGGCAGCGCCGGGTCGATCGCGTCGCGCAGCGTCTCGATGTATTCCCGCAGGGGCCGTGCCTGCCCCGAGCCAACGGGATATACCGCGCCGTCCTTTCCGCGCGCGGCCATCGCCCAAAAGGCGCGCGCCGCATCGCCGGCATAAAGGTAATCCCAACGCTGCTCGCCTTTTGTCAGGGCGGGCACCTTTTTCTCCAATAGCGCACGGATGGCTGAAGAGATCATCGTCGCCGCGCCGTCGCCGGGGCCGTATACGCTTAATACACGCGCCCAGACGTGCGCGATGCCCTGCTTTTGGCAGGCAACACGGCTCATTTGCCCGGCGCAAAGCTTCGCCATGCCGTAGCCGTTTTCGGGCGAGCACGGCGTATCGGGCCGCAGCTTGCCCTCGACACGGCCGTATTCGGCTTGGCTGCCGGAGCCGACAAATACTTGGCAGCCCAGCGCCGCCGCCGCATCCACCGCCGCAAGCGTACAGCGGATATTTTCAATTTGGGCCGGCATATCGTCGCGCCCGGGGCCGATGGTGTGTGCCCATGCGAAATGAAAAAAAGCGTCCGCCCCGCCGGGCAGCAGCGTTTTCAGCGTGTCCAACGCCGCCATGTCGCACACGACGGGGTGAACCCATTCGCTTTGCGGCAGCGCAGCGGCGCGCGGGCTGCCCGGGCGGCACACTGCATACACGGTAACGCCCTTTGCGGCCAGCAGGCTGCAAAGGGCCCGCCCGATAGCGCCTGTCGGCCCGGTAATTACCGCCGAGCGGATTGTTCGCGTTTGTGTTTGCATCAAAACTGCCTCTTTTCCTTTCGCGCCGGGCACACGCTCGTGCAGCGGCAAGTTCCCGGATCGATTCGGCGCCGCCGGGGCGCATTTTCCGATCCTGTAACTCCGCGGCCGCAGGCGGTGAATCCTCAGATTTGGCCCAGCAAAATCGTTTCGAGCTGCTGTGCCGCATCGGCGGCCGCGGCCACGCCCGGCGCGGCCGCCAGCGCATGATCTCCCTGCCCCCATGCCACAAAGACACACGGGATGCCGGCCCGCACAGCTGTGTCGACATCGCTTTGCCCGTCGCCGACATAAACGGCGTCGGCCCGCGCAAGGCCGCAGGCGCGGCAGATCTCGTCAATGCCCGCAGGGTCGGGCTTCGAGGGGCGGCTTTCTTCATAGCCGACGACGGCGGCAAATGTTCCCTGTGGGAACGTCTTTTCTACCATATCGTCCAGCAGCTTTTGGCCTTTGTTCGAGTTAACGGCCAAGATACGGCCCGCCGCCCGCAGCTTTTCCAACAGGGCCGGAATGCCCGGATACGGCGCGGTGTTCGGCTTTTTGCTGTGCAGGTAAAGCGCGCGGTAGCAAAGCTTCACACGGTCGATATTTTCCGGCGTAACGGCGCCGGGCGGCAGCATGCGCGAAACAACCGTCTCGAGGTTGCCGCCCACAAACCCGCCGAACGCGGCCAGCGGGTGCGGCGCAAAACCGTTTTGCCGCAGGGCCTCGTTAAAGCAAAGGGCCACGTCCGTCAGCGTATCGGCCAATGTGCCGTCGAAATCAAAAATAATGAGTTTTCGCATGCATCCTCCGATCGGAACTTTGCCGCGGCACGGCCCACCAAAGCTTGCGCAATGCCCTGCTTTTTGCGGTGCTGCATTTTGTGCCTGCGCTGTCAGCCGTTTTGCGGCATATAGCGGTCGGCCTCATACTCGGCGCGCGGCAAAAATGGGAACATATCATCCAGCGAAGGCGAGACGATCCGGCCATCGGGCAAAACCTTCGAGGAAAGCTTTGGCGCAAAGTTCTGTGCTGGGTCGGTTACGGCCTCAAGGAATACGGGGCCTTCGGCCGAAAGCGCCGTGCGCAGGGTATCCTGTGCATCCTCTTCCCTGTCGAGGCGGTAGTACGCAAAGCCGAACGCCTCGGCCAGCTTTGCAAAGTCCGGCATTCCCACGCCATTTTCATCGCTCACGCCCACAAGCGGCCGCCCTTTGAAGAGGTTTTGCTGCGTCTGGCGGATAGAGTGGTAGCCATGATTGGAAAGCAGCACGATCTTCACATTCAGATGGTTGTAGGCAATCGTTTCCAGCTCCTGCAAATTCATCATGATGCTGCCGTCGCCGTCAATACAGATCGTGCGTTTTTCGGGCCGTGCCACAGCCATGCCCAGCGCCGCGGGCAGGCCGTAGCCCATCGCCGCACAGCCGGAATTTGTAAACATGCGCTGGCCGGGCTTGATCTTGCAGCCCTGAAAGGTAACAACGCAGGCGCTGCCGTTGCCGCAGGCGATCTGATCGCTGGGGGCAAGCGCTGTAAACAACAGATCGTTGAAGATATACGGGTTGATCGGCGCGCCCGCATGGCGGTACTCCGGAAGTGCCGCAGGGTATTTTGCATTTATCGCGCGGCACCAAGCAAGCCACGGCGCATGCGCCGGGTTTGGCGTATAATCCTGCGCCAGCATGGCCTGCAAAACCTGCTTTACATCGCCGCATACGGGCAAATCGGGCGTAATCGTGGGCTTTTTCAGCTCGTTTTCGTCCACGTCCACTATGATTTTGTACGCATTTTTCGCAAAGTCGTGTTTATTGTAGCTAATCATGCGGATATTCAGCCGACACGCCAGCGAAAGCAGCACGTCCGCATTCTGCACCACGAAGTTACCGCCGCGTGTGCCCACTGTGCCGGGCATCCCGGCAAAGTGTGGGTCCTCGAAGGGCACGGTGTCGTTCGCGTTCCACGCGGTAACAACCGGGATATGCAGTTTTTCGATCAAGGCCTGCAATTCCGGGTAGGCGCCCGCCACCCGCACCCCTGTGCCCACCAAAAGCACGGGCGCCTTGGCTGTGCGCAGTTTTTCGAGGATCGTTTGGGCCAGCGCGGCCGAAATCGGCGGTACGGCCGTGTAGCCCTCGGCGGCCGCATCAAAATGCGGCAGGCTGTCCGTCTCGATCATAGCCCCCTGCACATCCAGCGGGATGTCGAGCCAAACCGGCCCCGGGCGGCCCGCATGGCACAAGAACCATGCCTTTTCCAAATGATAGGCGATTTTTTCCGGCGCCGTAACCATCGCGCAGTATTTTGTCATATTGGCGATGCTGTGCGTAATATCAAACTCCTGATCGCCCAGCTGGCGCAACGGCAGCCCCGGCACCGACCAGATCGTTGTCTCGCGCTTTACCTGCCCCGAAAGAATCAGCATCGGGATGCTGTCGACCCAGCCGCCCATTACGCCGGTGATAGCGTTTGTGCCGCCGGGGCCGCTTGTTACGCACACGCAGGCCACTTCGCCCGTAAGGCGCGCATACGCCTCGGCCGCGATGGCGCTGCCCTGCTCATGATGGTTATAGATGCTCGTAAGGCCCGCCTTGTGGCCGAGCGCGTCGTTCAAATGCATGGCGCCGCCGCCCGTTACGGTAAAGTTATGCTTTACGCCGTGGGCTACGAGAAAATCCGCAATGTACTGGGAAAGTTTGATCTGCATCGTCGTGTTATCCTTTCAGGGTGCCGTTATAGTAGCTCTTCGTCAAAAAGCGATACGGCACCGTTTTGCCCAGCCGGGCAAGGCTCTCTTTCGCGTAGGCGTTCAGCAGCTCGGCCTTTTCGCGCGTAAAAGAATACTCCATGTTCGGGTTTGCGAAGTTCGAGGTGCCAGCCGTGGTGTAGCCGTCGAACCCGGCCAAAAGCACCTCGGCCGCGCCGCACCGGCCCGCCAGCTTCAGAAGCATAATCAGCGGGTTATCCGGATATTCGGCCCCTTCGTCCAGTAGGCTGCCGTAATTCAGCGTGAAATCGAACTCGCCCTGTGCGCTCGTCACGTTTGAGGTTGCGATCACGGCCGGGCAGGCCTTGCGCTCATGCAGCGCCGTCGCCATCTGAATATAGCGCCGCGCGTTCGAGAGGAACACTGCGTCGACGGGGTAATCCGGCAGCTGATTGACGGAAATCACAAAAGGCTTTTCGCCCGCAATGCAAGCGTCAATCACAGCCTTTTCGCCCACAAGCGAGCTACCCGGCGCCAGCAGCAGCACCTTTTTGCCCGCAAGCTTTTCTTTCAGGCAGGCGAGGTCAGCGGCATCATCGCACTCTTTTTTCTGGTAATCGAGATAGAGCTTTTCGATGGTTGCCTGATCGTAAAGCAGCTTCTTTTCGCCCTCAAGGCGGTTCAATATCTCGCTGATAGATTTGATGGAAAGCTGGCGTTTATCCGTCAGATAAGTAACATAGTTCGGGTGGCAATCGTGTGAGGCCGCGAGGAAAAACTTAAACTGATACCCCCACGGTGTGCGGCGGTACATCTCGAGGATGTTCGTCTCGATGGCCTCAAGCAGCTGGCTCTGATCGTACCGTCCGGGGAACTTCTGGTTCATCGTCATCGTCAGCAGCTCCAGCGGGGCGTTGCCGGCGCTTTTGCCCATGCCGTACAGCGTACCGTCTACGACGGTCGGGCGCTCGGGCGGGTTTTCGATCACCTCGGCGCAGTTGGCATAGGCCAGCTGAAAGTTGTTGTGCGCATGATACCCCAGCGTGATGCCCGGTTTCAGCAGGCGGTCGGCAAAGCGGTAGTAGTGCTCAAGGCTTTCTTTGTGCAGCAAGCCGTAAGTATCCACAAGCGAAAACGCATACGGCTCCAGCTCGTTAACAAGGCCCAGCAGCTCGGTAAATTCTTCATCGTTATAGCTTGTGATGGATACCGCCTGCGCAAACACCTTGTAGCCCAGCGCTTTTACCTGTTTGCAGAAAGCGATGGCCTCGTGCATGATGTGCTTTTTGAAAATAATGCGGATGCCATCGAGAAAGCATTGCTCGGCAGGCATCAGGTGTGAGAGATCGCAGGTTCCGTAATCAATCATCGCAGTAACGAGCGAATGGCCTTTATCGAGGCCCTCCATGTTGCGGTTATAGCTCGCGCAGTCGGGCTGGATCGTGCGGTCGGGGTCAAACGGGCGGCGCTGATCCAAAAAGCCCACTTCCACGATGTCGATGCCGGCGGCCGTCAGGCGCTCAAAGATATTGAGGATATTGTCGTGGCCGAACTTCCAGTCGTTCAGATAGCCGCCGTCGCGCAGCGTACAATCCAAAAGATGAATTTCACTCATGTTTTACTCCTTTTTGCCGGAACCGGCGGCCGCGGTGTGCATCATCCGAAAAGTTTTGCAGGCCCTATTTCAGCCCGCCTTATGCCGCGCCTGCAGCGCGGCCTCCTGCTTTTGGTAGCCGTGCAGCTGCACCGCGGCAAACAGGCGTAAAAACCAGCGCTTGGGCAAGGTTCGGTACAAAAGCTTTTCCAGCCGGAACACCGCCCCCCCGCCGGAAGGCTTTTTTTCATAGCCCTTCCACGGCGAAAGCGCAAGATAGCGATCAAATTCCGGGGTGTCGGGATGCAGGTTGCCCGCATGCCACGGAAAATCGCCCAAGAAGCGGAAAGTGTGGCGGATGGCCGCTTTTTCGGCCGCCGCTTCCAGCTCGGCGGGCGCATAATAGGCCGGCTGCGGGTACACGGCAAAGTAATCCTTTGCGCGGTAGGCGCGGTGGATCGGCTGGGCGTTATAGGTGGCCGGCAGCACAGCGCGGTCGTCTTTCAGCACGACATTCAAAATGTCCTGATCAGCCATCACATAATCCTTGCGGGTATCGCGCAGATGGGCGATCAAGGCTTTTGTGCAGCCATGCGCCCGCCACGCGGCCGTGTCGATCAGCAGCACACCGGCGTTGCAGTAGGCTTCTTCGGGCGCAAAGCCCACCGTGGCCTTATACGGGTATGCCAGCGAATCCTGCACCATGCCGGCGGCCTTTTCGCCCAGATCGAACGCCGCAAGCGGCGCAAGGCTGCCCGTAATGAGGGTATCGCAATCGAGGTATAAAAGGCGCGGCGGCAGCGCAACCCCGGCAAAGGCCTCTTCGTAAAAAATGCGCGCGTTGGCGATCGTGGTATTGCGCCACGCCGCAATGCTGATGCCGCGGATAGTTTCGAGCACGGGCGCCGCATCAATCAGCGTAAAGGTGCGGCCGTAAGCTTTTGCCGCATCCGCGAGCTTTTGCCGGTTTTCGGCCGAGATGCCGTCACCGATCAGGTACGCCGCAAGGCCCGGCATATCCCTGTTATTTTCAAAGCAGGATACCATCGAAACGCCCGCAAAGGGCGCATAAGCATCGTTGCAGGTGTAAAAAATGCCGAGACGCGGCGTTTCCACAGGCGCTTCCTCCGATCGTTATGGTGTGTTTCGGGCATAGGCGCGGCTTTCGCTTACCGCTTCGGGTTTTTCAGCAGATTGTACGGGATCTTTGCCAGCTCTTTGAGGCTGGAAGCATAGCGTTTTACCGCGGCCGCATAGCCCTTTTCGCGGTAAAGGCGCCAGAAATCGGCCCGTGCCGCGCCGGGCTGTGAGGCGCGCATCAGGTTCGGCTGGCCCTGATAGCCCATCGGCACGGGTTTTCTTTCCAGAAGCGCCCCGCACTTTTCCAGCAGGGCCTGCCCTTTTTCCGTCTGCACCAAAATGCACGATACGCCCTGATTATCGTCCCATTCCGGTGCGGCAGCCTTTACATTCCACCCATCCGAAAGTGTGAGATCGGCCGGATGCTGCACACGGCAGTAGCTGCATGCCGCACAGGCCGGCCGCGTAATAAGGCCCTGCCCGTACAGCTGCGTAAAGCGGTTGGAGAAATGCTTTTTTCCGCCCACAGTGTAGGATTCAATATGCGCGCGCCAGCCCATGCGCTTATCGCGGAACTGGGCGGTTTCGGGCGCAGCGCCGTATTTTTTCGTTAGATAAGCAAGATTATCCCGCCACACTTTCGGGCTGGGTACGCCGTGGCACACGATGTCGCAGGTATACAGCGTGTGGGCAGAGATATGCTTTTGCGCCAGCAGGCGGTACAGCCCGTCGATCTGGCAGGCCACGCCGCTGAACAGCACCGTTTTGCCCGCGGCAAGGTCCTCGGCCGCCTGCCGCATCGCTTCGGCGGCCTCGCTTTGGAGATATTTTGATCCGCGCAGAGGGGCCAGCTCGGCCGGCGCAGCGGCGCGCACATGGCGTACCGTCTCACAGCCCGGCATTAAAGCCGCGCCATACACTACGCCGCCCATTGCCAAGATCGTTTCGGCCAGCGCGGCAAACGCCCCGCCCGAGCGGCTCTGCCAGTGGCCGCCGCCCGCTTTCCGCGCCGCAAAAACGGCCGGGGCCTGCGTATGGCCGGGCTTTTCGGCGCCGGCGCCCGGCAGGCCGAAGCCGCATACCTTGCGGCAAATATCGCAGTGGATGCACTTTTCGGCGTCAATTTCGGGATACGCAAAACCCTCGTCGTCCGGCCGCAGCGTAATTGCCCCTACCGGGCAGGCCAAAAAGCAGGCGCCGCAGCCGCAGCAGGCTGTCTTATCGGCTTTCACCGTCTCGTTCATGGCCGTACCATCCTTTCGAGCTGTGCCAGCGAGCGCTCGCGCAGCGTTGCAAGGCGGTTATCCACATCAGCCCAGTCGATCGAAGCGGCGGTATCGAGCTGGCTTTCTTGGGTAAGCATACGGCTCGAAAGGCCGAGGCTTGCAAGCAGCGTCGTTGCGCGCGCCAACCGCTTTTTCACGGTATCGGACGTAACAACATAGTAAAACGGCCGATGGAACAAAATAGAAAACACCAGCCCGTGGAAGGAATCCGTCAGCACAAACTCCGCATCATGGATGCGGCGCGCCCATTCCAGCGGTGAAAGCCCCAAGTGGCAGTGTGCCGCGCATGCGCCGCCGATGGGGAACGGCACAAAATCAATGCGGCCGCCCGCGCGCGCGCGCACCGCTTTCGCCAGCCGCGCCAGCATGCCGGAATGTGCCATCTGATACACAAAAATGTACTTTGTTTTGCCCTTTGCCGGCGGCAGAAGACTTTCCCATGTTTCCCGCGCAAGCAGCATTGTCGGATCGAGCACGACGGGCGGGCGTATGCCCGTAAGCTGCTCAACAAGGTCCGCGCCGGATTCCTCCCGCACGGTCAGCACACGATACCCATGCAAAAGCGCCGCGCAGGTATCGCGGTAATCGCCGGCCAGTGTATCGGTGCCAAAGCTTGAGGCATAGCTGCATTTTTGCGTAGGCTCGTCCACAAAATCGAGGAAATAGGCGTAGTCGCCATGCTGAATATCCGGGTTCCAAATCTGGTCGCTGCCCGCGATAAACACATCATACTGCCCGTTCAGGCGGGCAAGGTCTGCGCGGGAAAGCATCGGCCCGGGCGCATAGCTTTCTACCCAGCGCATTGTCTTTTTCATGCGAGGCGCATAATAAAGCTTTTCGGCCAGCGCCACCGCCGTGCCAAACATGCCGCGCCGCCGGATAAATTCGCGGTCGATCTTCGTCTCGATGCTTTTGGCACAGTAGGGCAGGATCTCGGCCTCGGCCCCCAGGGCCTCCACGGCTTTTTTCGTCGCATAGGCCTGCAAGGTTGCGCCGTAGTTTCCTGTTTTGTAGATCGTCAGAATTCCGGCCTTCATGCCTTTGCCTCCCCTTTTTTCCGTAAGTTCCAAAAGCCAAGCGCCGCCGTACCGAAGAAACAGGCAAGGTTTACGGCAAACGTCACGCCCGCAAAGGCGCGCAGCCCGCCGCCCAAAAGCCCGGCCGCCAAATCGGCCGCGGCCAGCACGGCCAGAAACACGGCCTGCACCCGCAGCTGCCATTTCACATCGCTGAACGTCAGCAAAAACACCATCATGATGTCATTAGCAAAATATAAAATCTGCGCCGCGCTGGCCACGACGAGATAGGGCATCGCTTTTTCGTATACGCCCGGATACAAGATTTGCATAAAGATCGGCCCCACGAGCCGGCAGGCCCCGACGCCGATGCACGTCAGCACGGCAAGCGCCGCCACCAACAGGCCAAACTCACGCCGGCGCACCTTGACGTTATAGCGGCTTAAATAGCTAAGCACCACGCTGTTGATCGGCCCGACAACGAGCGCCACCGTTTTGCCCAGCAGCGCCGCCACATAATATACCGTCACAGCCTCGCTGCTGACAAGGTTTTTGAGGAAGATGCGGTCAAGGTTCAGCGCGGCCACATTGCAAAAATAGCCCGCCGCGAGATAGAGGCATTCCTTGATGACAAAATTTTTGTGCGGTGTCGTGGCCATGTCGCCGCGCAAAATCTGCCCAAACAGCCGTACGAACACAAGCGCAGAGGCCTCGCTCAGCAAAAAGATCACAAGCCACCCTGCGCCGCGCAGATAAAGCCCCAGCCCGGCCAGCGCAAAGCCGGCAAGGCAGGCATACAGCAAAAAGAAACGCTTGAAATTCATGTCCAGCCGGAAAGCGACCGTCACATAGTTGCGGCTGACCATCAGGCAGCACAGCAGCCCGAAGCCCAGCGCCAGCAAAATGCCTTTTTCGCTCATCCACCCCAGCGCCGCCGCGGCCGGAAACACGAACGCGCAGAAAATCCCCAGCGCGCGCAGATAATCGCCGTTTGAGGTGCGCGCGCCGTTTTGCTGCACGAGGCGGAAGTTCGCCAGCGCCGAGCCGAAGCTCGATGCCACGATATTGCCGATGCCCAACAGATACAGCACGTTACCATAGGCTGCCTCGCCCATGCGCCGCTCCAAGAAAGGGTAAATGCCAAACTGCGTAACGATGTTCAGCAGCAGCACCGAAGCCGTGCACAGCACAAGATCGCTTACCGCGCGCCCCGCGGCCTTTTTTCCGTTTTGTGCGGAATTTTCCAACGATGTCTCTCCTTTATCAGCATATAACACGCTGCCGCGCCCCACCGCCGGGCCGCAGGGCAGCCACAGCACAGGGCGCGGCAGCACACGCCGGCGCTTTAACGCACACCGCTGTAATATTCAAACACCGACATGAAAAATACGATCGTCGGGATGAACGCCAAAAACCAGTTCGCGATCATGCGGCCGTAGAACACAATGGAAAAAGGCGGCTCGTACCAGCTTTCGGCCAACGCTGCCGCATCCGGCGCCTTGCGGCGCGGATAGCACAGCAGCATCAGCGCCACCCACGCCAATACCATGATTGCCGAAAAATAGATCGGATCGGTAATGCCGATCTTTTTGAACAAAGCGAAGCCCACCGATTCAAACTTGATGCCCGTCACGCCCAAAATGCGCGGCCAAATCATAGAAAGCATCGTGCGCGAGCCATAGATGAAATCATAATTGAGCATGTGCAAAATGTACATCATAGCGCTCATGGCCGTCTCGCACAAAACAGCCTTGGCGCGCAGCGGCTCGGGCGCGCAAAACGCCGCCAGCACAAAAAACGGCATGGCCAGCACCGCCCAGTAAGGGAAAATGCCCGCCAAAATGCAAAACGTTCCCATTGCGGCCAGCTCGGCAAAAAACACATGGCCTTTTAAGGCAAGCCGCGGTTTCTTCGGTGAGAAATAGCACCATAGGCACACCGCCGCCACCGCCAGAATAAACCAGCAGAACTGTGTATCGCCCAGCTGGCAATCCACACGGACAAACTTCGTAATCAGGCGCTTAGTCGAGCCCATCACCAAGCCGCGCGTGCTGTCGCCGATGGAAAACGGCAGCTGCAAAAGCAGTGTCGGCACCCATACAAGCACCACATCGCGCAAAATTTTAAGCAGGTTCTTTTCGCCCAGCAGCAAAAGCGGCGCAAACGGCAAAAACGCAAAATACTTAAAGCCCACCGCAAAGGCAAAGCAGGCCACAAAAACGGTGTGCTTATCCTGAAGCCACGCATCCAGCCCCATCAGAATAAACAGCGAGGTGATGATGTCGTACTGGCTGGCGATGCAGGTGCCCGAAAGCAGCAAGATGCCGGTAAGGTAAGCAAACACAACTTGCTGGCGGCGGGCCTCGGTTTCTTCAAAGCGGGAGACGATGCGGTACATGGCGCGCGCCGAAAGCGCGATCGCAAGCATCAGCAGCAGCTTTGTCCAGAAAAGGCACGGCAGGCTGTTCAGCAGGCCATCGCCGATGCGCTGCTCAACAAGCCAAAGCGGAAAATTCCAAACCGCAAACACCAGATACACCAAAAAAGGATAGCCGGCGCCCTGCGGCTGCCAGTTATACCAGATGTTGCCGGTATACATGATGGAATCCTGATAGAAATCCAGCGGGCGCCCCTGCCCGAGCAGATCCCAAAAGTGGATGCTCTGCTTAACGGTAATGAGCAGATCGTTATACGTATGCGAAACGCTCAAGAGCAAAATCACGCCGCAGGCGGCAATCCACAGCCACAATGCGGGAGAATACTCCCGATTCAGGATGCGCTCTTTCCATCCTTTGACCGAAACGTTGTTTTTCATGCCGGCAAGCTCCCGTTTCTTTTTTCGTTCGCTGCCTGAATCCCGGCAGCATAAATCAATACGATTCTATTTTACTATTCCCGTCAGATAAATGCAATAAAATCGCCCAAATCGGCGCGCCGAGGCGCAGCATATTTCGCCGCGGAAGTTTCCTTGCAAAAGCGCCGGCCGCCCCCGCAAAAAAATCCCCCGCGGCCGCGCCCAACGCACAGCCGCAGAGGATTTTTCTTTATCGATATACAAATTCGCGCTGGATACAGTAGCTGATAAAAAACAGCAGAGCATCCACCGGAATTTTCACCCACAGCTCCGGCGCCAGCGGCGCCAGCGCCAAAATGCCCGTTACCAACGTGGCGCTGCATGCCATCTGCACACAGGCCAGCGCCAGATACCGCAGCGCCGAGCGGTGATGCGCCGCCTTGCTTTTGAAAACGATGCTATAGTTGATAAGGTAATTGTACGTGGCCGAAATCACGCGCGCCGCGATCGTGGCCGCGGCAGCATATCCCACGCCCGCGAAATCGCCCTTGAACAGCCGGCAGAACAGGCTGAACAGCACAAGATCGACGACGCTTGAAGAAAGCGACGAAAACAAGAACTTCACAAACACGCCGCCAAAGATACGGTAGATGCGCACGGAATCGCGCAGCGGATCAAAATGCGTAGTGTGGTTTTCGCGGGAATCATACACCGTTTCGATCGGGACCTCCCGGATTTTGCAGACGTCTTTCGATTCGATCAGCATCTGCGTCTCGAACTCAAAACGCTCGCCCGGCGTGGAAAGCAGCCTTTTCATAAAGGCCGCCGGAATCGCGCGCAGGCCCGTCTGCGTATCCGTCACCGAAACGCCGCACAACAGCTTACAGATCACGCGCGTGATCTTGTTGCCAAGGCGGCTTTTCGTCGGTACGCCGGCTGCTTCAAAATCCCGTACCCCGAGGATCAGGGCGTTGGGCGTCTCGCGCAGCGCGTCGCGGCATTTTTCGATGCAGGCCGGCGTATGCTGCCCGTCGGAATCGGCCGTGACACAGCCCACAAGGCCGGGCCAACGGTTCAAGCAGTAATTAAAGGCATCCTTCAGCGCGCGCCCTTTGCCAAGGTTGACGGCATGGCGCAGCACGATACAGCCATATTCCCGCTCGGCCGTATCAAACGCCGCGCGGTAGCTTTCGCCGCTGCCATCGTCCACAAGGATGATCGGCCCAAGCGCCGCTTTTTGCAGCGCCGCCAACAGCGCGGGCAGGCGGCTGTCCGGCTCAAGCGCCGGGATCAAAATCGGAATCACCGCTGCTTCATTTTTTATTTGCATACGTTGCGTCTTCCCTTTTCTCTGTAACGGGGCGCGGAGCATCCTCCGTTTCCCGCACAATGTAAATCGGGCGGCGTTTTACTTCCAGATAGGTTTTGGAAAGATATTCGCCCACAATGCCGGTACAAAACAGCTGTACGCCGCTGCACAGCAGAATGATACATACCATGCTGGGCCAGCCGTTGGTTGGGTCGCCAAAAATCAGGGTGCGCACGATAATGAATACGATGCCGACAAACGCAATGGCGCAGAACAAAACGCCGAACAGCGCCGCCATCGCCAGCGGCGTCGTGGAAAAGCCCACGATGCCCTCGATGGAATAGCGGAACAGGCTCCAAAAGCTCCACTTCGTTTCGCCGGCCACGCGCTCGACATTTTCGTAATCGAACCATTTTGTCTCAAAGCCAACCCAGCTGAAAATGCCTTTGGAAAAGCGGTTGTATTCCGTCATGGAAAGCACAGAATCCACCATCTGGCGCGTCATCAGGCGGAAATCGCGCGCGCCGTCCATAATTTCGGTATCGCTCATTTTGTTGATGATGCGATAAAACGCGCGCGCAAAAAAGCTGCGCAGCCTCGGCTCGCCCTTGCGCGTTACACGGCGCGTGGCGGCGCAATCGTATTCACCCGTTTGCAGCGCATCCAGCATCTGCGGCAGCAGCGCGGGCGGGTCCTGCAAATCGGCATCCAGCAGGGCGACGTAATCCCCTTTGGCATGCTGCAAACCGGCATAGATACCGGCCTCTTTGCCGAAATTGCGGCTGAACGAAAGATAGCGCACCCGCGCATCCTGCCTATGCAGGCGCCGCAGGCCCTCCAAAGTGCCGTCCCGCGAGCCATCGTTGATAAACAGAAACTCGAAAGCAGCGCCGTGGCTTTTTTCCATTGCGGCGGCCACGCGGGTTGCCTCCGCATAAAATAGCGGCAGCGCCTGCTCTTCGTTATAGCAGGGCACGACAAGGCTTATCAGCATAAAGCCGGCCTCCCTTTACGCATTTTTGATTACGCGGCGGTTGATAATGTCGGCAATGCGCTGGGCGCACATCCGAATAGCTTCGGTGTTTTCGCCCTCTACCATCACGCGGATTTTCGGCTCGGTGCCGGAAACGCGCACTAGCACACGGCCCATGCCCATAAGCTTCTGCTGCTCGTTTTCGATAAAGCCCGCGATCACTTCGTCCTCTTTATAGGCGGTTTTCTGCGCCGGCGTGGCCGCCACGTTGATGAGCACCTGCGGGAACTTCGTGTACACGCCGTTCAGCTCGCTCATTTTCTGTTTGCTCTCGGCAAGCATCTTCAAAAGCTTGCCGGCCGTCAGCTCGCCGTCGCCCGTGGTAGCGTGGTGCAGCAAAATCACATGGCCGCTCTGCTCGCCGCCGATGGCATAGCCGTTTTCGCGCATGTTTTCCAGCACATAGCGGTCGCCAACGGCGGTGCGCTCGGTGCGGATGCCCTGCTTTTCCATAAACTTCATAAAGCCGAGGTTCGACATAACCGTAACCACGGCCGTGTCGCCGTCCAGACGGTTTTTACGCTTCATATCCATGCTCAGCAAGGCAATGATTTTATCGCCGTCGATCTCCTGCCCTTTTTCGTCACAGGCAAGGCACCGGTCGGCGTCGCCGTCAAAGGCCACGCCACAGTCGAACCCGCCGTCGACAACGGCTTTTTCAAGGTTGTCGAGATGGGTGCTGCCCACATCGCGGTTGATATTGCTGCCGTCCGGCGAAACGCCCACGAAGGTGCATTTTGCGCCCAGCCGCGGGAAAAGCTGCTGGGCCACCGCGGCGGAAGCGCCGTTGGCACAGTCGATACATACCTTCAGCCCTGAAAGATCGCCGTGGATCGCATCAAACAGGTAATCCACATAATCGCGGATGCCATCGCCGCGCACCGAGACATGCCCGACATCCGCGCCGGTTGCCAGCGGAATATCCTTGCAGTTGGCGTCGATGTGCGCCTCAATCTGATTTTCTACTTCGTCCGGCAGCTTATAGCCCGTGCCGGCAAAAATTTTGATGCCGTTGAATTCCATCGGGTTATGCGAGGCCGAGATCACGATGCCCGCGTCGGCATGGTACTTGCGCACAAGGTAGGCCACGGCCGGCGTCGGGATGACGCCGAGGCTCTCAACATCAGCGCCCACGCTGCACAGCCCGGCCGTCAGCGAGGCTTCCAGCATATCGCCGGAAATGCGCGTATCCTTGCCGATCAAAATGCGAGGCTTGCGGCCGCCGGCGCTGTCGGTTAACACAGCAGCTGCGCCGCGGCCGAGCTTCATCGCCAGCTCACAGCTCAAATCCTCGCCCGCTACGCCGCGGACGCCATCCGTACCAAAATATTTCCCCATAGAATTTTCCTCCTGTTCGGTTCTCTGCCCCGGCGCGCCAAAAGGGGGATTTTTCTCCCTGCGGCGCGGTTTGGGCGGCGCTTCGCCTTTGCGGCGGCGCCCGGTGCAATTCTGCTTGCCTTTCGGTTAAAAAGCCCATTCTCCGCCGGAAAATACCGTAACGGTCTCGCCTTTTTCCGTCAGGCCCGTCACCGTAGTATCCGCGGCGCCGATCATGATGTCTTCATGGATAACCGATTGGTTCATGCCGTGCTTTTTCAGCTCTTCCTCGTTCATAGCCTTGCCGCCCTTGCAGGTGCCGGGATAGCTAGCGCCAAACGCAATATGGCAGGCCGCATTTTCGTCAAACAGCGTATCGTAAAACAAAATGCCGCTGCGGTTGATGGGGCTTGAAGCCGGCACCAAGGCAACCTCGCCAATATGGCAGGCGCCCTCGTCGCTGGCCAACAGCTCGCCCAGAAGCGCCTCGTTTTTGCCTGCGCCGTATTCCGTCACGCGCCCGTTTTGGAAGGTGACGTGGAAATCCTCGATCAGCTGGCTGTTATAGGCATACGGCTTTGTGCCGTATACCACGCCGTCCACATGATCTTTATGCGGGGCGGTAAAAACCTCTTCCGTCGGGATGTTCGGCACAAAAAGGGTGCCGCGGTCGTCAAAGCTGGCGGCGCTTTCCCAGTGGGCACCGTCGGCAAGGCCGATGTTCAAATCGGTGCCGTTGGCGCTGGAAAAGTGCAGCGAAGAAAAGTGATAGGCGTTCATCTTGTCCCGCAATGCGTTCAGGCGCGCAATATGCGTTTCCCATTCGGCCACAGGGTCGCCGTGCGTTACGCGGCAAACTTCGAAAATGGCGTTCCACAGCGCCTCGACGGCAGACGCCTCGGGCAGCTCAGGGAACACTTTTTTCGCCCATGCCGGGCAGGGCATCGCGGCAATGCACCACGCGATTTTATCGTTCAGCGTATAATCCCGCCAAGTTTTGAGCTTTTGGTTGCGCGCCACGCGGACACGGTTGATCTTGCCCGCGTCAAGGCCGGCATACAGCTCCGGGTCGTCGGCCAAAATGTGCAGCACACACGCGCCGCCCTCGCTCTCAGCATAATCGAGATAGCTGCGCTCAAGATAAGGCTTTACCTCGCTTAGCGCCGCCTCGTCGCCCAGCTCCAGCCGGGCACGGGCCGTAAGCCCATCGTACCAATCGACGCGCACATCCCGCGCGCCGGCCGCATATGCGCTGCGCACACAAAGGCGCGCCAAGGGCGCCGCCTCCAGCGGGCAGGAAACCAGCAAAGTTTGCCCCGGCTGCACGTTCACGCCCACACGCACAATAAAATCCGCATATTTTTCCAGCAGTTCTGTTTTCATTTTGCCTCCGCTGCCGCCCGCATCGGCTGCGGGCGTTTTTTGCCGGCGCTTTTGCGCCGTGCCGAAACGATCAGGCCGCAAAACGGAAAGTTCCCGGCCCGATCAGAACGCAATCTTTTTCTCGATATAGTCTTTCAGCTCGGCCACAGGGATACGCACCTGTTCCATCGTGTCGCGGTCACGCACCGTCACGCAGTTATCGGCCGGGGTTTTGTCGTCGCCGACGGTCTGGAAATCGACGGTGACACAGTACGGTGTGCCGATCTCGTCCTCGCGGCGGTAGCGCTTGCCGATCGAGCCGGCATCGTCGTAATCCACCATGAAATACTTGGCCAGCTCATTGCGGATCTCCGTCGCCTTATCGCCCAGCTTTTTGGAAAGCGGCAGTACGGCACACTTATACGGGGCCAAGGCCGGATGCAGGTGCAGCACAACGCGGGTATCTTCCTTGCCCTTATCGTCGGTAAGGTGCTCCTCATCGTAGGCTTCGCACAAAAATGCCAGCGCCACACGGTCGCAGCCAAGCGAAGGCTCGATCACGTACGGGATATAGTGTTCGTTGGTTTCGGTGTCAAAATACTCAAGCGATTTGCCGCTGGCTTCCTGATGGCGGCTCAAATCATAATTGGTGCGGTCGGCAATGCCCCAAAGCTCGCCCCACGGCGTGAACGGGAACGCATATTCAATATCCGTTGTTGCACGGGAATAAAACGCCAGCTCCGCAGGCTCATGGTCACGCAGGCGCAGGTGATCTTCCTGAATGCCGAGGCTAAGCAGCCAGTTCTTGCAGTAATCTTTCCAGAATGCGAACCATTCCAGATCGGTATCCGGCTTGCAGAAGAACTCGCACTCCATCTGCTCAAACTCGCGCAGGCGGAAGGTAAAGTTGCCCGGGGTGATCTCATTGCGGAACGCCTTGCCCACCTGGCATACGCCAAACGGCAGCTTGCGGCGCGTGGTGCGCTGGATATTTGCGAAGTTAACAAAAATACCCTGCGCAGTTTCGGGGCGCAGATAGCAGGTGCTGGAGGAATCCTCCGTTACGCCGATCGCCGTTTTAAACATCAGGTTGAATTTACGGATCGGGGTAAAATCATGCTTGCCGCATACAGGGCAAACCACATCGTCATGCTCGGCGATGAACTTGTCCATTTCTTCAAAGCTCATGCCGTCCACATCCACCTCGGGGTGAATATCGCCGATCACCTTGTCGGCGCGCTGGCGGCTATGGCAGGCGCGGCAGTCGATCAGCGGATCGGAAAAGTTGCCCACATGGCCGGTTGTAATCCACGTCTGCGGGTTCATCAAAATGGCAGCGTCCAAGCCCACGTTGTACGGGCTTTCCTGCACAAATTTTTTCATCCATGCGCGCTTGACGTTGTTTTTGAACTCTACGCCCAGCGGGCCGTAATCCCAGCTGTTGGCAAGGCCGCCGTAAATTTCCGAGCCGGAATAGATGTATCCGCGGTTCTTGCACAGGTTTACAATCATGTCGAGGGTCTTTTCGCGCTGTTCCATTATTTTTACTCCTTTTCGTGCGCGGCTGGCTGCCGCACCGTCTGATAAAAAAGGCCGGGCGGAAAAATGCCCGGCGTGTGTGAGGCTGTATCTCTTTTTTAGATTTCTTTTCTAATTTTTGCCCACACTGATTTGCCAATTCCGCTTGTAAGTATATCGAAGGGCGGGGCAGCAGTCAACCTAAAATCGCCGCTTGGGCGCGAAATGTTTTCGCTTTTCGGCCTTGGCCTTTGGGGCGGGCGTTTTTGCGGCGGCCGGCCCGGCGCGCTTTGCGGAGATTTCTGCCGTTTGAATCGGGCGGGCTGTCGCTTCATTTTCCGCCCGCGGGGCTTTTATTTTTTGAGAATTCGCCGGAGAGAGATGTCATTCAGCAGGTTCACCGTTTCAAATTTACCTTGGTAAAATACCGCCCAATTATTGAACACACAGGGCAGCTGCTTGGCCTTTTGCAGCGTATCTACCGCCAAAAACGATACAGGCACCCCATTTTCTTCGCAGAACTGCCGGGTCATGCGGATGCCCTGCTCGGTATACGGGCATTGCAGATCATAATAGACGGTAAGCTCCTTGCCTGCAATTTCTTCCTTTTTGGCATTTGGCGCAAACTTCGGCGCCGTCCCGTCAAACGAAAGCGCCAGCAGCTCATAGCCGTTTGGCGTAGTATCCACGGCCGTAAAGCCAAACTTTTTTGCAAAGCTCTGATCGGAAAGCCAGCTTTTTTGTTTTTTCGCGCCCAGCATGCAAACGCCGGATTTGCCCTTAGCTCTGGCGTCGGCAAGACAGTATTCCATCAGCTGCCGGCCATACCCTTTGCCCTTATATTCGCCGTTCACCCACAGGCAGTAGATGTACAGATAATTTTCGCCGACAATGGGCACCCACGCGGTTTCCAGCGGCGCATACTCGATAAACACCGTGGCTTTAGCGTTCAGCTTACGGAAAACATGCCCTTCCTCAAGCCGCCGGGCAAGCCATTGCCGCTTTGCCTCTACGCCGGGATGCGGCTTTTGGGTACGGATAATACAGCACAAATGCTCCCTGGGCAAATTTTCCGCCGTCAAGCTGATAAACTCAGGTTGCATGTTCGGCTTCTCCTTTTGCGGGTTTCTTTTTTCGGATTGGGTGCCGAATCACTGTTTTCCACTTTTCCGGGGCAACCTTGCGGGCGTCGGAAAGATAGATTTCGTGGTGCAGCCGGCCGTCGGAAAAATCATTTTCGTAGCCCTGCTGCGCAAGGTAACGATCCATCAAGGCCACGCTGGCGGGTTCGTCGTCAAAGGGGCCGATGTGCAGAATTTGCACACACATGCCCTCTTCTACGGCCAAAAACTCGGCAGCCGAGCAATCCAGCTTTTTCTTTTGGGCGGCCGTTTGTACCGCCCATGCAAAATCCCGCTCGGTTACGAAATCCGGCAGGCGCAGCAGCGAAATCCAGTGAAATGCGGATTTATCCGTATTATCCACGCCGTCAACACCATCCTGCCACCAAAGCCCTTCCAGCGGCGGCACCACATAATCGAAATAGCCCTCGATTCTGTGGTCGCCCATCTTGCTCATTTTAATGGTATACGCAACCGCGTACAGTATGCCGACAGCTTTTTTGTACGCGCCGTCCTCTTCGTTAGGGTCTCCTTTTCCGCGCACCGCAATGTAGTTTGCCTTGGGCACGGTCACGATCTCCGGCTTTGCCTTCGGCATATAAAATTCCTTATATTCCTTTTTGAAGTCGAATGCCATCTTTAGCCCTCCTCCGGCAACCTTTAAGCGTCTTTTATAAGCAGGCCCGCACCGTTTGCGGATACTTTACGCCGTCAATGCCCAAGGCGGCCCGTGAAACCATTGCCCGCAGCACAAAATTCTGCACACAGTTTATGGCGCACGGACGGTACAGCTCTTCCCGCGTACTTTGCGGCAGCTTCTCGATTCCGTCCTCCAACGTCTTGAAAAAGGCACGGTTAAAGCATTCTGTTTGATTTTCCATCCGAAATTATCCCCCTGCAAGTATGCTTTTTCATCATTATAACATGCTTAGGCAAAAAATACAGGCAGCATTTTGCCCTAGCCTGTTGCGCTATGGTACAATAAAAACAAAATTTTTCTTGCCGCCGCAACTGCGCAAGCAGTGTCGAGAAAATTGGCCGGCCGTTGTGGTACGATCCTTTTGTGAGGAGATGAACAGTGTGAATGACAAAACCCTTGCCGTCCAGCGGATGCAAGACTATATCGCGTGTCATCTGGCCGAAACCGTTACGCTGGCCGAGCTGGCCGAGGCGGCCCGGTTTTCCCCTTGGTATGCCGCCCGCATTTTTAAAGAGCTGACCGGCTTCGCCCCTGCCGACTATATCCGCCGGCTGCGGCTATCGAAATCGGCCCTGCGCCTACGGGACGAGCAGGTCAAGGTAATCGACGTGGCCGAGAGCCTCGGCTTCGAGAGCGTAGACGGCTATCAGCGGGCATTTTTGCGGGAGTTCGGCCGCAACCCCAAGGAATATGCCCTGCACCCTGTTCCGCTGCCGCTGTTCACCGCCTACGGGGTAAAATTTCGAGAACTATGGAAAAAGGAGTGTACCAACATGGCAAATGAAAAAAGTGTGTTTCTGCAAATCATCGAAAAGCCCGCACGGAAAGCGCTCATCAAGCGCGGCGTGAAGGCGGCAGAGTATTGGAGCTACTGTCAGGAGGTAGGCTGCGACGTGTGGGGCGTACTCACCAGCATGAAATCCCTTTGCGGCGAGCCGGTGTGCCTTTGGCTGCCCAAAGCCTACCGCAAGCCCGGCACCTCGGAATACGTACAGGGTGTGGAGGTGCCGTCGGATTACGCCGGCCCGGTGCCGGAAGGTTTCGATACGATCGACCTGCCCGCCGCAACGTATCTGATGTTCCAATCGGAGCCTTTCGCCGAGGAGGACTACTGCGAAGCCATCGAGGCTTTGCAGGCGTCTATGGACAAATACGACCCCTCGGTGATCGGCTATCGCTGGGACGACGCAAACCCGCGCATCCAGCTGGAGCCGCGGGGTGAGCGCGGCTATATCGAGCTGAAAGCAGTTCAAAAGGCGTAAGCAAACGGGCATGGCTGATTCTATCAGCCGTGCCCGTTTTTAAGATGCAAGGGAAACAAAGAAAAATCCGCTTCCCGTTTTGGCAGCGAACTTTTGGCCGAGATAAAATTGCAGCACCCAGAAAGCATCCTTCTGCATTAGTGTGGGGTATTGGTGCCGAACCCCCATCCGCACGGCGCAGAGCCTGCACCGCGTCGGGGCTGTAATTCTCTACCCTATAACAGAGTAGTTCGGCAACTTTTCTATTTGTCGGCAGCCGGTTATTTTACTTGCTTGCAGATGACGCGAAGAATATAATGAAAAAGAGAATTTTGTCAGCCAGATAAAAAGAACGTCCGCGAGATTCAGCCCTCCTGCCATACTTTGTCGTGCAGCAATTTGAAGCATATCGCGTCTATCTTATGTCATCGCGAAGTGCCTTTCACTACGCATGAAAGGCAGTAGCGCCTAATAGCAATACCACATAACTCGATAGCGACAAGAGAATCAACTATCCGGCCATTCTAAAAGCAACATTCCAAAACGGGTGAACATAAATGAAACAAATTTTTTTAGTGGAAGATGATTTGAGCCTCATCAACGGCTTATCTTTTGCGATTCAAAAACAGGGATATAACATAGAAATTGCCCGTACCATCTGCGAGGCAAATGCCAAATGGGCAAGCGGCAGCTATGATCTGGCGATTCTGGATGTTTCGCTGCCGGATGGCACCGGCTTTGACCTGTGCAAAAAAATACGGCAGACATCACAAGTTCCTATCATCTTCCTGACAGCTGCCGATGAAGAAACGGACATCATCATGGGGCTTGACCTCGGCGGCGACGACTATATTACAAAGCCTTTCAAGCTGGCCGTGTTTCTATCCAGAATCCATGCGATCCTCCGTAGAAGCGAGAATTCTCATCAGGCAAATACTGCGCTTGTATCCGGCGGCATTAAAGTGAATTTGCTGAAAAGTGAGGTATCAAAAAACGGCGAAGCGATTGAACTAACCGCCAGCGAATATAAACTGCTGCGCTTATTTGTCGAAAATCCGGATTGTGTGCTTTCCTCCGAACAAATTTTAAGTAGGCTGTGGGATTGCGACGAAAGCTATGTAGACAGCAATACTCTCACCGTGTATATCCGCAGACTGCGCACTAAAATTGAAGACGACCCCGGTAATCCCACAAAAATCCTCACGGTGCGCCGCTTGGGATACAAGTGGAATTCTGAGGCTTGAGGTGCGTCATGAAAATACTGGCAAATCAAAAAATCAAACTGCTTTTCATCGAGATATTGCTGTGCATGGCTGTATTTTCGGTAGCCGCAATCTTTCTGATGTGCTCATCTTTTGTTCCTGCGGGGCTATCTGTTTTTCTCTGCGCGTTGTGCATGGCATTTGCGATTCTCCTGTTTTGCTATAGATATTTTTATGATCAGAATCAAACGATTGAAAATGCTGTGGCTGAAATAACTGCATATATATCCGGCGATCCGGGTGCCCGTATCCCGTGCAGTGAAGAAGGCGAGCTATTCAGGCTGTTTCACGAAGTAAATTCTTTGGCTTCTATCCTAAACGCCCACGCACAAAAGGAACTGGAAGCAAAGAGCTTTCTAAAGGACACCATAGCGGATATTTCCCATCAACTAAAAACGCCTCTTGCTGCGCTCAATATTTATAATGGGATTCTCCAGAGTGAAGCGGAAAACCCGCAGGAGGTGGCGCATTTCACCACGTTATCTGAACAAGAGCTTGACCGAATCGAAACCTTGGTACAGAATCTTCTGAAAATCACCAAAATGGATGCCCGAACCGTCATCTTCGAGAAACGGGCGGAAAATATATCCCAGTTGATGATGCGCGTTCAAAAGCACTTTGCTTTCCGCGCCCAACAGGAAAATAAAGAGATTTGTTTGAACGGCGATTCCAATGCCACCTTGCTTTGCGATAGAGATTGGATGTTAGAGGCGCTGGACAATCTTGTGAAAAACGCACTCGACCACACAAAGGCCGGCGATTGGGTGCACATTGCGTGGAAACAATCACCTGCTATTCTGCAAGTTCGTGTTGAAGATAACGGTTGTGGCATTCACCCTGAGGATTTGTACCATATTTTCAAAAGGTTTTATCGCAGCAAATTTTCCGAAGATACACAAGGCGTGGGGTTGGGGCTTCCCCTCGCCAAATCCATCATTGAAGCACATAACGGGACGATTAAGGTGGAAAGTGAATTGGGTGCGGGCACTACTTTTATCATAGAATTCTTAATTCCTACAAAATTGTAGGATGGAATTCATCTGGCTGTAGGATACGCATGCTACTCTTTCCTTGTCGTGAAAGCAAAGAAAGAGAGGCACAACCATGAACTTATTAGAAGTAAAATCTATCTGCAAGACTTATGGCAGCGGCGAAGCGGCTGTTCATGCCCTAAAAGACGTCAGCTTTACGGTTTCCAAAGGGGAATTTGTGGCCGTAGTGGGCGAATCCGGCTCGGGCAAGAGTACGCTGTTAAATATGCTGGGGGCGCTCGATACGCCCACCTCCGGCAAGGTATTTATTGACGGAAACGACACCTTCAAAATGAAGGACAGCCAGTTGACTGTTTTCCGCCGCAGAAACATCGGTTTTATCTTTCAGGCATTCAATCTGATTCCTGAACTGACGGTGGAACAGAATATGATTTTCCCTGTTCTGCTGGACTATCAAAAGCCAGATAAAAAATATCTGGAGGAATTGCTGACGGTGTTGGGGCTGAAAGAGCGCCGCAACCATCTCCCAAGCCAGTTATCCGGCGGGCAGCAGCAAAGAGTTGCCATTGGGCGTGCGTTGCTGACAAGGCCATCGCTGATTTTGGCGGATGAGCCGACGGGCAATCTGGATTCCCAAAACAGCAGCGAGGTGATTGCTCTTCTCAAGGAAGCCGCGAAAAAATACGAGCAGACCATTGTGATGATTACCCACAGCCCCAGCATCGCCCAAACCGCTGATCGTGTGCTGAAAGTATCCGATGGCACTCTCCGCGATTTGGGGAGGTGCCAGGCATGAAAAGCTATTTGAGCCTAATCCCGATTTCCGCCAAGGTGCATAAACGGCAAAATCGCATGACGCTTTTGTGCATTGTGTTTGCCGTGTTTTTGGTTACTGCCGTGTTCAGCATGGCAGAGATGGGTGTGCGCATGGAGGCGGGCAGGCTGATTGGAAAACACGGCAGTCAGGCACTGCAAAGCCTGTTTAGCAGCATCATGGCGCAAACCTTGTTTGGCGCGGCGGCAGTCTTGTTTCTCCTGATTTTGCTTGCGGGCGTTCTCATGATTTCCAGCAGTATGAACAGCACCGTTGCCCAGCGAACCAAATTTTTTGGCATGATGCGGTGCATCGGCATGAGCCGCCAGCAAATCATTCGCTTCGTTCGATTGGAAGCACTCAACTGGTGCAAAACGGCAGTACCTGTCGGCGTCCTGCTTGGCGTTGTTGCTACATGGGGGCTATGTGGAGCACTGCGCTTTCTGGTCGGTGAAGAATTTGCGGATATGCCGCTGTTTGGCGTGAGCATCATCGGGATTGTCAGCGGCATTCTTCTGGGGGTTGTTACCGTGTTGCTTGCAGCTCGGTCTCCGGCCAAGCGGGCAGCAAAGGTATCTCCGGTCATGGCGGTTTCGGGCAATTCTGACACAGCGAAGCACACAAGCCATGTGTCCAATGCCAATTTTCCAAGGATTGAAACGGCGCTGGGTATTCACCATGCCGTATCCGGTAAAAAGAATCTGCTACTCATGACAAGTTCCTTTGCCCTCAGCATCATTTTGTTTTTAAGCTTTTCTGTGATGATTGACCTCGTCAACTATATCATGCCGCAATCTGCCAGCACCGCAGACATAGAAATAGCAAGCGGAGACGGCACCGATTCCATTGACCCTGCGCTGCTAGAGCAGCTCCGTGGTATGGATGGGGTCAAGCGCGTTTTTGGACGTAAAAGCAGCCTTGGTGTTTCCGCACAGGTAAGTGCTAAGGCAAGTACAATCGACGTTATCTCCTACGATGATTTCGACTTAGACTGCCTTGCAAAAGATAGGTTGCTAAAACGTGGCAGTGACCTTGCAAGGGTATATGGAAACAGCCAAGCCGTGCTTGCGGTTTGGGACCCCGAAACCCCAGTTGCCATCGGAGATCAAATTGAGATTGATGGGAAAGCGGTGGAAATTGCAGGGCTGCTGAAATTCAATCCCTTCAGCGCAGACGGCAGCACAAACGGAACCATTACCCTCATCACCTCTGCAGAAGCCTTTTCGCGTTTGACCGGCCTATCGGAATATTCGCTTGTCATGGTACAGACAACCAAAAATGCAACGGATGAGGATGTGGAAGCAATCCAAAGCATAGTGGGCGATTCCTATATCTTCCATGACCAGCGGGATCAGCGAACCACCAGTACCTACATTGCGTTTTTGCTGTTTGTGTACGGCTTTTTGGTAATTATCACAGCGGTGACAGTGCTCAATATTATGAACAGCATTTCCATGAGCGTATCTGCAAAAATCCGACAGTATGGGGCAATGCGCGCTGTCGGTATGGACACACATCAGATGACCAAGATGATTGCCGCCGAGGCCGCCACCTATGCCTTATCTGGGTGTGCAGCCGGCTGCACAGGTGGCCTGTTGCTGAGTAAGCTGCTTTATGATAACTTAATCACAACGCATTATAGTTATGCTGTCTGGAGCTTTCCCCTTGTTCCGCTCACGGTCATTCTTTTGGTTGCGCTGATTGCTGCCATTGCTGCGGTTTACGCCCCGGCAAAGCGGATCCGTGATATGGCCATTACGGATACAATCAACGAGCTGTAAAGCCATCCTTACTGCGCTCGGCATATATATTTTCGTCCCTATGCAGCGCCGCCGGGAAATCAAAATCGTCCTTCCTATGTGTTTTACCGTTTGAGTGGTATTCAAAATGAAGATAAGGAAAAATACTGGGCAGGCATAAAAAAGGGCACCAGCCTTATTATGGGCATGCCTGCCGAGGAGCAGGAGCTTCGTATCCCCTACCCCGCCGAAAGCGCAGACGTCCCCGGGTGCATGGCGCTGGCTGCTTGTGCCCGCGATAGCTTCCCCGGGTGGGAAGAAGCGGAGTTTCTGGCGCAGCTTACGCAATATGTTTCCCGCGGAGAAGCATGGCTGCTCCGCGTGGGTTCAAAAATTGCTGCCGTGCTGCTATATTCAAAAGAAAACCGGGAGCTGGCATATCTGGCCACAGCGCCCGATTATCGGCGCAAGGGCCTTGCCGCCCGATTGGTGGAAACGGCGGCGGCCTTTATGCCGGCGGGGTCAGCGGAATCGACCTGATAACAAAGAATTTTGATTGCTTAAAAGAAAAGCGCTTGATTCTGTTCACTTGTGGGTTGGCTGACCCACACAACCCAGAAAATGTAGCCCATATCAAAGAAGGCTTGGCGAAAACTCTATCTCCTGAAATGCAGAAGAAGATTGTAGTATATCATCTTCGCGGCGGTATCGATTACGCCAGGCTTGGGCTCATTCATAAAAGTATGATGGCCATGCTGCATAGCGTGCTCGCCAAAAAAGATTCTTCCGCTTTAAGCCAAGAAGATAAGCAAATGCTGGATACTTACGGAAAAGCCGTGGATTTCACGGATAAGGCTGCGATAAAGCCGATTGTAGAGTTTGTCCGTGCCTGACAAACGGGCCGCCTTGCTGTATCCGCTTCCCGTTTCGGGCAGAGCATGCATGCCATGCAAAAAGGCGAGGCAGATATGTAGCCGGCGCGCAAAGCATTTGCTGCAGGCAAAGCGCGCTTTGAGATGCAGCGTTCCGGCAGCGACAAAATCAGAATCCGACTATGGACGATTTGATTCGAGAGGTGGAAGGCAAATCACCCGGCGCCTGAATTTTGGCGTCAGCGCCACGTAATATTGTCACCCATGTTGTATGGCTTGGGGCCAGAACCGTTTCATTATTGTTCAGGCAGACAATAAAGAGCCTCTGAAATCGACTGATTTCAGAGGCTCTTGCTCTTGTCTATTCCCAACACTTTAGATGCCGTGTTTTCTTTGAGCCGTTAGGGGATGTCTTGGTAAGGCTGCCGCCTTGGACGGGACTAATCCGGCCTGTGCTGTTTGAGCCATGCCTCAAAGCTGCCGGCCTTTTCCCATTCTCGGATGACCTGCGGCTCAAGTAAAATGGTGAGGTGCATATCCGTTGGGTCACCGGGCTCTGACACCGTGATGTACTCGCCGTCCTCGGAGCCCAGCCCGCCGCGGCCTGTTTTCCGCCCCTGCTTCTCATAATACCGCGCCGCTTCCCGATAAAAGGTCTCTCTCTTTTCAATGACGCTCAGGACTTCGTCGTTGGGATACAGGTAGGCGTCAACGGCGGTTGCACCTTCGACATAGGCGCTGCCTTTCGGTGGCTCGGCGTCCAGCTCGCAAAGCGGCGTCATGACAGCCTCGATATCGCCGTCGGATTCGCAGGCGGAATAGGAAAACCGGCTCAGAATATATTGCCAGCCGTTATAGCAAACGAGATAGCTGTCCGGCAGGCTTTTAAAAGAAATGCGGTATACAATCCCGTATTCATCCTCAATTTTTTGAAGAAATGGGATGCTCTCCAAAAATTTGACTGCGTTTTCTTCGGAACGAAATACGCCGACGACGTTTCTGCGTTCATTCTGCTCAAATGCCAGCATACAAGCCATGCTGATTTCCTCCTTGCCCCATGATTTGAATTGCGAACCAGCAATTAATTGAAGCTCTCTATTCCGATAAAAGCCTCGCCGTCCACATGAAGAATATCATCAATCCGGACGCTTGTCCCGTCGTACAAAACCACGGCGCGCTCATAATCATCAATCTTTTTTACCGTGCCGGTTACGCTGACATACGCGCCGCCAGCTTTCTTTTTGTCCGGAACAAAGTAGGTGATCGTCACCTCGGTCGGCTCCGGCAGGCGCTCCTGCACCAGCGTCAGACGCTGGTCGATGGCGGCTTTTTCGCCCTCGTCCAACTCGATACGCCGGTCTGTCAGTCGGGCGGTTTCCTGCACCGCGGCGTCGTAGCCGGTCAGCGCCGCGAAGGGAGAAAACTGCGCCGCACGGTCATGGACGGACATAGCCGGGTGTTTCTCTGAAACATGGTGCGGCAGATGAAGCATATCGTAATAGAGTGTGCTCATGCCTTGTGTCCTCCGATCTGCCCGTTGCGCTCCATGGCGGTAGCGCCCTCCTGCAAATTGGTCCCTTTCAGAATGGCGTTCTTCCCGAACTTTTCCTGAATTTGCAGCATGGCGTGCTGCATCTTTTTTTCACGCTCCAGATCAGCTTCCTCCTGCCGCCGCTGTTCCTGCTGGGCAGCATAATCAGTGAACATATCAAGCTGTTCCGCTTCCGGCTGCCCGGCGGCCTCGCTTTCCGGGACAACGCGGATGGCCGCAAGATTGATGCGGCGTACCAGCAGGTTCGAGTCCATAATGCGGTCGAACAGCGTCAGCACAGCCTCGACGATCTTTTTCGTGGAGGAGGTCTGCCTTTCAAGATGCACCGTGCCGTGAGCCGCTTTTGGAGTTTTACGCCCATAGCGGTCGGTGGTGATCTCACCGGTGTAACCTTTACTGACAGCAGAATCGGTGAGATTCTCAATGTCGTAGCCCACGGTCAGCACGAGCTGGTCGGTCACAAGCCCCTTGCGTACCAGATCCAGCACCAGTGATTCCGTCATCTCCCGGACGACCACCTTCGCCTTTTCAAATGTGTAGGGGCATTGGAGCACCTGCCCGGAGCCGATGCTGTTGGATTCCGGCTTGTACGCCTTGATATCCGCAATGGTGCAGGGCTCCCAGCCCCAGGCGTGGTCGATGAGCAGCTCCGCGTTGATGCCGAACAGCCGGTAGAGCCGTTCCTCGTCCCGGAGAGAGCACCGCGCCACGTCACCCATGGTGAAAATCCCGTTTGCCTCCAACTTTTTCGCATAACCTTTGCCCACACGCCAGAAATCCGTCAGCGGACGGTGGCTCCAAAGCTCGCGGCGATAGGATTCCTCGTCCAGCTCCGCAATGCGCACGCCGTTCTTATCCGGCGCGATGCGCTTGGCTCCAATATCCATGGCAATTTTGGCAAGGTAGAGATTCGTACCGATGCCTGCCGTGGCCGTAATGCCGGTGGTTTTCAGCACGTCCTGAATGATGGTCATGGTCAGTTCTCTGGCGGTGCAGCGATAGGTGGCAAGATAGTCGGTGACGTCCATGAACACCTCGTCGATGGAATAGACATGGATATCCGCCGGTGACACATAATTGAGATAGATATTATAAATCTCCGTGCTGCGCTTCATA
>JALCRP010000013.1 GCA_022652735.1 Faecalibacterium sp. | reverse complement strand
GCTCTGATTTTTTGGCGTTGTGCAACAATGCCGAAAAATCAGAGCGTTTCTTTCGTCTTTGCATCAAAAATATATGTTTCTTTTGTTCATTTTGCCGA
Organism: Faecalibacterium sp.; assembly: GCA_022652735.1. Taxonomy (GTDB): domain Bacteria; phylum Bacillota; class Clostridia; order Oscillospirales; family Ruminococcaceae; genus Faecalibacterium. The sequence goes on along the minus strand of JALCRP010000013.1, from coordinate 57,049 downwards.
ATCGGTGCTTTAGCTGTTGACTTTTACGGATTTTGTGCGCTGGCAAGTGCAGCACAAAGCGATTTGTAGCAGGAAAAATCTGCTGCCCGCGGGGAATCTCGCTTTGTTCACACTTTTGCGCTATAATAAACGCACAGAAAGGATCTCGTTTTTGCGGGATTCCGGCTCGCCCCGGATGGGGCGCCGCTGCTGCGTCCAAACCATTTGTCGGGCCTGTGTGCCGGCGTGGCCGCCGCGGCGATCCGGCTGACATAGGGCTGAACTGTCCGAAAGGGAACACTTATGAAACTGGGCTTTTCCGAGCTGTTATTGATCCTGCTCATTTTGCTGATCGTTTTTGGGCCGACGGTGATTCCGCGCGTCCAGCGGTGGTATCGCCGCACAGGCGCGCGCCAGCAGCGCGCCGAGCGTCGGCGCGCACAAATGCATGCACAGGCATGCGCGGCGCGGGATGCACTTTTGACGCGGTTCTCCGTGGCGGCCGGCATCGTTTTGGTGGGCGCGGCGGTGATTTGGGCGGGCTACCTTTTGTTTGCGCCGTGCGCCTTTGCGCCGCAGCGCTATGAGGCCAATGCTTACAGCATGCAGTATTCGGCCGACAGCACCGGCACATCGCAGGCGCTGGACATCAGCCCCTATCAAAACCCCATCTGTGTGGTACAGCAGGATGGCTTTTTGTACGCCGCCGTGGATGGCGGCAAGGTGATCCGTATCCGGCCCGACGGCACGGGCTTGGACGAAGTGCTTTCTACGGGCGGCGCTGTCACAGGGCTGGGCTTTGCGCCCGACGGTACCCTTTATCTCACGGATGCGGCCGCCTCGGGTACGCTGGCAGGCGGCGGCGCGCTGCTGAAAGCCTCGTTCGATGGCTGGGCCGTCAGCGTAGAGCCTGTTGTCACAACAATCGACGGGCGGCGGCTTGCCTGCCCCTCGGCGCTGACGATCGGGCCGGACGGCACGGTTTACTTTGCCGATTTTTCGGCGGTGCCCGCATCGGCGCACGGGCTGGAAAACGCTTTTGATACGGAGCTTTTGGCCCATACTGCCACGGGTACGATTTATGCGTATGACCCTACGGCCCAAAAGGCGGTTTGTGTGGCCCAAAATATTGCGGGCGCGGGCGGGCTGGCGCTGGACGAAAGCGGCGAGACACTTTATTTTTCCGAAACCGAAAACTATCGTGTATGGAGCGTTGCCGCTTCGGCGCGCGGCGCGGATGTGGCCGCCGGCGAGGCAAAGTTGATGCTGGACGGCCTGCCGGGGTATCCTGCGGGGCTGGCCCGCGGCGAGGGCGGCGAGATATGGGTTTCGGTGTGCGGCAGCCGAAAAAGCTGGGTGGATGGCGCCGCCCAAAACACGCTGCTGCGCCGCATTGTGATGCATCTGCCGCGTATGACGCAGGGCTGGCTGCTGCGGCCGGAAAACCAGCTGGGGCGCGCGTATGCGTTTTCGGCCGACGGCAACATTGCGCAAACCGCCATCTATAAAGGCGAGGGATGCCGCGGCCGCATTACCGGCGTGTGCCCGACAGAGGACGGCTGGTGGCTGGCCAACGCCGACGGCAGCAGCCTGTATTTTACCGCCTGAATATCCGCGTAACCGCGGCGGGCTGGCGTTTACCGCCGCAGAGTTTTCCACGGCGGCGCCATAAATAGTGGAAAAGTGAGCGCCTTTTGCCCCTTTTTCGGGGGCGCTTTACAGGAAAAAGGAGTGCGAGTTTCATGTTGGATACACAAGAAATTACCGCGCAGGCGCGCCGCGCCGCAGAGGAACTGCTGGCGCAGGCAAACTTGAAAGCGGGCGATCTTTTTGTCGTGGGCTGCTCGTCGAGCGAAATTGTCGGCGGGCATATCGGCAAAGATTCGAGCTTGGAGGCCGCAGAGGCTGTGCTGGCGGGCATATACCCTGTTTTACGGCAAAAGGGCATCTATCTGGCGGCCCAGTGCTGCGAGCATTTGAACCGTGCGATCATCTTGGAACAGGCGGCTGCCGAGCAGTACGGCTATGAGCCGGTATGCGTGGTGCCGCGGCCCCATGCGGGCGGCAGCTGGGCTACCACCTGCTGGAAAGCTTTTGCGCATCCTGTGGCCGTGGAGGAAATTCGCGCGGCGGCCGGTATGGACATTGGCGGCACCTTGATCGGCATGCACCTAAAACATGTGGCGGTGCCGGTGCGGCTCAGCCTCGACCACATTGGGCAGGCAATTTTGCTTTGCGCCCGCACACGCCCGAAATATGTTGGTGGCGAGCGCGCCCAATATACCGAGGAGGCCTGAAGCGATGGAAACACCGGAAATGCAGGCCATGACCGCGGCGGTAGCCGAAATTCGGGAGCATATCGCAGCGGCGGCCCGGCAGGCCGGCCGCCGTCCGGAAGAAATCCGCCTGTGCGCCGCCTGCAAAACGCGCACGGCACAAACCGTGCGGGCAAGCGCCGCCCTGCCGATCGACTTGTTTGGCGAAAACCATGTGCAGGAGCTGGCGCGCAACTTTGATGCCGGGGCCTACTTAGGCAAGCCGGCGCACCTGATCGGCCATCTGCAGACGAACAAAATCAAAAAGGTATTGGGCCGTGCGGCGCTGATCGAAAGCGTCGACAGCGTACACGTTTTACAGGCCATCGACAAAGAGGCCGAAAAGCGCGGCCTTGTGCAGGGCATTCTGCTGGAAATCAACATCGGCGAAGAGGAAAGCAAAACCGGCGCTTCGCCTGAGGCGCTGTGGCCTCTGTTGGAGGCGGCCGCCGCGGCACAGCACATCATGGTGCACGGGCTGATGGCGATCCCCCCTGCCGGCACCGACGAGGCCGCCAACCGCGCCTTTTTTGCCGCAGTGCGGGAGCTTGCCGCCCAAGCGGCAGCCCGCCGCTACGAGCATACCGCAATGGATGTGCTTTCGATGGGCATGAGCGGCGATTACGAAAACGCCGTGCGCGAGGGCGCCACGATCGTGCGCATTGGCACGGCCATTTATGGCGCGCGGGATTACGGCACGGCCGCGCAGTAAGCCAAAACAGCCCGACAAAAGAAAGAAAAACGGCACATCACAGCCCCAAAACGAGGCGAAGGATGTGCCGTTTTGTTATCTTATTTCAGGGGGGAAAAGGCGTTTAACCTTTTACAAGGCGGACAGCGCCGTAGATGCCGGCGTCGTTGCCGAGGCTTGCTACGCGGATCGGCGTTTCGAGGCAGGCGTGGAACGCATACTTTTTGTAGGCGGCAGCAACCGCGTCCGTCAAAATGTCGCCGGCGCGGCTGACGCCGCCGCCCAGCAAAAACATCTCGGGATCAACCGTCGCGGCGATGGAAGCCATCGCAAAGCCCAGCATATCGGCGGATTCCTCAACCTGTGCCTTAGCCAGCGCATCGCCGGCGCGCGCCGCATCGAACACATCCTTGGCTGTGAACTCTTTGCCGCGCAAAAGGCTGGCGGCCTTGCTGGCGGCCAGCCGCTTTTTCATGCAGCGGACGATGCCCGTCGCGCTGGAATACTGCTCGAGGCAGCCGTGCTTGCCGCAGCCGCAGGTGGCCTCTTCGTGGCGGTTGACCGTGATGTGGCCGACTTCGCCGCCTGCGCCGTGCATGCCGCAAATCACCTTGCCGTCGACGATTACGCCGCCGCCGACGCCTGTGCCCAAGGTGAGAAGAACCATATTACGGCAGCCTTTGGCGGTGCCCATCCAGATCTCGCCAAGCGCCGCCACATTTGCGTCATTGCCGGTTTTGACGACCATCCCGTCCAGCAGCGCCGAAAGGTTGGCAGAAATATCCAAATCGCCCCAGCCGCCGAGGTTGGCGCACACGGGCACATAGCGATCTTCCATCACAGGGCCGGGGACGCCGATGCCTACGCCGGCCACATCCTCGGGGCGCAAATCCTTTTCAGTCATCTTTTCTTCGACGCTTTTTGCCAGATTGCGCAGAATGTTTTCGCCACGATTGCTGGTATCGGTTGCAACTTCCCATTTTTCAAGCAGTGCGCCGGAGGTTGTAAAAAGGCCCACCTTCGCCGTGGTGCCGCCGAGGTCGATTCCAAAAGCATATTCTTTCATTGTTTTGTTCTCCTTGCGCGCCGGCAGCGGCGCTTTGTCTTTTCCGTAACAAAGCTATTATAAGCGAAGCGCAGGCGCTTTTGCAAGACGGCAAAGGCGTTTATAGAAATATTCTTTCACAAAAAAGGCAGCCCACTTTCTAAAAAGCGGGCCGCCTTTGCAGCAGGGCAATATTTTACTCTTTTGCGTCGTCTTCGTCGGTATCGTCGTCCTCATCGTCTTCGTCGTCATCTTTCGCTTTGGGCTTATAGAAGATGCCGGCAAGCCAGATGGAAACCTGATACAGCAAGACCATCGGGATCGCAACCATAATCTGCGAGAAAATATCAGGCGGAGTAATGATGGCGGCAACCAAGAAGCACAATACAATGGCTACGCCGCGGCCCTTTTTCATCAGTTCCGGGCTTGCGATGCCGAGCTTCGCCAAAATGATGGACAGAAGCGGCATTTCAAACACACAGCCGAATATTATAAATATCGTCATAACGAAGTTTATGTATTCGGCCACACTGATGGTGGGGGTGTAGCTTACCTGCCCGACACCTACGGTAATCAGGAAGTTCAGCATAAAGGGAAGCGTGATCTCATAGGCGAACAATACGCCGATGACGAACAGCGCCAGCCCAAACAGCAGCGCCATGCCAAAGAAAAGGCTTTCCGAGCGCTTCAGACCGGGGTTGGAAAAAGCCCAGATCTCAAACAGCGCCAACGGGATCGCGACGATTGCGCCGGCGATCAGAGAAATACGAAAATACTGCAGCAGCATTTCCGAAGGGGAAATCGTGACAAAGGTATACGGCGTAGTGGTTTGCGTCGACATATCCAGCAGAAGATTTACCCCTTTTTCCGCATTGGCCAAGGCGATCGTCACGACGACGACAAAGACACCAACTACGACAAAAAGCCGGTTGCGGAGCTCTTTCAGATGTCCGGTCAGAGTCATATTGCCGCCGTTTCCATCGGCCGCAACGGGATTCTTTTTGACTGTTGTTGCCATTATTCTGCTTTATCCTCAGTTTTCTTCTCTTCGGCCTTCTCCTCAACAGGAGCAGCCTTAGCTTCGTTCTTGTCGGAAGAGGCGTCCTCATCTTCGTTATCCATGCCATCCTTGAAGGCTTTGGTCGTTTTGCCAAACATCTTTGCCAGCTTCGGCAGCTGCTTGGGTCCAAAAATAACCAAAACAACAATCAGGACAACCAGAAGCTCCATTGTACCAGCTCTCATAACAGTCTCTCCTTTTGCGCAGCCTTTCCGGCCGCGGCTCCATTATAATTTCTTTATAGGCATCGCCTTTGCAGGCGTTGCTTCACGGTTAAGAATGTACAGGCTCCGCAGGCTTTTCTTTGGCTTTTGCCGCGGATTTTGCTTTTGCCGCAGGCTTTTTGGTGGCGGGCTTTGCGGCTTTTGCCGCAGGCTTCTTGGCCGCTGCCTTTGCGGCGGGCTTTTTGGCTGTGGGTTTTGCGGCAGCCTTTGCCTTGGCGGGCGCTGCGGCTTTTTTCGATTTAGCTTCGGCCGGCTTTTTCTCTTCCGGTGCGGCCGGGGCTTCAGCCGGTTTTACGGCCTCCGGCGCGGCGCTGGCTTCGGCCGGCTTTGCGGTGGGCAGCTCTTCCAGCTCGACGATCTCCTCGGCTTCCGCTTCCTTCTTGGCTTTCTCTGCCTTAGAAGGCTGCTTGACGCCGATATTGGCGATCGACTTTGTCATGTCGGCCACGCTGCCGTTCAAAGTGCTTTGAATGTCGTTCAGCGGCTGGGTGATCTCCTGCAAGGGCTTCTGAATCTGCTGCAGAGGCTCCTGCATTTCTTTGGTGGCCGCGCCCGTATAATCCCGCAGCTTTGTCAGCAACTTGCCAAACTTGCGCGCGTATTCCGGCATCTTGTCCGGCCCGATGACGACCATTGCCACAATGATGATTACGATGATTTCGGAAAATCCGATTTTCATAGTTGTCTGTTTCCTTTCTGGTCGGCCGCCCGCTGGGGCGAGAAAACGGCCATTTAGCGACATTATAGCATAATCCCCTACGTTTGACCAGATGCTTTTTCACTGAAAGCGGCGCATGTCTTTTGTGAAAATAGCGGGAGATCAGCGCTCGACCTAATTCTTACAAAAAGGCTACAATATAAATATCAAATCTGGGCCAAGAAGTGATAGACAAGCTGTGAACAATCTGTGAAAACACGCTAAAAGGCAAAAAAAGGCGGATGATTTCCGAAGCGTCAGTGCAGATATTCGATTGCGCCGCGGATGCGCTCGGCTTCGCTTTCGCCGGCCAGCTGCTTTACCAGCTCAAGCGCAAACGGAATCGCCCCGCCGAGGCCAAAGCTCGTAATCAGGTTGCCGTCCACGACAACTTCGGTATCAAGCACCACGGCGCCGGTGAGCTGATCGCGGAATTTGGCGTGGCTTGTCGCCTTTTTGCCCGCCAAAAGGCCGAGATGCCCGAGGATGCTCGGCGCGGCGCAGATGGCGGCGACCTTTTTGGTTTCATCGGCCATAAACTGCTTCGCCACACGGCAAACCGTTTCGTTTGCCGCAAGATTCGGTGTGCCCGGGATGCCGCCCGGCAAAACCACCAGATCGACATCGGTATAATCCACCTCTTCGGCTAAGGCGTCCGTTTCCAGATGCACTTTATGGCTGGAGACGATCTGCTTTGTGCCCGAGGCAGAGGCGACAGTTACGCCGACGCCGGCGCGCCGCAGAAGATCGACAACGAGAAGCGCCTCGCACTCCTCGGTACCGTTGGCAAAAAATACAACAGCTTTGCTCATTTTGAAACTCCTTTATCAAGCAAAAAAAGTAATTTGGATTTTATAATAGTATAACATGTTTTTTGCTTTTTTTAGGGGCCTATGCTATACTGACAGAAAATTTTGAGAGCGAGGAAAGGAAAATGGGAGAGCAGGAAAACCATACGGTGCCCACCATGCAGATGCCCGAAGCCGCGCCGCAGCCCGAAACGCTGCAAACGCCGGCGGCGCCTACGCTGCGACAGGAGATGCAAACGGCCGAAGACGGCCTGACCGACCAAGAGCGCACAACCCTGAAAACCACCCAGCAGGAAATGATCGGGAAGCTTCTTGTAATCGGCTGCATCTGGGGCATGATCCTCGGCGCGCTGATCTCCAAGTTCCTTTTGGGCGGCACGGTGATGTCGGGCATCTATACCGGCATTGTGCTTGGGATGCTGCTGGGTTTGGGCGCCGGGCTGATTCTGGGCGCGCTGGAAAAGGCCATGCTGCTGCAGCGCATCGGCAAATACGCCAAAAAAGATGCGCCGGCAGAGCAAAAAACGCCGACGCCGCCGCAGGGATAACGAAAAACAAAAAAGGCAGCCGTACCATACGGCTGCCTTTCTTTTGTGCAGATACCAAAAATCAATCGCCGGCCTTTGCGTCGAGAACGCGCTTCAGTACGCTGCCGTCGGCAGCGAGCACACGGTTGACGCGGCTGATGATCGCGCTGGAAGCGCCGGTCTTGTCCATGATGTCCGTATAGATGTGCTTCTCGTTCAGCATTTCGGCAATATCATAGCGCTGTTCCATCGCGCTTAGCTCGGAATAGCTGCATACATCCTGCAGAAAGCGATAGCATTCATCCGGCGTTTTTAAGGCCAGAAGTGCTGTATACAAGCCGGAATCTCCGGTGGGATGATCCTTCGTCATGAAGTTGTGCCTCCCTGTTTTTGTTGGCATGCGCAGCGCGCATGCTTTACCACTCTACATAACTATATCTCTTTGCCGCCGAAAACGCAACCGTTCCCGCAGCAAAGGCAGGGCGGGCTTTTACAGGCGCTTTTCCATCCAAAACGCATCCCACACGACGCCCGCGGCAAGGTTTTGCTGCACGGGGCGAAGCGGGCGATAGCCGCCGCCCTTGAAAAAGCCGAGCGTTTCGAGGTTTCTTTGGTGGGCGATGAGGGCCACGGCGGTTTTGCCGTCGGCACGGGCCAAGCGCTCGCAGCTTTGCAGAATATCGCGGCCGATACCGCGGCCGCGTGCTTCGGGCTTCAGGTATAAATGCTGCAAAAACAAGATGCCGCCCTGCATCTGCCACGCATAATAGCCAACGGGCTTGCCCGCCAGCATCACGAGAAAATAATTATAATCCTCGTCCAGTTCGTCCGAGATGGCCTCGACGCTTTGCTGCGCTTCCAGCGCGGCATCCAGTTGCTTTTTCGTCAGGCGGCGGGCATAGCATTCGCGCCAGATCTCGTCCGCCAGCGTGGCCACGATCTGGACATATTTCGCCTTGGCGACCAGCTTATATTCAGGTTTCATACAACAATCCTTTCTTGCGGGGCAAAAGTACACTTCGGCGGTGCAGTCAGCGGATCTCGACGCCAAGCAGCTTTGCCAGCGCAACGGCACCCTCTACATCTACGATTGCGCCGCGAAACTCCCGCAGCTGCTCCCCGGCGGAAGCCTCCGTCAGCGTACAGCCGCGCAGATCGACCCCGCGCAGCAGGGTGCCCGTAAAACACGCCCCGGAAAGATCACATTCCACAAAGGCGGGGGCTTTCAGCTTCATGCCCGAAAGCAGGACGCCGGCCATCGTACAGCGCACAAAATGTACGCGCTCCAGCCCGGCGCCCTCAAAACACGTCAGGCGCAGGTTGCTGTCGGTAAAAACGGCGCTGTGTAGCATAGCGCCGTTTAAGTTTGCGCCCAGCAGCTTGCAGCCCGAAACGGTACACCGCGAAAAATAGGCATCCGTTACATCGGCCCCGGAAAAATCGCAGCTGCGCAGCGCACAATCGGTAAAAGACGCCTTTTGCAGGCTTGTGCCGGCAAAGCGGCAGCCTTCCAAAATGCAATGCGAAAATGATATTTCCGGCAGCTGCTCGGCAGAAAGATCGGCGCCTTTCAGATGCATTTGTGCCGCGGTTTCGCCCTGCGAAGCCAGCGCATACAACCGCTGGCCCGCTTCGGCGCCCTCCAAAAGCTCCGGCGCTTCGGGCAGCAGCGGCGGCGTGGGTTTTTGCGTTGTGCTCATACGCGGACGATAGAATTGGCCTTGCGCGGCGTTAAAGCTTTGAGAGTGGCGGTTGTCATATCGGAATCATCCTTTCTCAAGTATGCGGAAAAACAAATTTTATAATCAGTATAGCACATCCGGCAAACGCAAGAAAAGGAAAAAGTTTGCTGAAATCTCTTGACAGATGCCAAAGCAGTGCTATAGTTAGTCACACAAGTAATGAACCAGTGAGGCAACGAACCGGGCGGAAAGAACTGCGATGCATGCGGCACAAAAAAACCAAAACCTGGCAGCCTTGCGGAAAGGAGCAGCACTTGAATGGGACACTGAACGACCAAAGCATGATCTATAAACAGATCATGCAGTTGATCGAGGACGGCATCCTGAACGGCGAGTATCACGAGGACGACCAAATCCCCAGCACCAACGAGTTGGCGCATGTATTTGGCATCAACCCCGCTACGGCGGGCAAAGGTGTGAACCGCCTTGCGGAGGACGGCCTGCTTTATAAAAAGCGCGGCATCGGCATGTTTGTGGCGCCCGGCGCCACCGAGGCCCTGCGCCAAAAACGGCGGGAGGAATTTGTGACACAGGCAATGCAAACGGTATTGCGCGAGGCAAAACGCCTTGGGCTGACGAAAGCACAGCTGCTGGCGCTGCTGGCGCAGAAAGCGGATGAGGAGGGCTTACAATGAGCGAAATAAAACAAAACGCGCAGCTTTGCGCGAAAAACGTATCGAAACGTTACGGCACCCAGAAAGTGCTGGATAATTTGAACCTAACGATCGAACCGGGCTGTATTTATGGCCTGATCGGACGCAACGGCGCGGGCAAAACTACGCTGCTGGGCATCCTGACGGGCCAAAACACGAAGGACGGCGGCGAAGTGACATACGGCGGCAGCCCCGTGTGGGAAAACCGTGCTGCGCTGGATTGCATCTGCTTTTCGCGCGAGCTTTCGGGCGCAAGCCCCGTCCGCGGCCAAAACAGCCTGAAAGTGAAAAACTATCTCGAGGCCGCCAAGGTGTTTTATCCTGCATGGGATGCCGCGTATGCGGCGCGCCTGATCGAAAAGTTCGGCATGAAGGATATGCAGAAAAAGGCGATTTTTAAGTTGTCGAAAGGGCAGATGAGCATGGTGACGATCGTGATCGCGCTGGCAAGCTGTGCGCCTATCACGATTTTGGATGAGCCGGTGGCTGGGCTGGATGTGGTTGCACGCGAGCAGTTCTATCGCCTGCTGCTCGACGATTACGCCCGCACAAATCGCACTTTTGTGCTTTCTACCCACATCATCGAGGAGGCCGCCAAAGTGTTCGAGCGCGTCATCGTGCTCGATGAAGGGCACATCATCGCCGACCGCCCCACCGAGGAGCTTGTGGATGAATTTCGCTATGTCTCCGGCCCGGACGACGCGCTGGACGAAGCCATCCGCGCCGCGGGCGGCGAAGCACTGGAAACGCAGATGCTGGGGCGGCACAAGATGGTGGCCGTGCGCGGCAGCGCCGATACCTTTGCTGCGCTGGCGGCGGATGCGACACTTTCCGTCGAGCCGATGAACCTGCAAAATGTATTTGTGGCGCTGTGCGGCCACGGCGACGCGGAGGCGTAAGGCCATGAAAAAAGAGCTTCGGTTTTACAGCCGCTATCTTTTGGAGTATCTGGGCGTAAGCGTGGCGGCGACGCTGGTGCTGATCGTGGGGCTGCGGCTGACAAACAGCGGCAGCAACCTATTTGGCACGTATGTCAGCATGTACCCTTTGTTCGTAATGCTGTTTCCGTTCTGCTTTGGCATTACGGCACGCAGTTTTCTCAATTTGGCGATCGGGTTCGGGGCAAAGCGCATGGCCTGTTTTGGCGCGGCGGAAATCAGCTATACCGCCCTTTTGGCGGGGATGATCCTGCTGGCGAAGCTCGTCGAGCTTGGCGCGGCGGGTGTGCCGGAACTGTCCACGGCGGCCATCGGGCCGGGCACGGCGCTTTTGCTGCTGGCGGGCGGGTTTGCCATCGTGCAGCTTGGCTTTTTGCTGGGCAATATCATGGACAGCAAAAAGCGCTCGTTTTGGATGATAATGCTGTTGATCGCCGTTATGGGCGGCGCGTTCGGCCTGTGCTTTGCGCTGATGGCCGACGATAACGGCACGAGCTTTGTGCTGAACTTGGCACAGCCGCTCTATATTTGGATTGTGGCCGCGCTGCTTTTGCTGGGCGCGGTGCTGGCCTACTTTGTAAGCCGGCAGTATCGAAAGGCGGTGTATTGCCTGTGAACCAGACAAAAAGAACAGGCCTGCCCGGCTTTTTGCAAGGCAGCTTTGCTTTGCAGCGGCAGGATTTTTGGCAGGGGCCGGCCATCGTGCTCGCGGTTTACGCGGTCATGCAGGTTATCATGCTGGTGATCTATGCGTTTTCACACGAAGAAACGGTGCTTGGCTTAGGGCTGCCCACCCTTTTTGCGCTTGCCTGCGCCGCGCTGATGAACCTTTTGCAGGCGGCGGGCCGCTTTTCCAACGAGTTCCGTATGGGGCTGCACATGAGCGCGACGCGGCGGCAGATGATGCTTTCGGGCGTGGTACTCTCTTTCGCAAACGCGGTGGAGATGGTTTTGCTGGCGGCGGGCCTGCAGGCGCTTTGGACGGCGCTGTTCGGGGCGCCGGGCGCGGAAAACATCCTTGCGGCGTTTCCGCTGTGGGGCTGGGCCGCGGCCATTTATGTGCCGGTGGCGATGGGGATACTGGCGGGCGGCATACTGCTGCGCTTTGGGCGCATCGGTTTTTGGGTATTATACGGCTGCTTTATGCTGTTCTGCTTTGGGCCGCAGTTTTTGAACACGGAGGCAATGGAGCCTTCGCTTACGCAGCTGCTGGCGGTACTGCCGACGATGCTGCCGGTGGGCGCGGTAGCCTGTACCGTGGCGGGCACGGTGATGCTGTGGCGGGTGCCAATCGGCGAATAAACGCCGAAAAGCAGCGGCGAAACTTTCGGGCGCGGCCCACAAATGAAACAAAACCGCAGATAAAATCGTATTTTTGGCATAGGATGGCATAAGAAGAACATTTGGCGAAAGCAATGCCGCTTTTTACAGGGCACCGGCAGAACGGTGCCTGTGCGCGGCGGCCTAAGAGGAAAAGGAGCGTATCATGGAAGAAATAACAGGGATTCAGGCGGCTGCCCCTGCGGCACAAGCGCAGCAAAACGGCGGCAGCCTTACCGGGCAAACCCCGGCGGAGCAGAAAGCACAGGCAAAAAAGGCATATTCCCGCATTGGGTTCGCGCTGCTGGCGCTTGCCGGCGTCACGACGATAATTCAGATTCTCTTGGGGGCTGTGATGATGGTAGTGCCCGCTTTGCAGCAAACAAGCTGGTATTTGTGGGTGATGACCTTTGCGCCGATCTATCTCGTCGCTTTCCCAATCACGGTGCTGATTCTGCGGAAAATGCCGGCGCAGGCACCGGCACAGCATACGTTTGGCTTTGCGGGTCTTGCGGGCGCATTTAGCGTGTGCATGGCGGCCATGTGGGCCGGCAACCTGATCGGCACGGGGCTTTCGATGCTTTTAAGCGGCGGGCAGGCGCAAAACCCGCTGGGCGCTTATACTTCGCAGACGAGCATCTTTTCGGTTTTGGTCATGGTCATTCTTGCGCCGATCGTGGAAGAAACGATTTTCCGTAAGCTTTTGATAGACCGTATCGCCCGCTTTGGCGGCGCGCTGGCGGTTTTGATGAGCGGGCTGTGCTTCGGCATGTTCCATATGAACCTGTATCAGTTCTTTTATGCGTTTGCCATCGGCGCAGTGCTGGCGTATGTATACCTGCGCACGGGCAAAGTGGTGTATACCATTGGGCTGCACATGATAATCAACTTGTGCGGCAGCGTGATTGCCGTGAACGCGGCGGCCGCAGGCGGCGTGGCGCTCGGGATTTATGTTGTGGCGCTGCTGGCGCTTGTGATATGCGGCGTCGTGGTGCTGATCGTCAAAACAAAGCGCGGCCAGATTACCTTTGCGCCGGAAAAGCAGCTTGAGCACGGCTTTTGTACCGCGATGGCGAACCCCGGCATGATCCTGTATACCGTGTTCTGCGTGGCGGCGGTGGTTCTTGTGCTGGCGGCGGCGGTGCTGGCCGCGGCGATCGCGTAAACGGCCGTGGGCGGCAGGGGCCTGTAGGTTTGCCATCCGCCCGGCGGGAAGCCGCCGCGCGGGCGGTTGCCCTACCCCAAAATTCATAATATACAAAAAACCGTCCCGAATCGGCGCAAAACGCAGGTTCGGGGCGGTTTTTAGATCTGTTTTTCCGGGCACACCGTTTTGCGGCAGCCTTTTTCGGTCAGTTGGGATACACAACGTCCTCATAATAGCGCATATAAGGGCTAAGCAGGCCGGCGCGCGAAAGCTCGTCGATGTCGGCCGGCATCATCCAGCGGGCCTCGGCCAGCTCGTCCGCGTTCACGGTCAATTCGTCGAGCTTGGTATCGGCGCGCAGCAAAAACACATCATAAAAGGCATGTGCAGAATCCTGCCGCTCGCTGCTGAAAAGCTTGACCGTTTTGATGTCCGGCTCAATGCCAAGCTCCTCTTTTACTTCGCGCAGCACGGCGGCAAGGCTTGTTTCGCCGGCCTGTACGCCGCCGCCCGGCGCTTCCCACAGGCCATCGTTGGCCGCGGGGCCGGCCTTACGGCGCACCATCAAAAAGGCGCCTTTTGCGCTCTCGATCCAGCCGGTGACGACGACGCGATAGCATCCAGCGGAAAGCGGCGCACCGCGCTCGGCCGTCTGGTTCAGCGGGTGGCGCTGGCGATTATAGAGGTCTATCATTTCAGCCATAATACTACCTTCTTTGTTTTCAAAATAGATTTCTGTTTTCAGTATAGTGAATTCGGATGTGCAATGCAAGCCTTGCGGCCGGGTGCGGCGGCGTGTAAAATAAAAAGAAAACATGTAAACCGAGAGAAAGGGGCTGCCGCCATGAGCCTGAATACGACACTTTGCTATTTGGAGCAGGATGGAAAGTATCTGATGCTGCACCGCATAAAAAAGCAGCAGGACGTCAACCACGAAAAATGGATCGGCGTGGGCGGAAAATTTGAGCAAGACGAAAGCCCTGACGAATGCATCCTGCGCGAGGTGCAAGAGGAAACGGGCGTCACCCTGACAGATTACCGCTGCCGCGGCGTCCTTACCTTTGTGGCTGCCCCGTGGGAGACGGAGTATATTTATTTGTATACGGCCACCGGCTGGCGCGGCACATTGCTGGACGCGGATGCCTGCCGGGAGGGGGTTCTCGCTTGGGTGGCAAAGGAGAAGGTAACACAGCTGCCCATCTGGCCGGGCGACCGCATTTTTCTTGCGCTGCTGGCGCAGGATGCGCCGTTTTTCTCGCTGAAGTTTGTTTACGACGGCGATCGGCTGGTGTATGCCGCGCAAGACGGCCGACCCTTGCCGCTGCCGGACGAAAACCTATAAAAGCGGGCCTGCCCGGCGCGGTATCTGCACACAAACCGCGGCCGAAAGCGCAAAACCCGGCAAAAAAGCTCCTGCGGAAAAAACCGGCAGGAGCTTTTTGTATTACATATAATAACCCGGCCCAAAATAAGTGCCGCGGCAGCATCCGCCCGAAAAGCACTGGCAGAACAGATTGAGCAAAATCAGCGAGAAACACCACCGCCCAAAGCTGAACGGCGCGGCGTAGCCGCGGCTTTGCTGGCGGTAGGCGCCGGAGGGATTTTGCAGCTGGCTGTACAGGCTGCGGTATTCCATATTGTTCGGCTCCAGCTCATAGGCACGGCGCGCATCGGCCAGCGCGTCAATGGCGCGGCCGAGGCCCTGGCTTGCCAGCGCAGATAAATAATACCACCGTGCGCCGCGCTGTGCGATGCCGTCGAGCACACGCCGCGCCTCGGTATAATGGCGCGAAGCGATAAAGTTGCGTGCGGCCTGCAACTCAGCCGAATCGGATTCGGGGTAGGTGGTATACGTGGTTTGGCGGCCGGTATAGGGGTTGCTGCCATAGCTCTGCTGGCTGTATCCGCCGAACGCGCTGCCGAACAGATCGCCGAAGCCAAACGGGTCGTCCTCGTCGGCCCAGCCGGCGTTTTGGCCGTAGGGCGCCTGCTGGCTAGCCTGCCGCTGGGCATAGGGGTTGCCGTAGGCCGAGGCCTGCGTATCGCCCTTGACGATGGCGTCGTATGCCTCCTGCACCTCTTTGAAATGCTCCTCGGCGGTAGGGTCGTTCGGGTTTAGGTCGGGGTGCCAGCGTTTGCACTGGGCACGGTATGCTTTTTTGATTTCATCTTCTGTGGCACCGCGCTGGATGCCAAGCACCTGATAGGGATCTCTCATGCGATTCCTTCCTTACTGATCCGGGATCGCGCGCCCCGGCTGAACAGATACCACTATTGTACGGAAAAAAGCCGCCAAAATCAATCTTGCGCGGGCTTTTTTTCCTCTTTCTCGGGGTTTTCGCCCTCCTCAGGGAAAGGCCAGCGCGCCCACAGCCCGGAAAGCAGAATGTTTTGCAGAATGTCCACATCCTCGACGCAGGGCAAAATATGAAAGGCGGCCGTGCACCGCGCAAGGATACTTTCCAGCCCTTGGCGCAGCGTTGTTTGCCAGCCTTTGGCTTCGCTAAAGCGGTACAGGGGGTTATAGGCCCCGCGCTTGCGATCCTTTTCCAGATCGTCCGCGGCATCCAGCAGATAAATGTATTCGCCCAGCGCCATGCCCATCGCGCGCAGCTCGGGCGCCCAGCGATCCTGCTTCCAATCAAACAGCGCGGCCATCAGCCGCCCAAAGCAGGCGGCCGTTACGTCCGGGTCTTGACAATTTTCGGCCTCAAGGCGGCGCAGCTCGGCCAATTCGGCCTGTATGGCGCGGCACGGCCGCGACCAGCGCTGCTCGATGCCGGGCAGGCGCTTTTTGAGCAGCGCCATCAAAAGCCGGGCGGGCAGGCTGCGGTCGTCATGCCACTTATCCTCGGCGCTGTAATAATGCAGCGCGATCGAGAGATCGGCACAGTAATCGGCCGGGCCGGCGCAGTAGCGGTAGCCTTGCGCTTTAAGCGGGTGGGCCGGGCAGCGCCGGCAGCCTGTGCATCCGGCCGAAGGCTCCTCGTAAAGGCTCGAAAGCAGCAGATCGAGAAAGGTTAAATCATAGCTGAGCGTCAGGCGGCCCAAAAGGCCGTACCGCGCGCCGAGCCGGCGGCACAGCCCGCAGTAGCTGGCGCGGTAGCGCTCGGCGGCCTCGGGCGAAAGCGCCTTTGGGTTTGTCAGGACATAGCCGAACATGTGGGTTCCCCGCCCTTCCCGCTTGATGCCCAAAAAGGCATCAGCTTTTTTTGATGAACTGGGTGCCGCAGCGCGGGCAGGAAATTTGGATACGGCCACGGCCGCGCGGCACACGCATTTTCTGGTGACATTTCGGGCAGGTGAAATAGCGGTAGACCTTGCGGCTGTCCCACTGGGCGCGTTTGCCGTGCCACCACGAGGCGACGTTGCCCTTCATCGTATAGAACTTATAGTTTTCCGCAGTGCGGGCGGGGATATTCCGGCTCAGCATGCGGAAATACATATAAAGCAAGATCGCAAGCCCCAGCCAGTAAAACAGCCCCAGCCGCGACAGCAGCGCAATAAAAAAGCATGCAATGCTGCCTACGCTTAAAAACTGGTTCAGCGCATCGTTTCCATAGCGCCCGGCCATAAAACGCCGAATTTTCTCTTTCATGGCAGTTTCCCTCTTATCCCTTGCGGTAATACGGCAAAGTTGCCGCTGCTTATAGCTGTAACCAGTATTGCAGGAAACTGTGGTGATTTTTTGAACAAACCCAAAACCTATTATGAATTTGCAAATTTCACGATACACTTTTTGCTTTTCGCCCCAGAAGGGGTTGCCGATGCGCCAATTTTTTGATACGCTATCCCGCAACCCGCCGCGGCGGCAGCAAACCGATGTTTTGCACAAAATATATTTGATATTTTAAGAACAAAGTTCGCTTGTTTTGCGCAAAGGGATTGTTTATACTGGATGTAATCCTCATTTTCCAAAGTATGAAAGGAAGAGCTATGGACAGCTGGATGAAGGCGCTGGGAAATATCGTCTGGCTGACACAGCTGGGGCTTTCGATTTTGCTGCCGCCCGTCATTTGCCTGTGGGGCTGCGCGTGGCTTGTTAACAGCCGCGGCGCGCCGGCGTGGCTGTATGTTCCGGCGCTGGTTTTGGGGCTTGGCGCCGGCGCGCAGAACTTTTGGAAGTTCGCCAAGATGATGATGAAAAAAGCGGAAAAGCAAAACGGGCCAACTGCCCGATTTAACCGGCATAGCTGAAAGCCGAGAAGGAGCGTATGGCATGAAATTGCAAGCGGATTCCAAAAAAGAATTGATCCACATCGCCTGCGGCACTACCCTTTTAACCGTTGTGATGTTTGTGCTTTTTGCTGCGCTGCACCTTGTCGGGTGGGCGCCGTTTGATTACAAGGTGGTGCTGGGCGGCGTGGTAGGCGCCGTAATCGCCATCGGCAATTTTGCGGGGCTGTGCCTCATGGTGCAAAAGGCCATCGAGGAGCCGGACGAAAAGCATCGCAAGGCGATGATTCAGCTTTCGTATAATATCCGTTTGCTGTTACAGGCGGCGTGGGTCGTGGTGGCTATCGCAGCGCCGTGTTTTCAGTTTGTGGCGGGCATTCTCCCGCTGGCGTTCCCGCGCATGACGATTTACTATCTGCAAATAACCGGGCGCTATCAGCCTGCAAAACCAAAAGGCGAGGAAGTCTCTGTAGAAGAGGATGAGCCTGCCCGCCCTGCGGAAAATGTGCAGGCAAATGTGCCGCCCTGTGAAAAAGGGGGTGACAAATAAGCATGGACATCCAACTGAACGGCGCCAAAATTCTGTTCACGATCCATACCGGCATCCCGGTTTTGGGCGATTTGAAAATTTCCCAAACGCTTGTGATGACATGGATTGTGATGGGAATCATTACGGCGCTGTGCCTGTGGCTTTCTCATGATCTGAAGCTGGCAAATGTCTCAAAGCGCCAAGCGGCTGCGGAGTTCATCGTGGAAAAGCTGGATGGCTTTGTGCGGGGCAACATGGGCCAGCACTTCGACCAGTATATTCCGCTTGTGGGCGCAATTTTTTGCCTGAGCGTTTTTTGCAACCTTATCAGTGTGCTGGGCTTTTGGAGCCCTACAGCAGATTTGAACACCGAGCTGGCTTGGGCCGTGGTAGTATTTATCCTCATCACATATCACAAAATCAAAGCCGGGGGCATCTTGGGCTACCTGAAGGGCTACCTTGACCCGATCTTTTTGATGGCGCCAATTAACGTCATCAGCGAGCTGGCCACGCCCGTAAGCATGGCATGCCGGCATTTCGGCAACATCCTTTCCGGTATGGTTATTGCGACGCTGATCTATTCGGCGCTGGCGGCGGCAAGCTACGCGTTGTTCGGCGCGCTGGGCACCAACCTGATCCTTGCAGCGGCCTTTTTCGTGGTGGGCCTTGTGCTTTTATACCGCGGCATGACGAAGGTTAGCAAGAAAACGGGCAAGAAGGGCAGCCTGCCGGGCAAAGTATTCGGCGCGGTGCTTACCGCGCTGGGCGCGCTTGCCTTCTTAAGCCGTCTGCCCGGGGTTCTGGGCACGGTATTTACCAAGCTGCCGTGGCTGGATCTCGGATTGCCGGCGTTTACCAGCTTGTATTTCGACTGGTTCAGCGGCTGTATTCAAGCCTTTATCTTCTGTACGCTGACGACTATTTTCATCAAGCAGGCGTCCGGCGAGGATTAAGGCAAAGAAAAATAAGAACAAACCGATCACAAATTTTAGGAGGACAAACATTATGACAGACTTTCAATTTCTGGCCCGTGGTATTGCTTTGGCCGGCTGCGGCATCGGCGCCGGCTGTGCGCTGATCGCAGGTATCGGCCCGGGCATCGGCGAAGGCAACGCGGCCGCCAAAGCCTGCGAGGCCGTTGGCCGCCAGCCGGAGTGCAAGGGCGAAGTAACCAGCACCCTGATCCTCGGCGTTGCTTTGGCCGAGACGACCGGTATTTACGGCTTCGTTACCGGCCTGCTGCTGATTTTCCTTGCGCCGGGCATGTTTATGAACTATCTGAAATAAGCATCTCCTGCATCCAAAATTGAAAAGACAGGAGGAGAAACAATGAGCGCATTATATCAGGCGCTGATTACGATTGACCCGTGGACTTTTGTGATTCAGATCTGCAACCTGTTCATCACGCTGGCAGTTCTGAAAAAGTTTTTGCTGGGGCCGGTAAAAAAGATTTTGGCCGAGCGCAAGGAAAAGGCGGACGCACAGATTGCGGAAGCTGAAAAAGTACGCGCCGAAGCCGAAGCCATGAAAGCCGAATACGAGCAGAACATGGCGGATGCCAAGGCGACGGCTAACAGCATCCTTACCGACGCACAAAAGACGGCGACGGCCCGCAGCGAAGCCATCGTAGGCGAGGCACGCGCCTCGGCCGCGCAAATTAAGCAAAAGGCCGAAGAAGACATTGCCCTTGAGCGCAAGAAGGCCGTAAATGAGGCCAAGGACGAGATCGGCGGCATGGCGATGGAAATCGCCTCGAAGGTCGTCGAGCGCGAAATTGACCAGAAAGATCACCAGCAGCTTATCGACGAGTTCATCAAGAACGTGGGTGAAGCATCATGACCGAAACGGCCAAAATGTACGGCGGAAGCCTGTATGGGCTGGCCGCCGAAGAAGGGCTTGAAAGCGAGCTGCTGCCGCAGATCGAAACCGCGGCAAAGATGCTGGCGGAAAACCCCGATTATCTGCATTTGCTTAGCCTGCCGAACCTCCCTAAAAAGGAACGCTGCGGCCTGATCGACGAAGCATTTGGCGGGAAAATGCATCTGTACGTCGTGAACTTTTTGAAGATTCTGTGCGAAAACGGTACCCTGCGGGAGCTGAAAGGCTGCGCGCGGGAGTACCGGGCCTGCTATAACGAGGCCCACGGCATCGTGGAAGCCACCGCCGTAAGCGCGGTGCCC
Source organism: Faecalibacterium sp. (assembly GCA_022652735.1). Lineage (GTDB taxonomy): Bacteria > Bacillota > Clostridia > Oscillospirales > Ruminococcaceae > Faecalibacterium. The sequence goes on along the minus strand of JALCRP010000013.1, from coordinate 37,017 downwards.
CTGCACGATACCGCACGGGCAAAGCTGGAGCAAAAACTTTCGGAGATGACCGGCAAGGCCGTGCATGTCGCAAACCGCGTTGACCCGGCTGTTTTGGGCGGTATCCGCCTTGATCTGGCAGGCGAACGCCTCGACGGCACGGTACAGGCGCGCTTGGACGCGCTGCGCCGCGACATCGCCGGCACCGTATTGTAAACGATCGGATTTAGCTTTGAAGAATTGAGTGGTGAAACAAAGAAGATGCAACTAAAACCTGAAGAGATCTCCAAGATCATCCGCTCCGAGATCAAGCATTATGAAAATGCGATCGAGCAGAGCGAAATCGGCACGGTCATTCTGGTCGGCGACGGCATCGCGCGCGCTTCCGGATTGGACAAGTGTATGGCCGGCGAGCTGGTTGAGTTTGATAACGGCGCCTACGGTATGGCCCAAAACCTTGAGGAGAATACGGTTTCTATCGTGCTGCTGGGCAGCGATGTGGGCATCCGCGAGGGCAGCACCGTTAAGCGCACCGGCAAAGTTGTCAGCGTACCGGTGGGCGAGGCAATGATCGGCCGCGTTGTAAACGCGCTGGGCCAGCCCATCGACGGCCGCGGCCCGATCGAAACCAGCGAATACCGCGCCATCGAATCGAAGGCGCCGGGCATCATCGAGCGCCAGCCCGTAAAGCAGCCGCTGCAAACGGGCATTAAGGCCATCGACTCCATGATCCCTATCGGCCGCGGCCAGCGCGAGCTGATTATCGGCGACCGCCAGACGGGCAAAACCGTCCTTGCCACAGATACCATTTTGAACCAAAAGGGCCAAGACGTGATCTGCATTTACGTTGCGATCGGGCAAAAACGCTCGACCGTGGCAAACTTGGTGCAGACGCTGACGGCCGGCGGCGCGATGGATTATACCATCGTCGTCTCGGCGACGGCATCCGAGCTTTCGCCTTTGCAGTACATCGCCCCCTACGCCGGCTGTGCAATGGGCGAGTATTTCATGTACAAGGGCAAGCATGTTTTGATTATTTATGATGACCTTTCCAAGCATGCTGTGGCTTACCGTGCGCTGTCGCTGCTGATTCGCCGCCCGCCGGGACGCGAAGCCTACCCGGGCGATGTATTCTATCTGCACTCCCGCCTGCTCGAGCGCGCGGCCAAGCTTTCCGACGCCTTGGGCGGCGGCAGCATGACGGCGCTGCCCATCATCGAGACGCAGGCCGGCGACGTGGCCGCCTATATCCCCACGAACGTCATTTCCATCACCGACGGCCAGATCTTTTTGGAGACGGAGCTGTTCCACTCGGGCATCATGCCGGCCGTAAACCCCGGCATCTCCGTTTCGCGCGTGGGCGGCAACGCCCAGATCAAGGCCATGAAGAAAGTGGCCGGCACGTTGAAGCTTATCTACTCGCAGTATCGCGAGCTGGCGGGCTTCGCACAGTTCGGCTCGGACCTTGACGCCGACACGAAGGCGCGCTTGGCGCAGGGCCAGCGCATCGTGGAAGTGTTGAAGCAGAACCGCTCCTCGCCGGTGCCTGTCGAAAAGCAGGTGGCGATTTTGTATGCCGTCATCCACGATTATCTCAAGGACGTCGCGCTGACGGAAATCCAAGCCTACGAGCAGGGCCTGTATGAATACTGCGATACAAACGCGGCGATGGCCGGCGTGATGCAGCCCATCCGCGAGACGGGCAAGCTTGAGGCCGAAACCGAAGAGGCCCTAAAGACGGCATTGGCAGCCTATACGGCAGACTTCTGCAAGACGCACTAAGGAGGCGAACAGCATGGCAGGTTCCATGAAGGACATCAAGCTGCGCATCAAAAGCGTAGAGAGTACCATGCAGATCACCAAAGCGATGGAGCTGGTGGCATCCTCCAAGCTGCGCCGCGCGAAGCTCCGCGTCGAAGCCAGCCGCCCCTATTTTACCGAGCTGCACCAGACGCTTTTGGACATTGCAGGCTCCAACACCGAATTTTTGAGCGCGTATGTCAAAAAGCGCGAAGTGAAACGCAGCTGCTTTATCGTGATCGCGGGCGACCGCGGCCTTGCCGGCGGCTATAACACGAACATCTTTAAGCAGATCACGGCCGACGCCGCGGGCAAAAACTACTGTGTGCTGCCCATCGGCAAAAAGGCAGTGGAGTATTATAAGCATGCCGGCATCGAGCTTGTTACCGAGGCGTTCAGCCTCGCGGCCGATGTCTCGGTAAGCGATTGCTTCGAGCTTTCGCGCATCGTATCGCAGAAGTATCTGGCCGGCGAGTTTGACGAAATTTATGTCGGGTACACAAACTTTGTCTCGATGCTGAGCCAGACGCCCGCCACGATCCGCGTATTGCCGTTTAGCTGCCCGCCGCAGGAAAAGGCCGCGGGCGAGCAAAAGGGCGCGCGGGATATGATCCTCTACGAGCCGGATAGCGAAACCGTGTTTGACGCGATCGTGCCGGAGTATATCGCGGGGATCGTGTACGGCGCGATGTGTGAATCTGTCGCCAGCGAGCTGGGCGCACGGCGCACCGCGATGGACGCCGCCACAAATAATGCAAGCGACATGATCCAAAATCTGAACCTCTACTATAACCGTGCCCGCCAGGCTGCGATCACACAGGAGATTACCGAGATCGTTGCCGGCGCAGAGCAGTGACATCGGCCCGGCGGCCGCAAAAAGTGTAAGCCGCCGCAGCCGTAAAAATGGCGCGGATGCGCCTTTGAACCGAAACTTTTAACAAAGGAGTGTAGCCCATGTCCAAAGGAAGTGTGGGCCGCGTGATTCAAGTCACCGGCCCGGTTCTGGACATCCAGTTCCCGGACGGGCAGCTGCCCGACCTGCTGAACGCGCTGGAGCTTGACAACCACGGCCAAAAGCTGGTTGTGGAAGTGGCCCAGCACGTAGGCGATAACGTGGTACGCTGCATCGCCATGAGCAGCACGGACGGCCTTGTCCGCGGCACAGAGGCAAAGGATAGCGGCGGCCCGATCGAAGTGCCGGTCGGCGATGCCTGCCTTGGCCGTGTGTTTAACCTGCTTGGCGAGCCGATCGACAATAAGCCGGCCCCGACGCCGGATGACCATTGGCCGATCCATCGCCCGGCGCCCGCTTATGACGAGCAGCAGACCACAACGGAAATCCTTGAAACCGGCATTAAGGTTGTCGATTTGATCTGCCCTTACGCAAAGGGCGGCAAAATCGGCCTGTTTGGCGGCGCAGGCGTCGGCAAAACGGTGCTGATTCAGGAATTGATCTATAACATCGCCACCGAGCACAACGGCTATTCCGTGTTCACCGGCGTCGGCGAGCGTACCCGTGAGGGCAACGACCTGTACGGCGAGATGAGCGAAAGCGGCGTTATCAACAAAACGGCGCTGGTGTTCGGCCAGATGAATGAGCCGCCGGGAGCACGTATGCGTGTGGCGCTTTCGGGCCTGACAATGGCGGAATATTTCCGCGACGTGAAAAAGCAGGACGTGCTGCTGTTTATCGACAACATCTTCCGCTTTACGCAGGCAGGCAGCGAGGTTTCGGCGCTTTTGGGCCGTATGCCCTCCGCCGTTGGCTACCAGCCGACGCTGGCCACCGAAATGGGCGCTTTGCAGGAGCGTATCACCTCTACCCGCAAAGGCTCGATCACCTCTGTGCAGGCCGTCTATGTGCCTGCCGATGACCTGACTGACCCGGCCCCGGCCACGACATTTACCCACTTGGATGCCACGACCGTTTTGAGCCGTGAAATCTCCTCGATGGGCATTTACCCGGCCGTTGACCCGCTGGAATCTACCAGCCGCATCCTTTCGCCGGAGGTGCTTGGGCAGGAGCATTACGATGTGGCCCGCGCCGTGCAGAAGGTTTTGCAGCGCTACAAGGAGCTGCAGGACATCATCGCCATCATGGGCATGGACGAACTGAGCGAGGAAGATAAGCGCACGGTAAACCGCGCGCGCAAGGTTCAGCGCTTTTTGTCGCAGAACTTCCATGTGGCAGAGCAGTTTACGGGCATGCCCGGGCAGTATGTGCCGCTGAAGGAGACACTGCGCGGCTTCAAAGCCATCTTGGGCGGCGAATGCGACGACATCCCCGAAAGCTGCTTCTTGATGTCGGGCACGATCGACGACGTATACGCCAAAGCGAAGAAGGAAAAGGTGTAAGCCATGAATACCTTCCCTTTGCAGATCCTGACGCCGGACGGCTGCGCCTTTGACGGCGAGGCCGAAAAGCTGTTTTGCCGCACGATCGAGGGCGATCTGTGCATTCTGGCGCGCCACTGTGATTACTGCTCGGCCGTCGGCATGGGCGAGGCGCATGTGCTGGTGGATGGCAAAACGCGCTATGCGGCCTGCATGGGCGGCATGCTGAGCGTGATGGGCGGCAAAGCGCGCTTATTGGCGACGACATGGGAATGGGCCGAGGACATCGACAAGGAGCGTGCCGAAGCCTCCAAGGCCCGCGCCGAAGAGGCTTTGCATCAGGAAAACCTCGATAAGCGCGAGATGGAGATGGCCGAAGCCCGCCTGAAGCGCGCGCTGGTGCGCGAATCCGTGGCAAAATAAGGCGCCAAAAGGCGGCGCGGCGAAGGGCTTGGCAGAAAAGCATTTCGTGCGCCGACAACTCGCAAATAAAAACTCCCGGCAGCATTTCGCTGTACGGGAGCTTTTTTATGCCCAAATTGTGCCAGATGCCGCGCTTAGATCCAGCCGAGGCAGCCCGCCAAAAACAGCCAGAATGTCAGGCTTAATGCGCCCAGCGCTGTGGTGGCGACGCAGACGCTCGCCGTCAGGGTGCCCTCGTGGCCCATCTGCTTTGCCATCACGTAGGAGGCCGGCGTGGTGATGCTGCCGAGCATCACAAGCAGCACCGCAAACTTTTCGCCCGTAAAGCCAAAATGCACCGCAAGCGGCAAAAAGACGGCAGGCAGCACCATAAGCTTAAGCGCCGTGGCAATGCCGGTAAGCTTTAGCCGGCCAAGCGCCGCCTTGCCTTGGAACCCGGCGCCAATGGCGATAAGGGCCAGCGGCGTCGTCATTTTGCTGATGGTGGAAAACGTATTTGATACCATTGTGGGCAGCGGAATGCGCAGAAAGCCAAACACAAAGCCCGCCAGAATGCCCAGCAAGATCGGATTTGTGGCGATGCGCTTCAGGCTGCCGCCAAGGCGGGCGCGCAGATTGCCCGCAGAAATGGCTGCGTCCGGGCTTTCCAGCACGAGAATCAGCACGGCAAAAATATTGTACAGCGGCACACTGCCCAAAATCATCAGCCCGGAAAAGCCAGAAGTGCCGTACAGCATCGCCGTCAGCGCCGAGCCGAGGATCGCCGCCGAGGAGCGGTAGGAGGCCTGCACGAACTCGCCCACCACGGATTTATCCCGGATGAAAAGCTTGGCCAGCGCCCAGATCACAAGGATACTGGAAGCTGTGGCAAACAGGCAAAACAGCACGAACGGCCCATCGAACACGGTGCGCACATCGGTGGATGCCATATCAATAAACAGCAGCGCCGGCAGCGAAATATGAAACACAAACTTATTGGCGTCGGCGATAAAGCCTTCGCTGAGAAAGCCCTTTTGGCGCAGCAGATACCCCAATACCATGATGGCGAATAAAGGCACCGTACTGTTCAGGCTGAAAAGCAGATGATCGAGCATAAACTTCCTCACAATTTTCAAAGCAAAAGCGTCGGCCGCCGCAAACGCGGCACGGCAGCTTTGCCGCAGACGTCAGGCCGCCGCGTTAAGCGCCGTGCGTCTCGGCCTCTTTCGCAAGCTCACGCTGCAAAGCGGCCTTGCGGCTATCCAGCAAAAGCGATTTGTTGTAGGTGAAATAGCGCGGGCAGCCGTTGGCCACCAAAAACCGCTGCGCGGCCGGCGAAAGCGTCAGCTCCGTCACAAACACCACCATCTCCTGCCCGGAAGCAAACGCCTGCTCCATAAAATCAAAGGCATGCTCCAGCGCCGCAGAGGCGGCGGCTTCGGCCTCGGCGCGCGCGGCGGCCAGCGGCGCAAAGGCACCTTTCAGCAAAGTAAGCGCAGCTTCGGCAGAGGCGGCCTGCGCGCCGATTTCCTCGGCGGGGACAGATGCCTTTTCGGGTGTGGTATTGGATAGGTGTGCAGCAGGCGCTTCGGCGGCCGAAGCTTGCAAAAGGCGCAGCCATACGGCCTCGGTATCCAGCAGCGCACGGCGGGCGCGCTGCGCATCGCGCGCCAAAAGCCCGGCCGCCTGCGCCTGCGCAAGGGCGGCTTTGTCTGCTTCACAAAGGGCGGCGAACGCTTCTGCGGGCGCCTTTGCGCCGGGCGCGGCCAGCGCCGCGTGATAGTTTTTCAGCAGCGTATACGCGCCGTCGGCCAGCGCCGCGGCGGCATCCACGGCCGCAAAACGGTTTTCAAGCGCAGCCAAAAGCAGGCTGACCAGCGCCAGCCGCTCATCAAAAGCGGCGCGCAGCACACGCTGAAATACCTTGGGCGAAGCCGGCCCCGCAAGAATGGCCTCGACGCCGTAATCGTCGCGGTATTTTTGGTACAAATCAAGATATGCGGAAAAATCTTCGGCAATCTCCTTATGCTGAAGATACTCGTGGATCACCTCTTCATCGGCAGAAAGGCCCAGCGTATCGTAGGTATCGAGCAGGTTCGACAAATCCTCCCAGCCGCGCGCTGTAACAAACTGTGTGCCGTCGACGTCGGCCTGAATCTGGTAGAAGTGGTCAGGGTGAAGCTCAAGATAGGCGAGGATGGCCGGGTGAATGCGCACGGTATGCGCATACGCCTTGAAAGCCGCATAATCCGGCTCGATGTCCATGCGCTTCACGCGGTCGAGCGTGACGAGATCGAAATCGCGCACGGATTTATTGTATTCGGGCGGGTTGCCGGCCGCGACGATCACCCAGCCTTGCGGGATTGCCTGATTGCCAAAGGTTTTGCACTGTAAAAATTGCAGCATCGTCGGGGCCAGCGTCTCGGATACGCAGTTGATCTCGTCGATAAACAGAATTCCTTCGGAAAGGCCCGTCGCCTGCATCTTTTCGTATACGCTGGCGATGATCTCGCTCATTGTATACTCGGTGACAGAGACAGTTTTGCCCTGATACTCCCGCTGGCGGATAAAGGGCAGGCCCACGGCGCTTTGGCGCGTGTGGTGCGTGATGGTATAGGCGACAAGCGCCACGCCGCATTCCCGCGCAGCCTGCGCGAGAATCTGCGTTTTGCCGATGCCCGGCGGGCCCATCAGCAAAATAGGCCGCTGGCGAATCGCGGGGATGGCATATTCGCCAAGGGCATCCTTGGCGAGATAGGCTTTTACGGTATGGACAATCTCCTGTTTGGCGCGCTGGATATTCATAGAAAACCTCTTTTTCTGCAAAAACGAAAGCGAGATAAAAGCCCGCGGGAAAGCGCCTTGCGCTTAGGTATTGTTCAGCTCGTGGTAGGCGTCAAAATCGTCGTCCGGCTCGGGCGGCACAAACGGCGCGGCGGCTTCGGGCGGGGCGAACTCGTCTGGGTCAAGGATGAGCTTCATCGCCCAAGGCGGCACGGCGGCGTCATCGTACTTTTCGCCGAGAAACAAAAACGCCGTATCGTAGGCGGGGCGCTTTTCGGGGAAAATGCCGAGGCCATCGGTGAAATACAAAAGGCCTTTTAAGTTTTGAAACTGCTTTTCGGCGCAAAGATGATTTACATAGGTAAAGGCAGGGCGAAAATCGGTGCCGCCGCCGCCCTTGAGGGAAAAATGTGCCATTGCATCGCGCAGCTCGGCCTCACAGGTGATCTTTTCATCTTTCTGTACAACATTGTCCGCCTGAATCAGGCGCAGGTTCATGCGCAGAAAAAAGTTTTCACGCTGCTTCAGCAGGGCATACGTCTCCTCGAGAAAATGCCGCACCAGCGCGCCGCTTGTCGAATAGCTGGTATCCACTACAAGCGCGATCTCCTCCACCTTGTAAGCTTCGCGCGTCTCCTGCGGCTCGATCAGCGGCACGTTGCCGTACACGGAAAGGCCATAGGTGTAAAAGTTGACATCGAAATTGTCAAGGTCAAGGTGAGGCTCCTCCCGCAAGATGCAGAATTTGCGCAAAAAATCGCGGTAGCTGCGGCGGCTGCGCGCGGCGGCGCGCACTTGTTCTTCGGCGCTGCCTGGCTCATTTCCGGCGGCCTTATCGTGCTGGCGTTCCATTTCGCTTTGCGTTTGGCGGCCGAGCTTTTGCCATGTGCTTTCGGCTTGCACGGCGGCCGAGGTGGGCGGGTCGCTCTCTTTAGGCCAAAGGCGATGGTCGTCGGTATGAAACTCGCGGTAAAGCTGGGCCTGTACGCCCGGGCCTTGCCGGGCAAGCCAGCGGTAGGCCGGCGCCGCGGCCAGTGTGCCTTCCTCGGCGCGGATGGCCTCGTAAGCGTGGATGCGTACATAGCCAAGCGGGCGCTCGACGCTTTTCTTGTGCAGGCCGTCGATCGCGTTTTCTACGGCAATGTCGCATGCGAGGCCCCAAAGCTCCGGCTCGCGCCCGGCGCAAAGCCACAAATGGCGAAATACGCAGTGCAGCACGGTATGCAGCAAAAGGCGGCACAGATACTTTGGGTTTTCACGGTAAAGGCGCAGCAGCGCGGCCGGCTCAAAATAAAGGTTTACGCCGTCGGTAGCAAGGCGGCGCGCGGCGGGGTCTGCCGCAGGGGCAAGGGCAGAAAGCGCCAGATCAAAATAGCGAAAATCTAAATACAGCTCGCTGCGCGTCACGGCAAGCGTCTCGGCGGCCATGCGCAGCTGCCATTGCTCCTGCGTTTCGGCGCGGTGAGAAGTAAAACCCATCTCCGGCATGTGACAAACCCCCTTTCCGGCGTTTTTATCAAAGATACACCCGGCTTTGCGCCGGCACAAGAAAAATCCGCTTTGGTGCAGGCGGCTTAAAAAGCAAAATCGTAGCGGGCGGCTTTTGGCATGGCGTCGGCCTGCCCGGTGTGCAGCGCATCCGTCAGCAGGGCGGCAAACGCAGCGCTTCCGGCATCGGCCGCGGCCACGGCGCAGCGCTGTAAGGCGGGCGCATCCAGCACGTGCAGCGCCAACAGCGCGGCAAGCGCCTCGGTATCCTCACGCTTTTGCAGCACAGCCACAGCTTCGCCGCCGTGCGCGGCCAAAAAGGCACGGTACTGCGCGGCAGCCGGCGCCTCGAGCGCCCACGGCCAGCGCAGCCGCCCAAAGGCCAGCAGCGCCATCGCGGCGGGTGGGTCTTCGGCGCGCGCCATCGGGAAAACGGCATCGTATTCGGCCCAGCGCGGCACACCCTCGAGAAAGCACTGGCGGTAATGATACCCTTGGCCGGAATAGTTGTGCAGCAAAATGTGGGCGGGCGTCTCCTCGATGTCCTCCCAGTATTCGGGATAAAAGGCGGCGGCCTGCACAGTTTCGCCGAACATAAAACGCACTTCCACATCCCCTGTCAGGTTGTTGACAAGGCGGAACAGGCTGCTCGCGGCATCCGGCGCGGCGCGCAAAACCAGCGTGTGCAGCAAAAAGGTGTTCAAAAAAACATCGCTGCCATAGGTTTCGATGCCGCCCGCCACCGATAGGCTTTGCAGCCTGCGGCAGTTATAAAAGGCACAGCTGCCGATGGTATGCAGGCCCTTGGGCAAAGTGACGCTTTCGAGAAAGCTGCCGCCGATGCGATGCAAGGAGACCTCGGCAGCGGGCAAAGCTGCGCCCGCCACAGCCGTACCGGCTTTGTCTGTGATAGCCCGCCGCAGCGCAGAGGCGGGCGGCAGCTCGCTTTCCCGTTGGGTTTCGGCAAAGCAGTAAGGGCCAAGCTCCGTAAGCGGCAGCCCCGCGATCTGCGCGGGCAAAACCGGGCACGGCGTATCGCCGTATACGCGCACAAGGCGCGCGCCGCCTGCGCAGGGGATATATTCCAGCGTCAGGCCGGGCGTAACGAAATCGGCAGGCATACAGCAGGCTCCTTTCGCAGACGAAAAAACGCCCTGAAAAAGCTGTCGCCAGCCGCTTCAAGGCGTTGGAGGGGCGCCGCCGCGCAAGGCGAAGACGGCGCTTTTTCAAAATCGCTTACTGTGCGGCGCTTTCGCTTTCGGCAGCGCTGCTTGCTACGGAAGAAGCCGAGGCTGCGGCGCTTTGTGCGGCGCTTGCGGCGTTGGAAGAATCCCAAATGCCGGCCTGCACCATGCAATCTTGTACGCCGGCGAGGACAGCTTTGCTTGTGCCGGTTGCGCCGGAAACGCCATCCACGCCGACACAGGTGCCGGCATCGAGCACATTCTGGCATACAACAGGCCCGGCCTCTTGGCCATAGCCCTTCGTCTCGCCCGAAACATCGGCGGTAACGCCCGTGATCTTGCCGTCTTTTACGGTGACGGTAACAAGAATTTCACTGGCGACGCCCCGCTGGGTAGAGGTATACGTGGTTGCTGTGACGCGCGGCATCGGGCCGGTGCCTTGGATGTACAGGCCCAAAATGATGCCCATCACGACGATGGCAAGCGCCATCAAAATGGAATTGCGAATCATGGTATGCTTCATGGTGTTTCTTTTCTCTCTCCTTTTTGTCGGGATGAATCTTACCCTTGCACGGCCGGCTTAAAGCTGTCGCGCAAGGTGACGATACGATTATACACGCCCGGATTTTTGGAATCCGGCGTGAAGAAGCCGGTGCGCACGAACTGGAATTTCTCGCCCGGCTTTGCGTCGGCAAGGCTCGCTTCCAGCTTGCAGCCCTTCAGGGGCTTTACGCTTTCGGGGTTGAGGTAATCTTTATAATCGCTCCCCTCGGGGATGGCGTTCATGTTGGCCTCGGTAAAGAGGTTCTCGTACAGGCGCACCTCGGCGTCGATGCAGTTTGCACAGCTAACCCAGTGGATCGTGCCGCGCACCTTGCGGCCATCGGCAGGGTTGCCGTTGGCGGTTTCGAGGTCGGCCGTGGCGTGGATGACGGACACCGTGCCGTCGGCGGCCTTTTCGATGCTTGTGCAGGTAACGAGGTAGGCGCCCATCAAGCGCACTTCGCTGCCCACCGTCAGGCGCTTAAACTTCGGGGGCGGCACCTCGGCGAAATCGTCGCGGTCAATCCAAAGCTCTTTGCCAAAGGCAACCGGGCGCGCTGTAGCGTCGTTCGCCTCACGGTTCGGGTTATTGGCGATGTCAAACGTTTCGGTTTTGCCGGCGGGATAGTTGTCGATCACAAGCTTGACGGGATCGAGCACAGCGATGCGGCGCTGTGCCGAAAGATCCAGCTCGGCGCGCAGGCAGGCTTCCAGCTGGCGCATGTCGATTAGGTTATCGGATTTCGAGATGCCGGCCTCACGCACAAAGGTAAAGATGCTGGTGGGCGTATAGCCGCGGCGGCGCAGGCCGCACAGCGTAGGCATACGGGGATCATCCCAGCCGTCAACAATGCCCTGCTCGACAAGCTCGCGCAGATAGCGCTTGCTCATCACAGTATTGGTTACGTTCAGGCGCGCAAACTCGCGCTGCTTGGGAAATTCGCCGCCGACGGTATTCGCAATCACCCACTCGTACAGCGGGCGATGATTTTCAAATTCCAAACTGCACATACTGTGCGTGACGCCCTCAATGGCATCCTGCAAAGGATGGGCAAAATCATACATAGGGTAGATGCACCATTTGTCGCCCTGCCGATGATGCGTAACGTGGCGGATGCGGTAAATGGCCGGATCACGCAGGTTCATATTCGGGCTGGCGAGGTCGATTTTGGCGCGCAGCGTCTTTTCGCCGTCGGCAAACTCGCCGGCGCGCATGCGGCGGAAGAGCGCAAGGTTTTCTTCCGGTGTGCGATCCCGATAGGGCGAAGGTTTCGACGGCTTGCCCGCGTCCGCGCCGCGATATTCACGCATTTCATCATGCGAAAGGTCGTCAACGTAGGCTTTGCCTGCTTCGATCAGCTTTTCCGCGTACGCGTAGCACTTTTCAAAATAGTCGCTGCCGAAAAAGATGCCGCCGTTCGGCACGGCGCCAAGCCATTCCAGATCCTTGCGGATGCTCTCGACATATTCCTCGCCTTCGCGGCTGGGGTTGGTATCGTCAAAACGAAGATTGAACTTGCCGCCGTACTGATTTGCGATCGACCAGTTGATGTAGATCGCCTTGGCGCTGCCGATATGCAGATAGCCGTTTGGCTCCGGCGGGAAGCGGGTGTGAATCTCTTTCACTTTGCCGCTGGCCAGATCTTCGTCGATGATCTCTGTCAAAAAGTTTTTGTCTGCCATAGATGCTCTCCCCTGACGGGCTACTGCCCCATATTACCTATACCAAAACATCATACACCATTTCGTCTTTCTCCGCAAGACAAACGGCCCGGAAAATGACGAAAAATGGCTTGACACAGGGCCTTTGCGGCGTTATGCTGTGGGGCGTGGCAGGGCGGCCGCCGCGCTTTTCGCGGCCGCCCGCAAAAAGCCGCCTGAGGAGAACGCATGGATATACTGCACAGCCAAGCTGCGCCCGCGTGGGCGAAAAAAGCTTATTTTTTTGGGATGCTCAACGCGGGGCTTTTGCTTTCGGCGGTGGGCATCGCAGTGTTCAAAACGCCAAACCATTTTGCGTTTGGCGGCACATCGGGCCTTTCGATCATTTTGTCGACGCTGTTTCCGCGTTTTAACGTAGGCATGTTTATGTGGATCGTCAACGCGGCTTTGGTGGCGATCGGTTTTGTGGGCCTTGGCCCAAAGGCGATGGGCTGGACGGTGTATTCCTCGTTTGCGCTGTCGTTTTACGTTAGCCTTTGTCAGGCCCTTTTCCCGATGGTGCGGCCGCTGACGAACGATACGTTTTTGGAAATGTGCTTTGCGGTGCTGCTGCCGGCCGTGGGCAGCGCGATGGTGTTTGATGTCGGCGCCTCGACAGGCGGCACTGATATTGTCGCCATGATTTTGGCAAAACATACCAGCCTGGAAATTGGCAAGGCGCTGATGGTGAGCGACGCGGCCATCGTGGCGGTGGCCGCCTATCTGTACGGGCCGGCCACGGGGCTTTACTGTGTGCTGGGCCTTGTGGCAAAAGCTACCGTTGTCGATAACGTGATCGAGAGCATGAACCTGCATAAAGTATGTACCGTGGTTACGTGCGAGCCGGAAAAGGTACAGGAATTTATCCTGAACACGCTCCACCGCTCGGCCACCATAGAGGATGCGCGCGGCGCCTATACCCGCCGGGCAGAGCAGGTGCTTGTTACGGTGCTGACGCGCCATCAGGCCGCGCAGCTGCGCAACTTTTTGCGCGAAAACGATCCGAAAGCTTTTATTACGATCGTCAACTCAAGCGAGATCATCGGCAAAGGCTTCCGCTCGGTTTGAAGCTGCGGCCGCGCAGAACCGCCAAAAACAAAAAGCATACAAAAAGAGCCGCCTCAAACGAGGCGGCTCTTGCTGTTTTATCCGGGATTATTTGTCGGCGCCGGCGCAGGCGTGGCACTGGGCGCAGGCTTCCGGCGTACAGCCGGGATGCTCTTCGGCCCAAATCTTTTCGGCCATCGGCTGCCATGCCGCGGCATACGGGCGGCAGCGGTTGAATACATCCGCCGGCGTCTCCGGCACCTGCAAATCGGTAGAGTGGGCGCCGCTGCGCTTCACCATCTCGCCCAGAAGCTCCGGGTTTTCGAGCATGGGGCACGGGCGCAGGTGGTTGCCGTTAAACGGCTGGCCCTTGTGATATTCCTTAAACAAAGGCTGCTGCAGACATTCCAGCAAGCTCTTGTCGCGGATATTCGCGTTGGAATAGTGGATGAACACGCACGGCTCGACATCGCCGTTCGGGTTGATATGCGCATACTGGCGGCCGCCGGCAATGCAGCCGTCGATGTACTCGCCGTCGTTCTGGAAGTCGATGCAGAAAATCTGCTTGCCGCCCGTGTAGCCGCGGATTTCGCGCACGCGCTTAACCATATATTCGCGCTCCTCGGGGTTCAGCATCAAATCGACATTGGCGCCGTCGCCGATCGGCATGTAATGGAAGTACCAGTTGAAACGTACGCCGTGGCTGATGAGCATATCCATGAACTCGTCGCTCGTAACAGCCTTGTAGTTGGCCTTGGTGTAGCAGATGGAGGTACCGAACAGCAGGCCTTCCTGCTTCATAAGGTCCATCGCATGCAAAACCTTCTGGTAGACGCCCTCGCCGCGGCGGCCGTCGTTAGATTCCTCGCTGCCCTCGATCGAAAGGAAGAACGCCATGTTGCCGACCTTCTTGACTTCCTTGCAGAAAGCCTCGTCGATCAGGGTGCCGTTGGTAAACAGATGGAACACGGATTCCTGATGCTTTGCGGCGATCTTGAGCATATCATCCTTGCGGCACATTGGCTCGCCGCCGGTGCACATAAACCAGTGGATGCCCAGCGCCTCGGCCTCGGTAACAAGCTTGTCAATCTCGGCGTAAGTAAGGTTCAGGCGGTTGCCGTATTCGGCAGCCCAGCAGCCCTTGCAGTGCAGGTTGCAGGCAGAAGTTGGGTCAAACAGCAAAATCCACGGCATATTGCAGTCGTATTTTTCGCGCAGCTCACAAACGTAGTTGTAGCCGTAGAACATGCCCTCGTATACGAGGTTCAGCGCGTTCATTTTCAGCACGTGCGGGTCCAGCTCGGTGATGGTGCGGTATGCATACTGCATCCATTTGCCGTCGGCATGGCGGACGAATTCTACAGCTTTGTCAATCTGCTCGTCGGTATAGCGGCCCTTATTCAAAAAAGGCCGGGCCAGCTCTACCAGCTTGACGGCATTCTCGCTCATTTTTTCCGGGCCGTCTTTCCGGACTGTATTGATCGCATAGTCGATGGCAGCGCTGAATGCGGCGCGGCCTGCGGCATGAGTAACAGGATTCATAACGAAACGCTCCTTCTCTCTTGCAGAATGTATCACGGTTACCATTTTATTGAACGCCGCAGCCTTGCCGGAAGCTATACACAAAGCCCGGCCTTTGTTCGATTTTTGGGCAAAACGACCGCGTTGTACCATTTATTTTGTCGTGTAAAAGCGCGGATAATCGTTGAATATAGGAAGGCACGTGCCTGTTTTTGCGGCCGCTTTCCGCGGCGCGGCCCCCTGCCGGCGGAACAATCAAAATATTTGTTTGCTTCCGCACAAAAATATGGATTCGTGCGTTGCAACAAACGCTAAAATCCCGTATAATACATCCGAATGCGATTGTTTTTAAGGCCGCATGGCGCGGCCCGTTTATCGCAAGGAGGGAATCCACTTTGAGAGTCGGCCTTGACATTGGAAGCACCACGATCAAATGCGTCGTGCTGGATGCTTCGGATCATATTGTTTATTCTACTTACGAGCGCCATTACAGCCACATTCTGGAAAAGGCGCAGGAGCTTTTGCGCCGCGTGGACAAAGATACGCTGCACGGCGAAAAGGCCGTATTGAGCATTTCCGGCTCGGCCGGCATGGGCTTGGCCGACAGCTGCAAAGTGCCTTTTGTGCAGGAAGTGTTTGCCACGCGCGTGGCCGTGAAAAAGCTGCATCCTGAAACCGACTGCGTGATTGAGCTGGGCGGCGAAGATGCCAAGATCCTGTTTTTGACAAACGGCACAGAAGTGCGTATGAACGGCAGCTGTGCGGGCGGCACAGGCGCTTTCATCGACCAGATGGCGACCCTTTTGAAGATGGACGCGGGCGAAATGAACGCCGCCGCCGAAAAGGCGGAAAAAACGTATACCATCGCCAGCCGCTGCGGCGTGTTTGCCAAAAGTGATGTGCAGCCGCTGATTAATCAGGGCGCGCAGGCGGGCGACATCGCGGCCAGCATCTATCAGGCCGTCGTCAGCCAGACGATCGCGGGGCTGGCGCAGGGGCGGCCCATCCGCGGGCACATTTTGTATTTGGGCGGCCCACTGACGTTTTGCAGCGTGCTGCGTAAAAGCTTCGACGAAGCGCTGCATGCCGAAGGTCTTTGCCCGGAAAACAGCCTTTTATATGTAGCGATGGGCGCGGCGCTGTATTCCGATACGGAATTCGACCTCGGCGAAGTGGCCGAAAACCTTGCACAGTACGCTAAGACGGCGACTTACAACAGCTTGCCGCCGCTTTTTGCCAACCAAGAAGAATACGAGGCCTTCCACCGCCGGCACATGGCCGCCAGCGTCCCGTGCGTACCGTTCGGCGCGCAAAGCGGGCCGGTACATATCGGCATCGACGTGGGCAGCACGACGGTGAAGCTTGTGGTTATCAACGAGCAGGGCAACATCTTATATACCAACTATCAATCAAACCTCGGCAACCCTGTGCCGCTGATCCGCGCGCAGCTGATGCAGCTGTATGCCCGCCATCCCGGGCTGGTTATCGTCAGCGTAACCACGACGGGCTATGGCGAGGAGCTGGCGAGAAACGCCTTCCGCTGCGATTACGGCCTTGTGGAGACGGTGGCCCACTTTACCGCGGCCAAGCATTTTATGCCTAATGTCGATTTCATCATCGACATCGGCGGGCAGGATATGAAGTGCTTCAAGATTGAGGATGGCGCGATCAGCAATATCTTTTTGAACGAGGCCTGCTCTTCGGGCTGCGGCAGCTTTTTGCAGACATTTGCGAAGGCGCTGGGCTACGATGTAAAGGAGTTTGCGGCGCTGGGCCTGTTTGCCGATCGGCCCGTCGATTTGGGCAGCCGCTGCACCGTGTTCATGAATTCCTCCGTCAAACAGGCGCAAAAGGATGGCGCCTCGATCGAGAACATCTCGGCGGGGCTTTCGATTAGCGTCGTGAAAAACGCGCTGTATAAAGTAATCCGCGCCTCCAGCCCCGACGAGCTGGGCCGCAAGATCGTTGTGCAGGGCGGCACTTTTTATAATGAGGCCGTGCTGCGCGCGTTTGAAAAGGAAATGGGCGTCGAGGTTATCCGGCCGGACATTGCGGGCCTGATGGGGGCCTATGGCGCCGCGCTGTACGGCCAAAAGCGCGCCGCCGAGGAAAAACGTTCGCGCTCGGAGCTGATGACGGAAAAAGACCTCGAAACCTTCGCGCAAAAGGTTGTGAACGTAAAATGCGGCGGCTGCGGCAACCACTGCCAGCTGACTGTGAATACGTTTGCCGACGGGCGCAAGTTTATCTCGGGCAACCGGTGCGATAAACCCGTTACGGGCAAGGCCGAGGACGATACGCTGAATCTGTACGCCTATAAGCAGAAGCTGCTGGCCGGCTACCGGCCCGGCCCCGGCCCGCGCGGCACGGTCGGCATCCCGCTGTGCCTTGGCATGTATGAGCTGCTGCCCTTCTGGTATGCATTCTGGACAAAGCTCGGCTTTTCGGTGCACACAAGCCCGGTTTCCACGCGCGCGATGTACCTCGAGGGGCAGGCCACGATCCCGAGCGATACAGCCTGCTTCCCCGCAAAGCTTTCGCACGGGCATATCTGGGCGTTGGCTGAAATGGGGCTGGACGCGATCTTTTTCCCGTGCCTGACGTATAACATCGACGAGCATCTGGGCGCAAACCACTATAACTGCCCCGTTGTAGCATATTACCCGGAGGTTTTGGCGGGCAACTGCCCGGAGCTTGCCCGGCAGAAATTCATCTATGATTATGTCGGCATCCACCGCCCGAAGGATTTTGTGGAGAAGATGGCAAAAAACGTCCTGCCAAAATACTTCTCGGGCATCTCGAAAGCCGAAGTACAGGCGGCGGCCGACGCGGCCTATGCCGAATACGAAAAGCACATGGCGGCTATCCGCCAAAAAGGCGCGGACATCATCGCTGAGGCCCGCAAACAGGGCAGGCGCATCATCGTGCTGGCGGGCCGCCCGTACCATGTCGACCCCGAGGTGAACCACGGCATCGACCGCCTGATTACCCGCCACGGCGCGGCCGTAATTACAGAGGATAGCATCAGCGCGCTTGCGCCGCTGGTACATACAAGCGTCTTGAACCAGTGGACCTATCACAGCCGCCTGTACGCGGCGGCTAAATACTGCACGACACAGCCGGATATGGACCTTGTGCAGCTGGTAAGCTTTGGGTGCGGCGTCGACGCCATTACCACCGACGAGACGCGCGAAATTTTGCAGGCCGGCGGCAAGCTGTATACCCAGCTGAAAATCGACGAGATCACAAACCTTGGCGCGGTGAATATTCGCCTGCGCAGCCTGTTTGCGGCGCTGGAAGAAAAGGCGCAGGCGGCAAAGCGCTGACGGAGGGAAGAGCATGGAATACAAATATCCAAAATTTACGCCGGAAATGAAACGGACGCATACCATCCTGATCCCGAACATGGCGATCACACAGTTTCGCCTGCTGCGGTATGCGCTGACGTATGACGGCTACAAATGCGAGATCTTGGGCAACTGCGGCAGCGAAGTGGCGCAGCTGGGGCTGAAATACGTCCATAACGATACCTGCTATCCGGCGCTGCTGGTGATCGGGCAGTTTCTGGACGCTTTGAACAGCGGGAAATACGATTTGCAGCATACTGCGCTTTTGATTACGCAGACGGGCGGCGGCTGCCGCGCCTCCAATTACATTCATCTGCTGCGCAAAGCGCTGGAAAAGGCCGGCTACGGCTATATCCCGGTAGCCTCGCTGAACTTTTCGGGCCTCGAAAAAGACAGCGGCTTTTCCATGACGATTCCGCTGGCGCGGCGCGCGCTGGCATGCGTGTTTTACGGTGATCTGCTGTGCTCGCTGCGCAATCAGGTAAAGCCCTACGAAAACGAGCCGGGCGCGGCCGAGGCAATGGTGGAGCAATGGGTAGCGCGGCTGGGGCAGACGCTGCTTGCGGGCAAAGGCTATACCGCGCACGAAATGAAGCGCACTTTCCCGGCCATTGCCAAAGATTTTGCGGGCATCGGCGTCACGCGCAGCCCAAAAGTAAAAGTGGGCGTCGTCGGCGAGATTTACGTGAAGTACAGCCCGCTGGGCAATAACGAGCTGCAAAAGTTTTTGGAGCAGCAGGGCTGCGAAGTGAACTTTCCGGGGCTGATGGGCTTTGTACAGTACTGCATCTACAATATGGGCGAAGACCATGTGCTGTACGGCGGGGCCGGCGGCATCAAGATGGGCACCGATTTGTTTTTGCGCTACCTCGACGGCGTAGAGCGCGCAATGCTGAAAGCACAGAAAAACGCCGGATTTTATGCGCCCGGCCCTTTTACCGAGCTGACCGAAAAACCCGCGGGCGTGATTTCGATGGGCGCAAAAATGGGCGAGGGCTGGCTTTTGCCGGCCGAGATGGTGGAGCTGGTTCAGGGCGGCTACTGCAACATCGTGTGCGCACAGCCGTTTGGCTGCCTGCCGAACCATATCGTGGGCAAGGGCGTGATTAACCGCATCCGGGCGCTTTACCCGGCCGCCAACATTACCCCGATTGATTACGACCCGAGCGCCACGCGCGTCAATCAGGAAAACCGCATTAAGCTGATGCTGGCCGTGGCGAAAGAACGCCTTTCCGGCGGCGCACCCGAGGCGGCCCCCGTTACCGCCGAACAGCTGGCGGGCGGCGCGCCCGAAGCGGGCAAAACGCCGGCTACCGTGTAAGAGGCCGGGCCAAAGCGGCGAAAAATGCCGTATCCGGCCACGCAAAACGGCGCAAGGAAATTTTTGCCGGTTTCGGCAAAAAACGCTTGCGGCCGGCGGCCACAAAGTATATACTGAGCCTAAGGATAAAAGAGAGTAAGGGGCGCGGCCCGGCCGCGCTGTATGGTTTCGTCATCACGGCCTTCGGGCCCGGGGCCATGCGTAATCGCTGAGACTTTTATCGCTGCTTTTTTGGCGGCGGTAGAAGCCTTTTTTTATTGCCGCGAAACACTTTGCCTAACACAAATTTGTAGGAGGATGAAGATGGAATACTGGGAGGCTTTTGCCGGGCTGTTTTCCAATTTTGGCAACCTGACATGGCAAATGGTCGTCATGTGGGCGATCGGCGCGCTGCTGATTTACCTTGCGATCCGCAAAAAGATGGAGCCGAGCCTGCTTTTGCCGATGGGCTTCGGCGCAATTTTGGTAAACCTGCCGCTTTCCGGCGCGGTGACGCAGGGGGATGTAATCGGCCCGATCACGGCGCTGTTTGACGCCGGCATGGCCAACGAGCTGTTTCCGCTTTTGCTGTTTATCGGCATCGGCGCGATGATCGATTTCGGCCCGCTGCTTGAAAAGCCGTGGCTGATGCTGTTTGGCGCGGCGGCACAGTTCGGTATCTTTTTCACGCTTTTCTTGGGCGGCTTTGTTTTTGCGCCAAACGATGCGGCCTCGATCGCCGTGATCGGCGCGGCCGACGGCCCGACGGCGATTTTCGTGGCCAACGTGCTGCATTCGCAGTATCTCGGGGCGATCATGGTGGCGGCGTACAGCTATATGGCGCTGGTGCCGCTGGTGCAGCCGCCGGTAATTCGCCTTGTCACCACCAAGCGCGAGCGCCTTATCAAAATGCCTTATCATGAGGGCAAAGTTACCCGTGCAACGCGCATTTTGTTTCCCATCGTTGTGACGGTCGTGGCCGGGATGATTTCGCCCGCCAGCGTGGCGCTTGTCGGCTTTTTGATGTTCGGCAACCTTCTGCGGGAGTGCGGCGTACTGAACAGCCTTTCCGATACGGCACAGCATATCCTTGCCAACCTCATCACGATCGTGCTTGGTCTAACCGTTGCCGGCCAGATGACGGCCGAACAGTTTGTGCGGCCGGATACGCTGCTGATTTTGGGGCTGGGGCTGATCGCGTTCGTTTTTGATACTGTCGGCGGCGTATTGTTTGCAAAGTTCATCAACCTTTTCTTGCCGGAAGGCAAAAAGATCAACCCCATGATCGGCGCGGCGGGCATTTCCGCTTTCCCGATGAGCGGCCGCGTCGTAAATCAGATGGGCCTGAAAGAAGACAGCCAGAACTTTTTGCTCATGTATTCCATCAGCGTAAACGTCTCGGGCCAGATCGCCTCGGTGATTGCGGGCGGCCTGATTTTGACGCTGATGGGCCGATAAAGGAGGGCTTTTGATGCTGCATCTAAACTCTTGGGCGACGACGCTGCCCGTGATGGCCGTCGGCATGCTCGGCATTTTTTTGGTGATCGGCGCGCTGGTGCTCGCCGTCTATCTGCTAAACTATCTGACGGGCAGGAAAAAGCCGCGCTAAGCCGGCCGGATTTCGCACGGGCAAAGATGTGCCTTGGAAAGCACATGCTGTACGAACCCGTTTGGCTGAGCCGCCCGAAAAAGGCGCCCGGCGGAACATGGGCTACCTGTAGCCTTGCACAGAAAAAAAGCACACCGCCCCGAAAAGCGGTGTGCTTTTTTGTCGTGTGCCGCGGCGCCTACGATACTTTGGCGAGCGTGACGGCGCGCGAAGTATCGCTTGTGCCAAAGTGCGCCGTGTAGTAGGCCTCGATGGTGTCGTCCGAGGCCGTGCAGAGAAAATAATCGTATCCGGCAAGCGAAAGCGTATCCAAATCGCCCGCGCCGACAACCTTGATGTCGCCGGAAAGCAGCGTGTAGCGCACAAGATAATAGGCATAGCGGTTGTTTAGCGTATCAGGCCGGTAGACGATGCACTTCGCACCGTCCGGCAAAGGCGTTTTGGCAAGCAAAGCCTCCAGATAGACGCGCTGCGCGCCCGATTCCGTGCTGTCGACGGCGCGGGGCACAACCAGCTTTGCGGGCGTGGGCTTAAACGAATAGGCACAGCAGAAAACAACCAAGGCGGCCGCTGCCGCGCCAAGCCACCATCCGCGCGTGAACCGTGTTTCCAGCAGCGTATCTGCCATGCGCAGCGCTGCGATTACGCAAAGGCCCAAAAGCGCCTCGGCCAGCGTGAGATCATACCGCGCAAACGAGGCCAGCGGCAGCGCATCTTCAAGCGGCATCGAGAACCAGTACATCCCTAAAAGCCCCAGCGTATACACGGCCCAAAGCACCGTGCCCATTGCCGCGGCGCAGGCGTAAAACCCTTTATCGGGCAGGCCTTTGATAAAAAGCGAAGCCACCCATAGGGCAAGCAGCACGGCCAGCGCCTCGAACGCGGGGTTATAGAGATTGAGCACATTTTTGAAAAAGGCCGAGGAGATCGCGGCAATGTCCGCGGCGGTTTTTTCGCCAAAAACGGCTTCAAAGCGCGAGAGCGAAAGGCTGTGCTCTGTCGCGGCGCCCTGCGCAAACGAAAAGGCGACGTGCCGCTCCCACAGATACAAAAGCGCAAACGGCGCAAGCGTAGTGATAAGCCAAGGCTTCCAGCAGGTTTTCAGCGCATGCTGCCGCCGCAGCGTAAGCAGCATGCCGAGGCAGACAAAAACCGGGAAAAGCCCGCCGCTGTTTTTGATGATAGTAATCATGCACGAAAGCGGCGCGAGCCACAAAATTTTGCCGGCCAGCGCATCGCGGTAGCAGAAAAAGAACGCGAGCAGCGCAATCGCGTATACGGCCAGCAGCGTATCCACCAAAAGATCGCTTACGCCCGAATAGTATGTGACGCTGCTTGTCCAGATGCAAAGCGCCGCAAAGGCTACCACGCCGTATTGCAGCGCCCGGCGCTTTTGCACAAACGCGCACAGCGTAAACAGCGCCGCCAGCGTCAGGATGCTTTGCGCAAAGATCATGCAGCCCTCGCCGCCCGATATAAGCCGACACACATAATATAAAAACGACGAGCTGCCCAGCGGGTAGCTTTGGAAATCAAGATAGCCCGCGTTGGAAAAGTTCGGGAAGCGATCATACCGCAGCATGGTTTTGACAACCAATCCCCAGTGGGAAAAGTTGTCGGAGCCAACCAGCTGCTGCCCCGCAAAAAAGGCATAAAAGTATCCCCACAGCCCCGCCAGCACAAGCCACGCCTTCGGGTAGGCGGCCCACCAAGCCTTGGGCGCTTTGGCAAGGCATACGCCCTCGCGCAGCGCAAAGAAAAGCCCGGCGAGGAAAACTGCCCATACCACCGGCACAAGGATGTTCAGCAGCCCGGCGCCGAACACAGCCAGCGCGATGCACGAGACGGCCAGCACCGGCGCAAACGCCCAGTGTAGGCCGCTGGCGCGCCTCCAAAAAGAAAACCAGCCCAACAGAGAAATCAGCAGCAAAGCTGCCATCCATACGGAACCAACGGCCATAAACGCCTCCGAAACGTAAAATGAAAAACGCGGGGCGGCAAAGGCGATGTGCCTTAAGCCCGCAATATACCCAGTATAGTAAAAAATGCGCCGAAACGCAACGCGCCAAACCCGCCGCCCGCGCGCGAGAACGCGCCGCTGCTGTTACGGGCGGCCCGCCGGCCTTGCCGCCCGCGCGCGAAAACGTGCCGTGCCTTGGCCCGGATTGCACTATGCCGGGTTTTGGAGTAAAATATTTTTGCATGGCGGGGCCTGCACGGCCGGCCGCCCAAAAGGGGCGCATGGCGGTGGCCTTGCCTTTTTTGCATTTTGCTGCGCATACGGAAAGGTTAAGCCAAATGCTGTTCAATTCTTTCAAATTTATGCTGTTTTTCCCGCTGGCGACAGTGGGCTATTATCTTACGCCCAAAAAGTACAATTTTCTGTGGCTGCTGGCCGTCAGCACCTTTTTCTATCTTTGCTGGAGCCCGCGCTATCTGATTTTGATTGGCATCTCGATTTTGGCCACATATCTGGCGGGGCGCATCTTAGAAAGCATCCCACACGAAAAGCGCGCGGCGCGCCGCTGGGCGCTGGGCGGGTGCTTGGGCGTCAATTTGGCGATTCTGTTCTTCTTCAAATATTATAATTTTGTCGCCGGCAGCGTCAATGCGCTGGGCGGGCGCCTGCCTGCGCTGGATGTGCTGCTGCCCATCGGCATCAGCTTTTACACGTTTCAGGCGCTGGGCTACGCCATCGATGTCTTCCGCGGCGACATCCCGGCCGAGAAAAACCTGCTGCGCTATGCGACATTTATCCTGTTTTTTCCGCAGCTGGTGGCCGGCCCGATCGAGCGCGCGGGCAACCTTTTGCCGCAGTTTTACGAGCGGCACACCTTTGATTATGAAAATGTGCGCGCCGGGCTTTTGCGCATGGGCTGGGGCTTTTTTGTCAAGATGGTGATCGCCGACCGGCTGGCGATGTATGTGGACGGCGTATATGCCGGGCTGGACAATGCGTGGGGCTTCGCCGTGCTGCTCGTGATCCCGATGTTTACGCTGCAAATCTACTGCGATTTCTCTTCGTATTCCAACATTGCCATCGGCGCGGCGCAGGTGCTGGGCTTCCGGCTGTCGAAAAACTTTGATGCGCCGCTTCTGGCAAGCTCTGTCGGCGATTTCTGGCGGCGGTGGCACATCACGCTTTCCACTTGGCTGCGCGATTATGTGTATATCCCGCTGGGCGGCAACCGCAAGGGCACAGCGCGCAAATGCGTAAACCTGATGCTCACATTTTTGGTCAGCGGCCTGTGGCACGGCGCGGCATGGACGTTTGTTTTATGGGGCGCGCTGCACGGCGCGGCGCAGGCGGCACAAACCGTATGGCACAAAATCCGCGGCGGGGTGCCTGCCTCGGCGCCGCAGGCAGGCAAGGCCAAAAAGTTTTTGTGCTGGTTGGGCACGTTTCTCTTTATCAGCTGCGCATTTGTGGTATTTCGCGCCGACAATCTGGCGCAGGCGGGGCAGGTATTTGCCCACGCGGCCACGGGCTTTTCGGCCGCGCAGCTTTGGGATGGAAGCCTGCTTTGCTTTGGGATGGACGGGCCGGATATGCTGGCGGCGGCCGTGGCTGTCGCGGTATTGGCGGCCGTGGATGTACTGGGCCGGCGGCAAAGCATTGCGGCCCGCGTGGAGCATGCGGCGCTGGGGGTGCGGTGGGCCGTGTATCTGGCACTGTTCTTTGCCATCTACATTTTTGGCATTTACGGCGTAGGCGTGGCCGAAAAGCCGTTTATTTACTTCCAGTTTTGACGAAAGGCGGCAACCCATGAAAAAAACAAAAACGCTGCTTTGCCGGCTGCTCGCATTTCTGGTGCTGTTCGCGGTGCTGCTGGTATACGTAACGGGCATGCTCGAAAGCAAAGGCAGCACAGTGGCCGGCTTTTACGATGAGGCCAAAAACTCTGTCGATGTGGTATATCTCGGCGGAAGCCACGCCAACGCTGCGTTCGATCCGATGACGCTTTATCACGATTACGGCTATACCGGCTATGTGATGTACAGCTGGGCGCAGCCGATGTGGACAAGCTACTATTATCTCGAGGAAGCGCTGAAAACCCAAGCGCCGAAAGTGGTTGTGCTGGATGCGTTCGGGATGGCATACGGCAATACCTATATTTCTACAAATGACACTGATGCAACAAGCGACGATTTTTCGCTTTTGATCCGCCCGAGCTTCACGCGCGCCAAGCTGGCTTTTGCGATGAGCGCGGCGCAGGCCGAGCACAAATCGGTAACGCGCTATCTTTCCTATATCAACTATCATAACCGCTGGAAAACGCTTACCGCGCAGGATTGGCTTTGGCCGTTTGCCAAGGCGCATGCCGCGGGCAAGGGCTATGGGCCGATCTACACGACGGAAAGCCATGCCCCGCAATATGCCGTGGCCGAGCCTGCCGCGGCCACGATCTATCCGCCCTGCATGGAGTATCTGAATAAGATCAAGGCGCTGTGCGATCAAAACGGCGCATCTCTTGTGCTTACGGTGGCGCCCTATATCGTGGCTTCGGATGCCGAATATGATCTTTACCGCCAAGTGGGCAGCTGGTGCGAACAAAACAACGTTGCCTATCTCAATTACCTCGAGGATGCGCCCGCCGAGCGCATTGGCTTTGATTACGGCGCCGACCTTGGCGACCACGGCCATGTCAACTGGCGCGGCGCGGCCAAGATCACGGCGGACGTAGGCAGTTATCTCGCCGCAAACTTTGCCCTGCCCGACCACCGCGGCGATGCCGCGTATGCGCAGTGGGATAGCGACCTTGCCGCCCAGCAGCGCGATGCGCAGAACATGGAGCTGAAATTGCAGGCCGAGTTGGGCGGCCTACTGGACGCGGCCTTCGCGGATAACTATGTGACGGTTGTGGCCGTGCGGGGCAATTTGGCCGGCACGGCGCCATACACGGTAACCGATACGATGAAGGCCCACCAAATGTCGCCGGAGCTTTTCAGTGAGACAAACGCCGCGGCGCTGTATGTGTTTGTAGGCGGCGAAAAAGTGTACGCAGACGACACCGGCGCGGGCAGCCGGCAGTATCAGGAGGGGGCGCTGGCGTTTACGGCCGCCTGTACGCCGGAGGCTGCCGCGGTAACGCAAAACGGCGAGAACATCTGCCGCGATCAGGCGGGCATTAACGTTGTGGTGTTTGATCGCACGACGGGCGAACGCATACAATCCATCGCGTTTTTGGCCGGGCAGGGTTACGCTTCGTATACCGGCTGACACAAAATATCGCAGAGAAACCGGCGCAGGCCGCCGCTTGGCGAGTATGCCCGCGGCAAAGCCGGCCGGATAAGGCTAAAATCAAAATGGCAAGGAGAAAGCGATGAACAACATTAAAATGCTGGCGCTCGATTTGGACGGGACGCTGACCAACAGCCAAAAGCAGGTAACGCCGGGCACACGCGCTGCGCTAAAGGCCGCAATGGCGCAGGGCGTACAAATTGTGCTGGCCTCTGGCCGGCCGCCCGTGGGTATTGCATCGCTGGCCGACGAGCTGGCGCTGGCGCAGCACGGCGGCTGCATCCTTGCCTATAACGGCGGGCAGATCGTGGATTGTCGCACGGGCGAAACGCTGTATCAAAAGCGCTTTCCGCCCGAAATGATCGCACCCGTATGTGCGATGGCCGCCGCGCATGCGGTAGGGGTGCTGAGCTATGATGACGGCGGCGTTGTGACGGAGCACCCGGATGACCCTTGGGTAAAGCGCGAGGCCGAGATCAACAAAATTCCCATTCATCCGGTAAAAAGCCTGCCCGAGTATCTCACATATCCGATCTGCAAGCTGTTGCTTACGCTTGACCCGGCAAAAATGCCCGCGCTGGAAGCCGACGCACACAGCCGGTTTGCGGGCAGCATCGATACCGTGCGCAGCTGCGATTTCTTTTTAGAGTGCCTGCCTAAAGGCGTCGGAAAGGATGCGGGGTTGGCGGCGCTGGCCGCGCGCGAGGGCATCGCGCAAAGCGAAGTAATGGCCTGCGGCGATGCCATGAACGATGCCTCGATGATTCGCTGGGCGGGCGTGGGCGTCTGCATGCAAAACGGCGACCCCGAAGTGAAAAAGCTGGCCGATTATGTAACAAAAGGCGATAACGACCACGACGGCGTGGCCGAAGCGATCGAGCGGTTTATTTTAGGCTGACGAGAATTTTTGGCGGCCGGAAAATATTGGAAAATGGATGGGCAAGGGTGGCGCAAAGCAAACCTGACGCATAAAACAGAAAGGACGCACATGGCAGAAAAGACGCTGATTATTTTTGATTTGGAATGGAACATCGGCTATCAGCCCTATACTTTCAACTATCACGGCACGGAGCAGACGCTGCGCGGCGAGATCATCGAGATCGGCGCCGTCAAAACCGATCGCAGGGCTAATGTGCTGGATACGTTTTCCATCCATCTGCGGCCGCGCATTTTCCGTAAGCTGCAGCACCACATCGCCAAGGTGACGGGCCTGACACAGGCCGCGCTTGACGGCGGCGAGCCGATTGTACAGGGATTGAAAAAGTTTCTGGCGTGGTGTGGGCCGGATGCGGAATTTGCGGAGTGGGGCCTTGATGATGTGCCTGTGCTGAAGCAAAATCTCTTTCTGGCAAACCTCGATGAGCGCTACCCTGCCGTGTGGTATGATTTGCAGCGCGTATTTTTGGGCCAGCACCCACGGCAGGAGGGCGAAGGCATGACGCTGGAAAGCGTTGTGACGCGGCTGGGCCTGCCGATGGATCGGCCTTTCCACGATGCGCTTGCCGATACGCTGTACACGGCGGATGTGTGCCGCGCCATTGATCTGGAAAAAGGGCTGGCGGAGTATCCGGCGGAGGATACGCTTCTGCAGGAATCGCTTTGCCCGGCGCCGGGCGATTATCGGGATTTCACCGTTTTCCACGGCTATGTGGAAAAAGATGCGCTGAAAACCGTGCCCGAAGTGCGGGATGCGGCATGCCCGGTATGCGGGGCTGTGCTTCAGCCCGACGAGATCTGGCTGAAAAAAGGCTCGAACGCGTATTATACGCTTTGCCAATGCCCAAGCTGCCGCGGTAAGGCAAACCCGGCGGGCAAAGGCGTGTTTCAGCGGTTTAAGCTTTCGCGCCGGGATGGGCTGCATTGGGCTTTTGCGCGTTGCACCGAGCTGCCTGGCGAAGAGCAGCGCGCCGCGTGGGAAAAACGCCGCGCGCAAACCATCGCCCGGATGCAGCACCATGCCGAGCAGCAGGCCGCCGAAAAGGCCGCCGGGCAAACGCCCGCGCCCGCCGCACAAAAGGAAGATGACGTGCCGGCGAAAAAAGATTTACAAAGAAACCCTTGAATTTTCATAATAGGGAAAAAGAATGCGGGTAATATGATAATATCACAGGCTTTTTATCGTATTATAGGGAGAAGAACATTCACACAAGGAAATTCGAGGCAAATGTATGAGCGCCCAACTGGCTGAATGGTATGCACTGTTCACATCGCTGGCCTTCTGGGAAGGCATATTGGATGCCTTTCAAAATCTCGGGCCACTCGTCCCCATCGCGCTGGCGGCGCTGGAATCGCTGATCCCGGCGCTTCCACTGGTGGCGATCGTAACCTTGAATGTGGCCGGCCACGGCGCGCTGTGGGGGCTTTTATACAGCTGGGTAGGCACCTGTGTTGGGTGCACGATCGTATTTCTATTTTTCCGGCTCGTATTCAAAAAAGCATTTGTGCGCTGGGCCGAGCGCAGCGAAAAAGTGAAAAAGGCGCGTGACTGGGTGAACGGATTTAACCCGGCGGCGCTGTTTTTGATCGCCATTTTGCCGTTTACGCCGTCGTCTTTTGTCAATTTCGCGTTCGGCATTTCAGATTTTGCCCCTAAAAAATATCTGCTCACCATGTACGGCGCAAAGCTGATTATGATCTCTCTGCTGGCTTTATTTGGGAAATCCTGCGTCGAGGCGCTGGATAACCCGCTGTTTATTGTGCTGGCGGTTGCGCTGATCTTGGCGCTGTATGCCGTCTCTGTCAAGGTACGCAAGAAAAACGGCCTGTAAACGCGGACGGGATAAAACGGCCCGTGCGGCGGCCCTCAAAAGATAAAAGAAATCCCCTGTGCTGTTTTGCACGGGGGATTTTTTCATAAATCATAGTTGCACGGAAAAGCGCAGGGCGGCTTTCGCGGCAAAACTTGCCGCACAGCCGCTTATTCCGCCGAGGCGGTGCTTTCGGGCAAGGCCTCGGGCGCGCGGTCAATAAAATACAGCCGGCTGCCAAAATCGGGCAGGTACTTAATGCCCTCGGCATAGCCCGTGCCCGTATAGGCGGGGCAAAGCGCCGCCCCGGCCGAGGCCAGCGCCGCGCCCGAAAGCACGGCATCTTCGCTGTCGCCGGGAAGATGCCAAAACTGTGCCGCAACCTTGTGCAGCATGCCGCCCGGCTTGACGTGCACGGGGCTGATCGCGTTGACAAGGCTGCCGAACGGGCGAATATCGACGGGCGCGGCCTCCTTATGGAAACGGTACAAACGCTCGGGCACAAGGCCGGGCACACAGTAGCGCTCGGCCCGGCCGCTGACGTTTTGCAGCAGCTGCAAATCGACAGCAAGCGCATGCTCCTGATCGGACGAGACGGCACAAAAGCGGATGCGCGGCAGAACCCCACCTGCCGCCGAAAGGGCACCGCCCGCCGTAAGCGGGGCGTTTAGGCCGCCCTCCACGCGGTAGTAGGCCGCATATTGCAGCCACGGGCGCAGCTGCTTATACAGGGCAATTTGGGCTGAGATCTCTTTCTTTTCCTCGGCCGAAAGCTCGGTAAAGTCCATCTCATACCCAAGCGCGCCGCACACCGCCACGGCAAAGCGTGTATCCAGCGAGGTGACGCGCAGGGTTTGATGGTTCGGGCAGGCGGAAACATGGCACCCCAGCGCCGAGAGCGGATAGCCGTAGCTGTAGCCCATCTGGGTGGAAGCACGGCACACAGCGTCGGTATTATCGCTGGCCCAAAACTGCGGCATATAGCAAAGCAGGCCCAAATCGCCGCGGTTGCCGCCCGAAGCGCAGCTTTCAAATAAAATATCCGGGAACTTTTCGGTCAGGTAAGAAATAACTTCATACAGCCCGAGGATATAGCGGTGGGCCGTTTCGCCCTGCCGCGCGGCGCCGAGATATGGGCTGTATACATCCGAAAAGCAGCGGTTCATATCCCACTTAACATAGGAGATTTTGGCCGAGGAAAATACCTCCTCAAGCTTTTCCTTCAGGAAATTGCGCACGGCGGGGTTGCACAAATCAAGGATACGCTGATTGCGGCCCTCGCTGTGGGCACGGCCCGGCGCGGCCATCGCCCAATCGGGATGGGCTTTGTACAGCGCGCTTTCCACGCTAATCATCTCCGGCTCGACCCATAGCCCGAAGCGCATCCCCATCGCCTCAACCTTATCCGCAAGGCCCGTTAGGCCGTGCGGCAGCTTTTTGATGTTCACATCCCAATCGCCGAGGGAAGTATGGTCGTCGTCGCGGTGGCCAAACCAGCCGTCGTCCAGCACAAACAGCTCGATGCCGCATTCGGCCCCGGCTTTCGCGAGGCGCAGCAGCTTGGCTTCGTCAAACTTGAAATAGCAGGCCTCCCAGCTGTTGAGCAGCACAGGGCGCGGCTTGTCGCGCCAAACGCCGCGCACGATATGGCGGCGCACAAAAGCCTGCATTTGGCGCGAAAGCGTGCCGTAACCCGCCTGAGAATAGCACAAAACAGCCTCGGGCGCGGCAAACGCTTCGCCTGCGGGCACGGCCCACGAAAAACCGTCCGGCTGAATTCCTGCCTGCCAGCGCAGGCGGCCGTAAGGGCCGCTTTGCGCCACTGTGCGGTGGCTGCCGGAGTATAAAAGGTTCATGCCGTACACTTCGCCGGCCGTTTCGGTTGCGCCCGGGCGCGCCAGCATCGTAAACGGGTTTGCGCGGTTTGACGAGGCGCCCGTACGGCTTTCGCATACGGCCGAATTTCCGCTTAGCACGGTATCGCAGCGGTGCATCTCGTCGGCCCATGCGCCGGTAAAATCGGTAAACACAAAATCGCTGTCAGCAAAATCGAGCTGCGCGCTTGAAAGCTTCGTCAGCGTAAGGGTGGCTTCGGTGCCGTTTATCAGCCGCGCCGCGCGCGTGATAACATCCGTATCGGCAAAAACCGCATACGTGAGTTCCAGCATCAGGGCAGGCTCGTCGGCGTCGTGCAGCGCCAGCACAAGCACGGCATCGGCGTCATACGCGCCGGGCAGGCCGGCAAGCACAGGCGTTTCGGCGGGCGTTTCGGCGTGGTCGAACACGAAATCACAAGTGCGTACACCGTTTGCGCGCACAAGCGAAACAAACGGCGCGCCAAAATCGCCCTTGCCCTCGGAGGAAACTTCGCCGCAAAAACGATCCATGCATAAAGCAGGAAACTTTTCCGAGTAGCTGACGGCGCAGCCCGGGATGCACGGCGTTTTCGGCGTGATGGCATCGGCAAGGCCCGCCGTAACGGGCAGGCGCGGGCCATAGTACAAATGCTGCACATGGCCGCTTTCCGCGATGCGAAACAGATAGCTCGTGTGCGCGGTATGCAGCGCATAAAGGCTTCCGAGGGTTTCGATTCTTTCCGACATAGCGTTTCTCCTTTGGCGTTTTAGCGCACGTTTCGGCAGGGCAAAAGCTTAGCCCTTGGCGATTTCCAGCGTAAGGCGTACAGGCGCCGCGCCCGGCATCGTGCAGGTTATAAGGGCAGTGCCCGCCGCGCCTTGTGTGGCGAGGTATGCCCCGGCCATCCCGCCGCGCAGCGGAATAATGCAAGGCCCCAGCACCTGCAAAGGCCCTTCGGCCGTGACGGTGACGGCCTCGCCGCAGTAGGGCAGCGTGTTGCCGTTTTGATCGACGGCGCGCAGCGAAATGGCGGCACAATCCCACGTCGGGCCATCGCAAAGATGCGGGTTCAGCGCTTTTGCCTCGAGGAAAACATCCGCTACAGGCTCCTTGACAACGGATTTTACGACGCGGCCGTCCACAACAGCATCAAAGCGGTATTGGATGGCTTTGCCGCCCCAGTTAGCCACATACGTGCCATACAGGCGCGTGGCGTCGGCCATCGTAAGATGCTTTTTTATCATCAGCGCGCCGAGCTTCGCCAAATATTGGGGCGGCAGCGCATTTTGGCCGTACTTTGCCACGGCGCGCAGGCATTCCTTCGCCGTTTCGGATTCCGCATGGGAAAAGCCCTCGTGCTTTTCCAAAAGGCAGCCCACCACATCGTCGATGGCGATGGGCGGATGCGCCAGCGCGGAAAAGCGGCCCTTGCGGTCGGGCAAAAAAGCCGCCACAAATTCATCGTTTTTATAAAGGTTTACACAGTCGGCGTTGGTAAAGGCCCAGACATCGCCCAGCGCGCCGCCCGGATGTTCGCCGATGTCCATCGTGCTCGAAAGCGCGAGCACACAGTCGGCGTCGGATTGTACGGGCTTTTGGCTGGCGTAAACGGCGGCGGCCAGCTTCGGGTTGCGGAACATATCCATAACGCCGTGATAGCAGATACGGTCGCCGCTGCCAAAATCCTTATGGGTATTATAGTCGAACATGCACCAGCCGAAACTGCCGGCAATGTCTTTTTGCAGCAGAGAATCGTTTAACACGCGGGCGTGGCGCAGCGCATGTTCCAGACGCTTCTCTTCCCAGTCGAACGCCTTAGTGGGGTACATGTGGCCATTGTGCTCGCTGATGAGATAGCCTTTGCGCAGATCGCTTGTGACGGCACGTTTCGGCTCGCAGCCGGGGTTTTTGCCGGTGTGCACAAAATCGTTGTAGGTGTACACATCCTCAAAGCAATGGCTGTGTTTGATGCAGCGCACCCCGCCCGTGGGGCGGGTGGGGTCAAGGCGATGGGCCAGCTCGTTTGTGGCCTGATAGAAGGCATCATCATCGGCGCTTTCGTTGATGCGCACACCCCACAAAAAGATGCTGGGATGGTTGCGGTATTCGAGGATCATCTCGCGGCAGTTGGCGATCGCCTGCTGTTTCCAAGCGTCGCCGCCGATATGCTGCCAGCCCGGCATTTCCGTAAATACCAAAAGGCCCAGCTCGTCGCAGGCATCCAAAAAGGCATGGCTTTGGGGGTAATGGCTGGTGCGCACGGCGTTGCAGCCAAGCGTGTTTTTCAGCAGTTCGGCATCCAGCCGCTGAAGGCTGTCGGGCATGGCATAGCCCTGATAGGGCCAACTTTGATGGCGGTCCAGCCCGCGCAGCACAATGCGGCGGCCGTTGAGATACAGCCCGTCGGCACGAAAATCAATCGTGCGGAAGCCGACGCGCAGGCGCTTTTCTTCCAGCACACGGTCCGGCAGGCCGCCCTCGCCCAGGCGCACCAGCGAAAGCGTGAACGTATACAGCATGGGTTGCTCGGGCGACCATACCGCCGCGCCCGGCACCGCGCCGGAAAGCGGAGAGGTGGCCGTGCCGGAAAAGTGGCCTGCCGCGCGGCCGTCAGGGCCGGTGACATCGGCGCGCAGCGCACAGCCGACGGCTTCGCCCGAAACCGTGGGGTAAATATGGAAGCCGCCGTCGGCGCCCGCCGTGATGAAAACATCGTCCAAACCGACGGAATCCTTTACGGTAAGCGTAACGCCGCGGTAGATGCCGCCGTAGGTCATATAGTCGATCACAAGGCCAAAGGGCGGCACATCCAAGCTTTCGCGGCTGTCGCACCGCACAGCGACGACATTGTGCCCGCCATACAAAAGCGCCGCCGACAAATCGGCCGTAAACGCGGTATAGCCGCAGGCATGGCGCGCAACCTCTTTGCCGTTGCAAAAAATAACAGCCTCGTGCGCCACGGCCCCGAAGCGCAGCAAAACCCGCTTGCCGCGCCAGTTTTCCGGCACATCAAATTCGCGCCGATAGCCGGAAACCATCTGATACTCTTTTTCATTGGCATAGTTATAGGGCAGCTGCTTAACGGTATGCGGAATGCGCACCGCCTCCAGCGCGCCGGGGTACGGGGCATTCTGGGCCAGAGCGTCGGAAAAAGCGGGCGTAAAGCGCCAGCCTTCGTTCCACGGGAAAGTTTCCATACTAAACCTCCGCAATGCTTTCTTTTAAGGCAAGTTTAGCATATCCAAGGCAAAATAAAAAGCGCATTCGGCGCCTTTTTTTGTGCAAAAAGTACCGAATGCGCAGGGGCGGAAAACGGGGAGATTAGTAGTTTTCGGCTTTCAGCTCGGCAAACGCTTTCGTGTTGCCGCAGACGGGGCAAATATCCGGCGCACAGTCACCGTAGGTGACATGGCCGCATACCATGCAGATCCATACCTGCGCGCCCGGCTTGCAGAATACTTCGCCGTTTTCGATGTTGTCGGCAAGCTTGGTATACCGCTCTTCGTGCTGAGATTCGATCTCGCCCACTTCGGTGAACAGGCGCGCGATCTCACCATAGCCCTCGGCCTTGGCGGTATCGGCAAAATCCTTATACATCGTAGTCCACTCGTACTGTTCGCCGGCGGCGGCATCGCGGAGATTGTCCAGCGTGGAGGTGGTATCGCCGCAGTGCAGCTGTTTGATCCAGATCTCGGCGTGCTCGCGCTCGTTGCCGGCGGTTTCCTCGAAAATGTTGGCGATCTGCTCGTAGCCGTCGTTGCGCGCGATCTCGGCGTAAACACGATATTTGCCGCCGGCCTTTTCCTCCCCGGCCAAAGCCGTTTGGAGATTTTTATACGTCTGGCTGTCTTTGAATGACATGATAAGCTCCTCTCCTTACTGCGAATTTTGGCCTGCGATGGCCTATCACAGCTTATGCGAGGAAAGGAGCTTTGTTGCGCGCGGCGCACCGCCGCGCTTTTTGAAAGAAGCCGGAAAAGGCCGCGGAAAAGCAAAAAAACGGCTTGGACAAAAAAGCCGCCGCGCTTTTTGCGCGGCGGCCCATGCAGATATTTTTTTCGGCCGCGCCGGTATCAGCGGATAAAGTTTGTTTTCGGGCGGGGCGGGTTTTCGGGGTGCGCAATGCCGGCGGCCTTGCCCGCCTCGATGCAGCGCAAAAGCCACGCCATGTTGCGGCCAAGCTCCCGCATCACGGCGCAGCCCTCTTCGTCGCGCAGGGCCTCGGCGGGCGTATTGCCGTGCAGCATTGGCCAATAGCTGCCCGAAACAAGCGGCATGTGGAAGAACTCGGGATATTTGGCAAGTTGATCGAGCGTAGAGGTGGTGCCGGCACGGCGCGCGCTGGCGACGACGGCGGCCGGCTTGTAGCAAAGGGTGCGCCCGCCCGCATACGCAAGGCGCGCCATAAATGAGGTCATGTTGCCGGAAGCGGCGGCATAATGTACCGGGCTGCCAAACACAAAGCCATCGGCCGCCTGTGCTTTTTCGATCGCCTCGTTGACAGGCCCGCCGAACGCACAGCGCCCGGTTTTGGCGCAGGCGCCGCAGCCGATGCAGCCGCCGATGGGCTGATTGCCGAGCCAGAAAATTTCGGTTTCCACGCCGTTTTCCCGCAGAGGCTCGGCCACGAGAGAAAGCGCGGTGTAGGTGCAGCCTTTTTCGTGCGGGCTGCCGTTGATGAGCAGAACTTTCATAAAAACGCCCCTTATCTTTTTCGGATGTGGCCGGGAAAACATTTCCGCGGCCTTTTTCTTTTATTATAGCATCTCTGTCCAGCGGCAGATACGCAAAGATGCATTGAGCCGGTGGCAAAATCGTCGATTTCGGCATCCGCGCGCCGCAGGTATGCTATAATAGAAGGCAGATCACAGAAGGAGAAAAAAGAATGAACAAAAATTGCCCCTTACAGGCCAAAAACTGCGGCGGCTGCCCTCTGCTTTCACAGGAGTACGCGCAGCAGCTTGAAACAAAGCGCCAGACAGTGAAAAAGCTGCTGGCATGCTATGCGCCCATAGAGCCGGTGCGCGGCATGAAAGATCCGTGGCATTACCGCAACAAAGCCATTGCCACGTTTGCCGCCGGCCCGGGCGGCAGGCTTGTGGCGGGCATTTATGCGGCGGGCACCCATCGGGTGTTGCCGGCCGTAGATTGCCTTTTACAGGACGAAACGATCAACCAAGTGATCGCCGCGGCGGCAGAGGCCGCGCGCCGCTGCCATTACGAGGCGTTTGATGAGGACCGCGGTACGGGCTTGATACGGCATGTGCTGGTGCGGCGCGGCTTTGGCACGGGCGAGATCATGGTGGTGCTGGTTACGGCACAGGAGATTTTGCCGGGCGCAAAAAACTTTGTCCGCGCCCTGCGCGAGGAAGCCGTGCGCCGCGGCGCCGTTGTTACGACGGCGGTACAAAATGTGAATCCCCGCAAAACCAGCGCAGTGCTGGGCCCGTATGACCGCATTTTGTTCGGCAAAGGGTATATTTTGGATACGCTTTCGGGGCACACGTTTTCGATCGGGCCGCGCAGCTTTTATCAGGTGAACCCTACGCAGACGGAAGAACTGTACCGCTTGGCCATAAAGGCCGCCGCACTGACAGGCACACAAACTGTGCTGGACGCCTACTGCGGCACGGGCACAATCGCCCTGACGGCGGCCCCCTTTGCTAAAGCGGTAACCGGCGTGGAAATCAACGAAGACGCGGTAAAAGACGCCATTGCCAACGCGCGGCACAACCGTATTGCCAACGCGCGCTTTTACGCCGAGGACGCCACAAGCTGGATTGTACAGGCGGCCGCTGAGGGCCGGCATGCAGATGTCGTCTTTCTCGACCCGCCGCGTGAAGGCTCGACGCCGGAATTTCTGCGCGCGCTGGCCCGGCTGGCCCCGCAGCGCGTGGTGTATATCAGCTGCAACCCCGAAACACAGTCGCGCGATCTGGCCGTGCTGACGAAGCTCGGCTATCAGGCAAAGCGCATTTGGCCGGTAGATATGTTCCCGCATACGGCGCACGTTGAGACGGTAGTATTGATGTCAAGGGTTGAAAATCAGCCGTAAAAAAGGGCTTGAAATAAGGGCATTTCAAGGTTTTTGCCATAAAAACCACCGCTCGGAAATTGCCTGATTCTTACTTC
>JALCRP010000012.1 GCA_022652735.1 Faecalibacterium sp. | reverse complement strand
CATAGGTATTTCCGTCGATTTTCAGCATCAGAATCCGCCTCCTGTAAGAATCCTTGTGCCCCGGCGAGATGTTTCCTTATCCAACTCCGGCTTCAGGATTCGGATAAGCTCTGCCAATGTTCCCTCGAATCGGATTACGATTTCTTGATTTCCTTGCCCGGAGGAAAGATACTCAATGAGAGATTGAATAGCTTCCACCAACGGAGCAATCTGCGCCGAGAACACATCAGACATTTTGCTTTCCGGCGTTACGATCTCTGGGTTTGACCGTGCCCCGGAGTATTCGCCTACCATTGCCAGCGTGGGCTGCTGGATCACGCCGCCGTTGGCCAGATAGGGAATCCGCGGCAAACTTACAGTTCCCATCTGTACGCCAGACAGCATCGAACCGATCATGGGAATTTTGGAAGCAGCGGTCAAAAGATGGTTAATCGCGCGAATAGCACCATTTACCATAGTTTCCAGACCTCCGAGAAGCCCATCATTGATGAAACTGAGGATCCCGTTAATGATGCCTTTAATACAATTCCCCAGAGATTTCCAGCTTTCTTCCCACGCGGCAACGAAGGAATCCCAGCCTTTTTTAATGCCGGCTATCATTTCGTTCCACTTTGCCTTTATCGCATCCCAGTTTTTATAGATTTCGACCGCAATTACGGCGAGAACAGCTACAACGGCGGCCACGAGAAGAACCGGCCATAAACCAATGGCGGCAACAACGGCAGCCAACGCTGTATCGAGGAGACCCAGCAATCCAGTAATCAGCAATGGAGCCAGTGAAAGCAGGCAAGCACCTAGCGTAATAGGCCATGCATCAATCAGCACCTGCCCGACGCTTTCCAATATTCCGATCCAGTCCACCGCAGCCAGCATGGAGCAAATCGTCGCACCCACTACGCTCCAATCCACCTGTTGAAGTGCCGCGGAAATCGCTTCAAGAATTCCGATTGCCAAGTTTCCGAAGTCCGCTGCCGCCTGCGTCCAGTCAATATTGCCGAGCGCCGCACACAGCATTGTTCCGACATCCGTACCGAAAGACACCCAGTCAAAGGTCTGCAAGAATCCGTGGAGCGTGAGCAGTGCTCCCATAATGCCATTGGTAAGTGTGCGCCCGACCAATTCCCAGTCGATCGTAGCGAAGGCCGCGTTGGCGCCGTTTCCAATCCCCTGCCCCAGTGTCCCCCAATGAAACTTTTGCGCAATGGTGTCAAAGAATCCGAGCGCAGTATTAAGACCCATTCCCAGAGAGAAGCCGAGCAGCGGCCAGTCCAGTTCACCCACGGCTCCATTCAGGAAGGTATAAATAAGCTTTGCACAGCCTTGCACCTTGGCCTGCACACGACCCCACGGAATGCTGGCCAACGCCTCGTTAATCTTGTCGGCAACCAGCTGCCCGATTTCGGTAAGGTCGCCGGCCGCGATTGCTGCCTTCAGCATCTCGGCGAAGTTGGAGGCCCCTTTATCGGCCGCGGCAGAAAAGTCGGGCGTCACCGTTCCGCTGTCTGCCCCGCCGGAAGCGTCATCGTTCTTTTGCAGCACGTTCAGCTCGTCAAAACTGGCCAATGCGCCCTGAACTTTTTTACTCGCTGCCGACGCGCTTGCGCCCACACTGGAAATTTTCTTTCCGGCCGCGGCACTTTTTGTGTACGCCACGCCGAACAGTACCGAAAGGAACGATGCGATTTTGTTTGTCAGCGCGGCCAGCGCCGACATCATGGCGTTTAGCGCGGGAAGAATCGCCGTGAAGATAGACGCAAAAGAGTTGTACAGATTCCCTTTTACTTGTGCCAAACTGTTCGCGAACTGTTGGTTCTGCGCTGCCGCCGCAGTCATTGCAGTTTTCAGGCCCTTGAAGAAAGCAAGCACCGTAGCCAGAACAAAGACGCGCCGCATTGCCCGGCCGACCGTGTGGAAGAGCCGCGTAAACCCAGAGGCGGCATTTCGTAGATGGTTGGAAAGCGAAGCGCCCAGTGCCCGTGTCATGGATGCTCCCACCGCGGCGAAAGAGGCTTTTGACTTTTGCGCCATCCCGGAAAAAGCGGAGCCAATCCGCTTTGCCATACTGGATTGTGCCTTTTCGGCAGCGGCCTCTTCTTTGGCCGCAGCTTTTTCTGCCGCTGCGGCCGCACGTGCCTGTGCCTTTTCTTCGGCCGCCGCCTGCCGGCTCGATGCCGCTTGCGCCGCAACCGCAACGCGGTCACGTGCGGATTGCATTTTCTGGCACAGCCTCTCGTTTTCGGCTTCCAGCCGTGCGAAGGCTTTATCTTCCCCTGCAGGAGCCACCGCATAAGACGGCCGTGTGTTTTTCGCGTTCCACATCGCATCGAGTTTTGCAGCGTTGGCCTCAAAAGCAGAACTTACCTGTGCAAGATTCCGTTTCGCATTTTCCAGCGGTGCGCTGAACGCGCTGCTAATTGCCGCATTTTGCGATTTTGCCGCTCTCTGAAACGCATTCCCGAAAGCGTTCCCCGCTGCCTGCCCCACGCTGGAGAAGCTCTGCTGCGCCTTTGCGGCGGCCTGATTCGATAGATTCTGTACCTGCTGGCTGACCGTGTTTTTAACAACAAAGTCAACGTATATCGAACCAACACCAGTCCCTTCCGGCATTACTTACCACCTCCAAACACGCACGCAAGCATTTGTTCCAATCCGGCCATTTGCTTACGCAGATCTTCCGGGGACGTTTCTCTCATGATTTTCTTTGCTTTAAAGTCCTGCCACTCCGCACGGATGCGTAGTTCCCAAGGGCCAAATCGTTTGATAACGTCCGGGTCATCCTCGTCGCGCACTTGCACGACGCGCCCCAGCGGCGTATCATCCATCAGGCCGCCAACCAACTCTGCCCATTCCGAGTATGGTAGATCGCTCTGCGCCGTCGGTAGAATACCATACTGTTTGGCAATGCTCTGCTCGATCAGCACCGCATCAAACTTTGCATCGTAATTCGCTTCAGGTTGCGGACTTTTTGGCGTCCTGAAATCGCTTATCCACAGCTTCCGGCTCTTCGCCGGTCATGGCCGCAATAATCAGCTCGGTTAGCTGCGTAAAAGCAGGATACGGCATATCCATCTTCTTGATCTCTGCGGCTTCTTTCCCGAATGCCAGATCGAATACCGCGTCGATATTCTTGGAAATTTCCTGCGAGGTCTTCTCGCTAGTCAGCTCCATGACCTTTTCCACGGTACTCTTGCGGTTGTCGACCGCATAGAACTTTTCGCCGATCTGGATGGCCGGTTTTTCCGCCAAAAGTTTATTGTCAAGGGTATACAGCTTTGCCATGAGAGGCTCCTTTCGATTAGAAAAATTCCCCGTCTGCAAAGCAGGCGGGGAAACGATCTTATTTTATCAGCTTGCAGGGGTGAAGGTAGGTTTCCCGTCGCTCTGGATTTCAAATTCCAGAGCAGCAACATTGGTACTGTCACCGCCGCCCACGTTGGTAACGTTCATCACGCAGGGCATTTCCAGCTTTGCGCCGGAAGGGAACTCCCACTCGAACTTTGTGGAAGCAGACACGCCAGTATTGATAAAGCTGCCGGCGACATAATCATTACCGGCATCGCCGATGCAGCGTTTCCCGGAAAAGCTGATTTTCAGGCTGCTGCCCGTTTTCAGGCGGCGCACCCATCCCTCGGCTTCCATCGGTTTCCACTCCTCGACATTGCCATCGATAGAAACGCTGAACGTTTCGAGGTTCGACACCGTAGCCATCTGTTCCGTCGTACTGGCAGAACCTGACGTGCCAATTTTAAATTTGTTTTCAAACACAGGATATACGCCTGTTTTCGCTGCCATTTTCTCACTCTCTTTCACATATAATTTCCAGATTAATAACGTATTCAACTACGCCGCAGCTGTCCTTGCCGATGAATACAGGGGATGCTCCGGGGTCAGCCAGATATACATGTGCCCCGTCCATATCGGCATCGGACAACCCGGCAAAGTAATTCCATAGCTTCCGCGCCTTTGCTTCCGCCGCGGGGATCGCTTGGCCCCAACGCAGCAACAGGCGGGCACGCAGCGTTTCGGTCGTCGTGCAGGCCAGCCCGCCGAGGCAAATCTGCGCATTGCCGCCGGCCTGCCCGGCCGGATAGATTCCAAGATACTTTTCCGCGTTGGCGTCCACGCCGCCCAGCTGGAGAATGCCCGCAAACTCGGCGTCCTGCAGTTTGATCCAGTTTTTCAGGTTTTCCGTTGTCATTTCGGCATCTTCTCCTTCAGGCAAGCCGTGAATGTATCGGGAAGGAAACTTTCCTGTGCGCCGCCGGGCAGCCAATCGGCAAGCCAGCTTGCGCCGGCATTAGCGTTCTTCCCCGTTTGGAAATGGTATTCCGGGTGATAGTACAAGCGGCGCGCCTGCGGGGCATCTGTGGTCAGCATAGTGTGGATTTCTTCACCATCCACCACCTGAGTAACCTCAGTCTGGTTATTTTGCATGTGGCCGGTGTCAAATGGCATCACGGCCGCCGACACAACCTCACCGCGCAAGACCCGAACTGTTTCCAGCGCGGCCGCCTTCGCCGCTGTTTCAATGCCGGCGATCGCCGCCATGTCCAATTCGACCTCGATTGCCATCACATCAGCTCCAGTTTCGTGAAATTCACCGTGCCGTCCGGGT
This sequence comes from Faecalibacterium sp., assembly GCA_022652735.1. Lineage (GTDB taxonomy): Bacteria > Bacillota > Clostridia > Oscillospirales > Ruminococcaceae > Faecalibacterium. The sequence continues at coordinate 56,363 of JALCRP010000012.1, read as the reverse complement.
TGCGGGCCCGCACCCCGCGGTAAATCGTCCATGTGCCGGAATCTGTGGTGATGATGCCTGCCAGAATCTTTACGCCGGGCGCAATGTCGCCATTAAACAGGGCCGTGCCGGAAAGCTGGATCAGGCGCTTTGTGGCATCCACAATCTGTTTTGGGGCATCGGTGTAGTTGCATTTAGCGTCCAGCGTTTGCAGCACAGTGGGTGCGCCGTCCTCGCCGGGCGGCCCGGTCAGAGTGACGGTACATGCAACGTTGCATACGGAATCGGGAACCAGTTTCGGCCAAATCATACGCGCCTCACATTCCCGGCCACGCAAGGCCGGACTGGATCAGCAGCGAATGCACCTTTTCGGTAGTCTGAACGCCGGAATATGTTTTCACTGCATCTTCCTTGAATGCCATCGACACACCGTTGATCCCATACGAAGCAAGCGGGCTATTCAGGAATTCGCCATAGCTCGTGCAGAAATGTGCCTGTTCGCAGACGGCCAGTTCCACCATATTCTGCTGAAACTCTGTCAGTTTCTCAAAGCCGGATTTGGGGATGCGATGAAATGTCATAGCATCGATGTCTTCGCAAGCGCGGTTCAGAATAGCGTCGCTCGTTTGTTCTCCAGGGAATCTGGCGGCGTAGTCCTTTTTGTCTGCGTATTGCGCCATATTCCTTACTCCTTTTTGTCGGTTTTTTCCGGCACTCTCTCGGGTACCTTTTCGAGCGATGCTTTCGTGCTTTCCGTAACAGAGGAATATTCCGTGCTGGTTTTCAGCATAGCTTCAACGTCCGCATCCTTAGGTTCGAGAATAGCGCCGGTATTTTTGTTCCGAAATTTCATAGCTGTCTACCTCTCTGGCAATCAGTTTGCCGCCGTGGTATCCACATCCACAAAAAGGCTGTCGATGGTGTTGTCCTTTCCGTTCGGGAAGGTGAACACATCGCTCAGCTCCCGATTCTGGTACAGATAGCCATCACCCTGGGTGTGGGCGCCGGGGGCGAAGTAGTAGATGCTGGAAATCTTGGGCACGACCTTGGTGGTCAGCGGGCTTGCGATCAGCACGTTGATTTTATAGGACGCGGGCGCGGTCTGCTCATAATAAGTGGCAATATCGGCCACCTTGGGCGTCGCAACCGCCGTGTACACATCCCCCGCCTTCGTGTAATAAGTTTTGGCCGTATCAATAGCGGTGTCCGTGGTAAGCTTATACGCCGCCACGGAAGGCGCAAAGCCGCCGTCCTCAGGCTCGAAGTTGAACGCACTGTAGAAGCGTTCGTCGTCGATCACTTCCATCAGCGGAACGCCGTCGATGTCCGTAACACGGGTTTCCATGCTCACGCCGCCCTCACTGATCTGGGTCATCTCGATTTTGCGGGTGAACTTGTCGCTCTGCTCCAGCAGATCCATGATTGCGCTGGACACGTACATAATCAGGGCGCCCTGTGCCTTGTAGCGGCGCAGCTTACCTGCCGCCAGCATAGCCTTCAGCTTAGCGAAGACATTTGCCGTGGTATAGGCGGTGATTGCCGTGCTGGAGTGATACCCGGCCAGCGTCAGGGCTTTGGAAGCGCACTTGGAGAAGAACAGAGCATCTGTTTCCGGGGACGCCTGCGTCTGCTCAAAGGTGCTGGAAATGTTCTTGATGCTTGCGGTAGCGTTGGTTTCATCCACATCGGCCTTATCCACCAAAAATTCGATGTCGCGGTCATGCTCCAGCGTAAAGGGTACATCCGTCTGGACGTATTTGCCGCGGTTCCAGCCGCCGTTGCGGCTGTGGTTCTTAAAGCCGCCGGTAGACATATTAGTAAAATGGAAAGTGCGCGCGCCCTCCCACTTCACCGCAGTGGTGATGAAAGGGCTGCACAGGGTATTGTAACCGACGGAAGCGTAGATTCCGAAAACTATATGAAACAGGTAAAAGATGGCGCTGAAATCACAGTGCAATGCGCCTATGTTTTAAGTGATACCTCGACGCCGGTTGAAGTAGAAGCCGGAGAGGTTATTTCTTTAGATAATCAGAAGTTAACAAAAACTTTTAATATTGCGCAATAAATAAAAATCCCCGCCCGGCGCGCTAACACCAGACGGGGATGAATAAGCGGCTCGCCCAGAGGACAAGCACGGCTCACAATCGTGATTATACCTCTTTTGGGTGGGCTTTGGCAAGCATACTCAAAGGAGGTTTTTGTTATGGGTAAAAGAACAAATACAGCATCGTGGACAGGCAAGATGTGGCGCATCGACGTACAAAAAGACGGAGTGCGCAAATCGTTTTACAGCAGCACATCCGGTCGAACCGGTCAGAGAGAGGCCAACGCCAAAGCAGATGCCTGGCTGGACGATGGAATTGCAAACGCAACTGCCAAAACTTCCACCGTTTACAGCGAATTTTTGGAATCTGTAAAAGAGGCCAGCGGCGAAAGCAACTATCTACAGCACAAAAAATACGGAGAATACTATATCCTCCCAGTGTGTGAAAACACACAGATCGGGGCTCTTACTGAGGGACAACTGCAGGATGTAATTGATAAGTCATATAAGCACGGATGCCTAAAAAAGGTAAGGCAGAAACCTAGCATCAACCGAAATCTCAGCCGAAAAACGCTAAAGACAATAAAGGCTATAGAGTGTGAGTTTTTGAAATGGTGCAGAAAGCATAAATATACCATGCTGTGCCCGGATGATCTGAAAATCCCAAAGGGAGCCATCGAACGGGAAAAGCACGTTTTGCAACCAGGATCATTAAAGACACTTTTCACCGTGGACGAAGTAACCAGGTGGAGACACAGAGAGTTTGACGATTATATTTACGCTTACCGTTTTGCAGTTTCGACCGGTATGCGGCCGGGAGAAATCGTTGGGGTCTGGATTGGAGATATAAAGGGCAATGTGGTAAATCTCAGACGGGCAAAAAATGTTTTGAACGAAATCACTTCGGGAAAGAATGACAACGCAAAGCGCAGTTTTGTGATGAACGAGCAGGCGCAGAAAGCTTACAATGATCAGATTGAACTGCTAAAGTCGCAGGGAATCCGAATGAATTATAACACTCCGCTGTTCCAGATCCCGACCGAGCGGTCTTTTTACAATCGCTGGAAGGCATATCAGAAAAAAAATGGAATCCCATACACGACGCTTTACGAGATGCGGCACACATTTGTTACGGTAAATGGATCTATCCCCGATGGCCATCTAAAAAAATTGGTCGGTCATTCTCGCAGCATGGATTCGCGCGGAGTTTATGACCATCTCCTGAACGGAGAGATGGAGCAGATCGCGGAGGAAACCTCGGAGCAGTTCCGCAAGATTCTTGGGTAAAAATCGTACATTAAAAATATGTGCGGTAAAAAGTGCGGTAAAATGAAATAGTAAAAGCCAGGAAATGTCTTATTTCCTGGCTTTTTTGATGGAGCAAGTGATGGGAGTCGAACCCACCTCCACAGCTTGGAAGGCTGTTATACTAGCCGATGTACTACACTTGCAGGCGCGAGATGCAGTATATCATATTTTGCGGGTTGTGTCCAGCCCAAAAGGCAGCTTAGGCTGTTACTTCGGCTCCTGCCCAAGGCGCATCCGCACCCACTCGCCGCCGACATGATACAGCACACTCATCGCCGGGATACCGAGAATCAGGCCCGCCGCGCCGAACAGCCCGCCGCCCAATAAAACGGCCGCCAAAACCCAGAGCGGCGGCAAGCCAATGCGGCTGCCCACCACGCGCGGATAAATCACATTATTTTCAAACTGCTGCACCGCAAAAAATAAAATCAAAAAAATGCCGGCCTTTTGCAGGCTGATCGGCAAAATCAGCAGCGCACCGATGGCGCAGCCGGCCCACGCCCCAAACACCGGGATCAGCGCCGTCACGCCGATCACCGCCGAAATAGGCAGCACGTAAGGCATGCGGAAAAGCAGCAGCGTAAGCACAAACAGCCCGGCAAGGATACACGCTTCGATGCATTGCCCCGCAATAAAGCCTGAGAACACCGCGCCCGCCTGCCCCGCCAAGGCAAGGATGCGCTTTGTTTTTTCCTCGCCAAGCAAAGCACGGCACACCATCTTTGCCTTGTGCGCCAAATTTTCCTTGCCGCCCAGCAGATAAACCGCCAAAATCAGCGCCAAAAACAGTTCGCCGAGCGTACCGGCCGCGGCCTTTAGGGTAGCGAGGCCGGCCTGCCAAAGCTGTTCCAGCCCGCCCGCGCCTGCGCCGCTCAGCGCCTTTAGGTTTTCGGCCATTTCCGCGCTTTCCGCGCCGCTTTGCCCAACCATCTCGGCCAGCTGCGCCGGAATTTGCGGCAGCGCCTTGGCCAAATCCGCGATGGCCGCGAGCAGCTGCGGCACCAACAGCCACAGCCCAAGCAAAATCGCCGCCGCCAGCCCAAGCATCACCAGCGTCAGCGCCGTAAGCCGCCGAAGGCGCGGGTGCAAGCCATGCAGGCAGCGCTCGAGCCGCTTCAACGGAATATTCAAAACGAGCGCCAGCGCGCCGCCCCACAAAAAGGGCGTCAGCGTATTCCCGAGCACTTCCAGCATGTAAAAAGCCCTCCCGGCGTTAGCATACGCCGAAAGGGCTTTTGTTATTCTTGAAAAAGAAAACTCACTCGATCAAACCGTTCAGCAGCGCGAGGCACTTACGGCTGTGCAGCTTACGGATCGCCTTGGCTTCGATCTGGCGCACACGCTCGCGCGTAACGCCGAAATCGCGGCCCACTTCCTCAAGGGTGCGCGGGCGGCCATCATCCAAGCCGAAGCGCAGGCGAATCACCTTCTCTTCGCGCGGGGTCAGGCTTTGCAGCGCAAGGTTGATCTGCTGTGCCACCATCGCGCGGTCGGCTGCTTTGCCGGGGGCTTCAGCGGTTTCATCCGCCACAAAATCGCCCAGAGAAGAATCTTCCTCCTCGCCGACGGGGCTTTCAAGGCTGGCCGGCTCCTGTGCCATGCGCTGAATCTCACGCACACGCTCGACGCTCATATCCATTGCCTTTGCCAGCTCTTCGGGGGTCGGTTCATGGCCGTTTTGGTAAACCAGCGTATTGGTGGCCTGCCGCATCCGGTTGATCGTCTCGACCATATGTACCGGAATACGGATCGTGCGGGCCTGATCGGCGATTGCGCGTGTGATCGCCTGCCGAATCCACCATGTTGCATAGGTGGAAAAGCGGAACCCGCGGTCGCAGTCAAACTTCTCGGCGGCCTTAATCAGGCCGATGTTGCCTTCCTGAATCAAATCCAGAAATGCAAGATTGTGCCCTACGTGCTTTTTGGCAATCGACACAACCAAGCGCAGGTTTGCTTCGCTTAAGGCGCGGCGGGCAGCAAGGCCGTCCGCACGGGTTTCCAGCAGGCTGGCGCGGCCATCCTGCGAAAGCGGGCCGTGCTCGACAGCTTCCATTGCGGCCTCTTCCTCGGCCTTTTCCTCGGCGTCGGTGCCCTTATCGCCCTTTTCTTCCTCAATGTCTGCGGCATCCGCTTCCACTTCCGGGAAGTTTCCGTCGTCCTCTTCAAAAGAAAAACGCTCGCCGTTTCTGACGATATATTCCGGGCTGCCGTATTTTTTGCGGTCCGCATACAGGATATGTGCCGCCTCGGCGCCGGCATGGATGCGCTTAGAAAGCGCGATTTCCTGCTCTGCGCTCAAAAGCGGGATCTGGCCGATCTGCTTCAGGTAGTTCTTAACGGGGTCGTCCAGAAGCTCGTCCATAGCGGCCTTGGTATCGGCGGCATCTTCGGTGGTTTCTTCGGTTTCGGCCTCTTCGACGACGGCGCTTTCCTGCTCCGGCATTTCCGAATCGGAATCTGCATCCTCCGTCTCGGCGACGGCAGTATCCCGAATCTCAATATCCTTTTCGTCCAGCTGTGCATACAAAGCGTCCGGTTCCACGCCGCTTTCGGCCACCACGGCATTTACTTCTGCCAAAGTGACAAAGCCGGCGTGTAAGCCGTGCTTCAAAAGATCTTTTACGGAATTGCTCATATTCTGTCCTCTCCTTTTGCCTCCCGGGGTGTCGGGATGAACATAGCTGTGCAATATTATATTATATAGCAAAAAGTTCGTTCTGTCACGCCCAAATTCGGCAAAAAGTGTACTTTTCCTGCCTTTTCCGAAAAAAAGATCAAATTACCAGCCCGCCGTTGACGCCAAACACCTGCCCGGTGATATAACCGGCGTCTTCTTCGGCCAAAAAAGCGAGTACGCGGGCGACCTCGGCCGCCTCGCCAAGCCGCCCGACAGGCGTTTCTTCCGCAAGGGCTTTCTTGTCGTTTACGCTAAAAGCGTTCATCATATCGGTTTCGATCACGCCCGGCGCCACACAGTTTACGGTAATGCCGCTGGGGCCTTCCTCCTTAGCGAGGGCTTTTGTCAGGCCGATAAGGCCGGCCTTCGCCGCAGAATAATGCACCTCACAGCTGCCGCCCGCTTGGCCCCACATGCTGCTGACGTTCAAAATGCGGCCATGCTTGCGCCGGATCATGCCGGGCAGCACCAGCTGGCATAAGTGAAATGCGCCCGTCAAATCGACGGCAAGCATACGCTGCCATTCTTCCTCGGTAATATCGGTAAACAGCTTTTGCTGTGCGATGCCGGCATTGCAAATCAGCACGTCGGGGTCCCCAAAGGTGCGCACAACGACGCGCAGCGCCGCCTCGCAGGCCGCGCGGTCGGCCACATCACAGCGCACCGCCATGCAATCACGCCCAAGGGCGTTGATGAGGTTACGGGCCGCGCCTTCGTCCTGATGATAAAGGATAGCCGTGGCATAGCCCTGCTGCCAAAACAGGCGCGCCGCCGCCGCGCCGATGCCGCGATCTCCGCCCGAAATCAGCACGGTACGGCCGTTTGGCGTTCTTGTATGCGGCTGGGCCGATTTTTCCTGCGGCACAGCGGCAGCCGGCGCTGGCCGGACATTGTTTTCGGCCGGGCGCGGCGCGGCGGGCTGTGCAAAGCTTTCGGGGCGCGGCGCGGGCACGGCCTCATCCTGCCGGCCGAACGTATCCTGCACAAACAGCGGCTGCGCAAAATCCTGCGGCGGCGCCGGCTGCTTTTGCGGCGCAGGCGCGTGGTGGGAAAAATCTTCGGGGTCATCCCGCTGCCAATCAAAAGCCGCAGGCTTCTCCTTTTCCGGCAAAGTGTCCTCGTCCGGTTCGCTTTCTTCGGGGAAAAGGCTCAATTCAAAATCATCGTCTTTCATACAGGTTCTCCTTCCGCTTTTTCTACGGGTATCTAGTATGTGCAAAAAATCATTGGGGCGGCTGCCATTTCGGGGCCGTGGCACGTTTGCGGCGCAGCGCGGCGAAAAACGCCTCCAGCAGCGCCGCGGCCTCGGCTTCGCATAGGCCGTGCTCGATTTGGGGATGATGATTAAAGGGCAGCTTAAATAGGTCGATCATCGAGCCGCAGCAGCCCGCCTTGGGGTCCGGCGCGGCATAAACCACACGCCGCAGCCGGCTGTTGAGGATCGCGCCGCTGCACATCGGGCAAGGCTCAAGCGTTACAAATAACTCGCATTGCCAAAGCCGCCAGCCGCCCAGCGCCCGGCATGCCGCATCGATGGCCAGCAGCTCAGCGTGATGCGTGGCGTTCTTTTCTGTTTCGCGCGTGTTATGTGCCGCGGCGATGATCTCGCCGTCCTTGGCGATCACGGCCCCTACGGGCACTTCGCCTAAGCGGGCAGCCTCCCGCGCTTGGGCCAGCGCCGCCTGCATCAGTTCCTCATCGTTCATCTGTATTCCCCTTTGTCACAGTTTCAGCACACTGTCTGCCAGCAAAAAGGCCGCCGCAAGCACCCACGGCGCACAGCGCAGCAGCCGCAGCGGCGAGGCCCCGGCCGGAAGCGCCGAAAAGCGCTTATCCCGGCGGGCGGCCAGCCAAAGCGCCGTGCCTACCGCCAGCGCCGGCAATACGATCAGCCCCACCGCGCCCAGCGCGCCCGAAAGTGCGCCCAGCCCCATGCGGGAAAAATACAGCATCCCAAAAGCCTGACAATTATTGACAAAATGCAGCGCCATACCCGGCGCAAGGCTGCCGGTGTTTTCTGCTAAATAGCCAAAGAACAGCCCCGACGGCAACGCAAACACAATGGCAGAGATTTTTTGGTGCAGCAGCGCAAACAAAATTGCCTGCCCCCAAATCGCCAGCCATGCGCCGTAAGGCCGCAGCAGCGCACACGCCGCGCCGCGAAACAAAAGCTCCTCGCCGATGGCCGGCACAACGCACACAGAAAGAAATGCGATGCACAGCGCGCCCGCGCTTTCCGGCAGGACAATGCTCTGGGTGCTGCCCGTCTTTTCGCCAACAACGCCGGCCAGCAGGTTCAAAAGCTCGCTGCCGCCCAAGTACAGGCAAATCGCCGGGCCAAGCAGCGCCTTGCGCGGGCGGCGCAGGCCCATTTCGGCCGGCGAAAGCAAAAACAGCCCCATTGCCGCAAGGACGGGCAGCGCCAGCGCGGCAAGCTCCGAAAGCATCGTTGCCAGCCACGTACAGCGCTCATACAGCGCAGCCAAAGCCCCGGCGCCGGCGCCCGCGAGCCATCGGCGCAGCACCGCCTGCGCCAGCCGCACCGCCAACGTATCCGTAAGGAGATACAAAATCGCACACCCGGCGCATGCTGCCCCCGCCGCCTGAAAGCCGCGGCCGAACTGTCGCTTTGATAAGGTCATCTGCGCCGCCGCCTTTCTGCTGTGCTGTTATATGATTATACAACATTCGGCAAAAAGAGTATACCGCCCGCCGGGCGATTTCACCGTCCGTGCCTTGCTTTTCCCACCTGGATTTGCTATACTGTGCCGCATAATTAAAATTGGAGGTGCTTATGGTTCAGATTCTCGCAGATTCGGCATGTGACCTTTCTCAAGAGGAGGCCGCCGCCTTGCAGGTGCAGCTGATCCCGCTGCATGTCACGCTGGAAACCGGCGAAGTGCTGCGCGACGGCATCGATACGGATGCCGCGGTATTTTTCCCGCATCTGGCAAGCTGCAAAAAGCTGCCGACGACGAGCCAGCCCAGCCCTGACCTTTTTGCCGAGGCGTTTGACCGCGCCAAGGCAGAGGATAAAGAAGTAGTTGCCGTGCTGCTTTCGTCCGAGCTTTCCGGCACGTTCCAAAGCGCCAGCATCGGCGCTTCCATGTCGGATTATGAAAAGGTGCATCTGATCGACAGCGGCACTGCCTCGATCGGCGAAGGGCTGCTGGTGCGGCTGGCCTGCGCCTTGCGCGATAAGGGCCTCGACGCCGAGCACATTGCCGCCGCACTGGTTGCCGCCAAACGCCATCTGCATGTGATCGCCGTCATTGACGATTTGAAGTTTTTGCGCAAGGGCGGGCGCCTGCCCGCCGCTGTGGCGGTAGCGGGCGGCATGCTCGGCATTAAGCCGCTGGTTACCATCAAGGACGGCAAGGTAGCGATGGCTGGCAAGGCCCGCGGCCTGCCCGGCGCGTATGTGGCCGTATTCAAGGTTCTCGAAGCCGCCGGCGGCCCCGCGCCCGAAAGCCCCTGTGTGGGCGGCTACACCACCGGCCTGTCCCAGATGGAGCCGATCCAGCGGTATATCCACAAGGAATACCCGGATGCCACGCTGTTGCTTGATACGATCGGCTGCGTGATCGGCACGCACGGCGGCCCCGGCGCATTTGCGCTCGCCTTTTTTGACGGCAAGCCGGATGCACAGGCCCCGGACAAAGGCTGATACCGCGTTTTTTGGCCTATCCTGTTGGATAGGCCATTTTCTTTTTCGTGCCTTGACAAACACGGCAGGCATCGGTATAGTCGAAGTATCGAAACACAAAAGAAGGAGGGTTTTGGAATGGATTCGTTGGATTTTACCGGTAAGGTCGTAGTGGTGACGGGCGGCACACGTGGCATCGGCTTTTCTACCGTCACCGCGTTTTTGGAGCGCGGCGCCACGGTGGTTCTGTTCGGCTCGCGCGAGGAAACGGTGGCTAAGGCGCTGCAGAAACTGGCGGAAAGCCATCCCGGCGCGGCGGTGGATGGTAAGTGGCCCGCCTTAACAGATGCGATGGCCGTGCAGACGGCGATGGATGAGATCGTGAAAAAATATGGCCGCATCGATGTGCTGGTAAACAATGCCGGCATCTCGCAGAGCCAAAGCATCTACGATTATACGCCCGCAGATTTTGATAAGGCGATGGATTTGAACGTCAAAGCCGTGTTTAACGGCTGCCACGCCGTTACGCCGACGATGCGCGCACAGGGCGGCGGCGTTATTTTGAATACCAGCTCGATGGTAAGCCTGTACGGCCAACGCTCCGGCTGCGGCTATCCGGCCTCGAAGTTTGCCGTAAACGGCCTGACGAAATCTCTCGCGCGGGAGCTTGGCCCCGACGGCATCCGCGTCAACGCGGTTGCGCCCGGCGTCACGGATACCGATATGGTCGCCGCGCTGCCCGAGGCCTACCGCAAGCCGCTGCTGGCGGCCATCCCGATGCGCCGTTTCGGCGGCGCTGAGGACATTGCCAATGCCTTTGTATTTTTGGCAAGCGACATGGCCGGCTATATTACCGGCGCAGTGCTCAGCGTCGATGGCGGCATTGTGATGTAATCTTTTCGCGGCGCAGCGCCGCGGCAGTTTAACAGAAAGAGGTTCCCGCGTTTCATGCAGAAAGTATTGCTTACCGCAGACGTGCAGTCTGTTGCCGACGACATCGACCCGAAGGTTCTGGCGTATATCGCCGAGGGCCAGACAGAAACTTTTGAGAGCTTCGAGGGTTTCAACCTGCTTGCATTCGATTGGTACGATGTCGCCACCGACCGTACTGTACTGGCACAGGTTTTGATTTATATTGATGCGGAAGATCTTTTGATTCTATGTGAGGACGCCGTCACGCTCGAACACATGCAAAAGCTGCTGCCTGCGGGCTATACCAACGAAAAGGCGCTGCTTGCTTTTTTCGGCAATCTGCTGAGAAACGACATGACGCATCTCGATGCTTATGAGACGATCATCACCGAGGCCGAGGAGGATGCGCTTTCGGATAAGTTCAGCCGCGGCCATCGCATTGATTATCTCAGCCAGATCTCGGGCTATCGCCGCGAGCTGCTGCGCCTTAAGCGCTATTATTCGCAGCTTAGTTCCGTATTTGAAAGCCTGATCTCGAACGATAATGAGCTGTTCAGCGAGGATGCCGTGCGCCGTCTGACGATCCTTGGCAGCCGAGTTGATCGCTTTCACAGCGCCGTGCTGAACCTGCGGGATTATGTCACCCAGATGCGCGAAGCTTATCAGGCCCAGATCGACATCGAGCAAAACGAGCTGATGAAAGTGTTTACGCTGATTACCGCGGTGTTTTTGCCGCTGACGCTGCTTGTCGGCTGGTACGGCATGAACTTTTCCAATATGCCCGAGCTGCAATGGCAGTATGGCTATCCGACATTTATCGCTGTCAGCGTACTGTTCAGCATCGGGCTGATCGTCTATTTCAAGCGCAAGCGCTGGTTTTGAAGCGCGGCGCGTTGTGCCGTGCACATTTCTTTGCAAAAAAGGCGTCTCCTGTGGCCGTTGGCCGAGGAGACGCCTTTTCTTTTTTACACTGCGCTTATTCTGCGTGAAACTCTACCTGATTTTGGCTGTAATAGGCCGCGCGCTCACACGCGACGGGCACAAACGCCAGCACAAAGCATCCGACCATCAGCGCAAGGCACAGCAGCACACTGGCGAAATCCACACGGCAGCGGCCGGGATGCGCGGAAAAGAACAGCACCTCTGCCCCCATCGCAACCAGCATCAAGGGCGAAAGCTCCTGTGCCAGCAGCACCGGGAAGCCCGGGATAAAGTAATAGCCCAGCAGGCAGCCGCCCAGCACAATCAGAAAGATGCCGAGGGTAATCGTCCCCACGCGGCGCACCGGCTTTTCTTCCGGGGCAGGCTGCGTCGTTTTACTGTTTTGTATCATCCTGTTGATCCTCCGGGCTTTGCGGCGCGGCGCCCGGTTCCGGGCCCATTGCGTCAAACGGATTTGCCATCGGGGCCGCAGGCTGCGCCGCCTTGGTGATCGGGTTTTCGGCCGGGGCTGCCGGCTGTTCCGTCTGCTCCGGGTCGGCGGCGTAATACTGGATGTCATCCTCCGGCTGGGCCACAAAGCCTTTATGCTGCTGCGGGCCGCGCACCAGCCAAATGCCCACGAGGATTAGCGCGATGATGAGCACCAGCGAAGGCAGGCTGTCGATCAGATCGGCCAGCACGGGCATATTCAAGAAATTGCACAAGGACCAGATCGCCGGCTTGATAAACTGATCGTAAACGGCCCAGATGCCCAGCACGATCAGCCCACAGCCAATCAGCGTGTGGCGCTTTTCCAAAAGATTGCGCACCTTTTCGCTGTCCTCCAGATGGAACAGCAAAGCATCCGGCTCGGCAGTGCCGGCGGCCAGCCGCCCGCGCAGGTTAAAGGTATCGAAGAAGCTGTACATCCAGATCACCGGCAGCGCAATCCACAGCCCGTCGATAATCATGGCGCTGAGCCACCACAGCCCAAAGAAGAGTACGCTTAACGAAACGCCGCGCTTCATGTGGCCGAGATACATCTCACCCGCGCCGGGCACGAAGGCAAAGCAGAAGGTCAAAAAGCCGCTTTTCGCCCCCGCCGGGTTTTGCGGGCGGCCCATATTATAATAGTTCGGCGTCTGCGGCGCCTGATACTGCGGGGCGGAATACTGCGGCGCCTGATATTGGCCCTGATACGGATTGTTATTCATGGTTGTTTCCTCCATTGCTTGCCGACAGCTCCGGCAGCTTGAGCGAGTTGGAAATAAAATCGGTGCAGTGATCCCACATCTGGGTAATCGCACTTCCGGTAAGGGAGTTTTGCGTGGGGAGCTGTGCTTTCTGCCACTTTTGCACTTGGAAAGTGCCCGTCGACCAGAAGGTCAGCGCCAGCGCCGCGGCAACAACCGCTACCGCGCTGCGCCCAAAGGTGGATTGCATGGCCTGTGCCCATACAGAGCGCAGGACAGGCCCGGAAACAGAATGTTTCGGCTGCTCGATCACTTCCGGCGTCAAAAGGCCGGTGTAGCGATCAAGGCATTTGTCGCAGTAGGAAAGATGCTCGGCAGCCTCCAGCCGGCCCATTTCGTCCAGCCTGTTTTGCACAAGCGCCAGCAGGCCGCTGTTGGTCAGGCATCCTTTTTCGTTAAACAACTCCATCCTGCATTCTCCTTTCCAGAATTTGCTTTTGCAGCATTTTTTTTGCTCGGAATAGCTGTGCGCTAACCGTTTTAGCCGGTCGGCCACACATTTTCGCCACTTGCTCTACGGGATACTGCCCCAAAAAATAGAGCTTTGAGGGGGTTAAATACGGTTCCCGCAAGGCGAGAATCATATCACGCAGGCGGCCTTCGCCATCCTGCTCCAAGGTAAGCGCCTCGGGCTGCTCCTCGGGCGGCGCGCCGGAAAGCGAAAGGATGTCATCGCCGGGCGCATCCACCTTGCGGTTCCATGCGCTTTTTAAGTGGTCGCGCGCCTTATTGGCGGCGATTCTGGCGAGCCATTGCTTTTCGTATCCTTCGGGGCATCGGTCGATGCTGCGCCAAGCGGAGAGGAAGGTATCCTGGGCGAGGTCCTCGGCGAGATCAGAGTCGTTCACCATCTGGCGGCAAACTGTATAAACAAGGCCCTGATACTGCGATACCATCGCCGTAAAATCCATTGCAGTCACCTGCTGTGGCTCCCTCCCCTCTCGTGGCAGGCCCCGAAGCGAGGGACCCGCTTGTTGACCGGTCTGCCCATACTACGAGGCTGTGGCCCGCGATACTACAGCCTATCGGTAAAAATCGTTCGCATTTTTCATTTTTTTCGTGTAAATTTTTGCCTTCGCCGTGCTGTGCCAAAGGCAAACCACAAAAAACGGCGCTGCCACGGCGAAAGCCGGGCAGCGCCGTAAACATGCTTTGGGGGCGGGCGCCGCACATAAAGCCGGCCCGCGCTTTCTGTCATGCCGTTTGCCGCGCGTTATTCCGGGTCAGGCACGTAGGCAATGTGCAGTTCCTGATACTGCTTCGGCTCCAACTCGCCCGGGCAGCCTGTCATCAGCTCGCTCGCGTTTTGCACCTTCGGGAAAGCGATCACATCGCGGATGGAATCGCGCTTGAGCATCAGCATCACCATGCGGTCAAGCCCGTAGGCCATGCCGCCGTGCGGCGGCGCGCCAAATTTATAGGCATCCATGAGGTAGCCAAAGTTTTTACGTGCGCGCTCCTCGGTAAAGCCGAGGGCCTTAAACATGCGGTCCTGCAAGGCGGGGTTGTTGATACGGATAGAGCCGCCGCCCATCTCGATACCGTTCAGCACAATATCATAAGCGCGCGCATAGCAGGCGCCCTGATCGGTCTCGACCTTATCCAGGCTGTCGTCCGTCGGCATCGTGAACGGATGGTGCATCGCCATAAAGCGGCCTTCCTCTTCGCTGTACTCAAACAGCGGGAAGCGCACCACCCACAAGAAGTTGAACTTGTCGGCATCGATCAAGCCGCAACGGTGGCCGATGTCGAGGCGAACCTGCCCCAGCGCGGTGCAGGCCGTAACACGTTTTGCATCGGAGACAAGCAGCAGCACATCGCCGGTTTCGGCGCCAAGCGCGGCATGCAGTGCATCCTTTTCCGCATCGGTGAGGTTCTTTTCAAAGCTGGAAGAAACGCCGTCGGCCGTCAGGCGGGTATACGCCATACCCTTTGCGCCGTAGGTTTTGGCCGTCTCGGTCAGCTTATCGATTGTCTTGCGGGTCAGCTGATCGGCAAGGCCCTTGGCGTTGATGGCGCGGATCGTGCCGCCGGCCTCGATCGTGGCCTTGAACGGCACAAACTCGGTGCCCTTAAACAGCGCCGTGACATCCTGAATCTCCAGCCCAAAGCGCGTATCCGGCTTATCCGAGCCGAAGCGATCCATCGCCTCATCCCACGGCATACGCACAAACGGCGTCGGCACATCGACATGGAGGATTTCTTTCCACAGTTTTTGGATAAGGCCCTCGTTCAGGGTCATAATGTCTTCTTCGTCCATGAAGGACATTTCCTCGTCAACCTGCGTAAACTCCGGCTGACGGTCGGCACGAAGGTCTTCATCGCGGAAGCAGCGGGCGATCTGGAAATAGCGATCAAAGCCCGAAAGCATCAGGATCTGCTTATACAGCTGGGGCGACTGCGGCAGCGCGTAAAAGTGGCCCGGCTGTACGCGCGAGGGCACCACATAATCGCGCGCGCCTTCGGGCGTTGAGCCGATTAAATCAGGCGTCTCGATCTCGGTAAAGTGGTTGCCGTAGAAGAAATCGCGGATCACGCGGCAGATTTTGCTGCGGATCACGATCGGCTCGTGCATCGACGGGCGGCGCAAATCAAGATAGCGATATTTCAGGCGCAGCTCATCCTTTACCTGTATCTCGTCACGTACTTCAAACGGCGTAGTATCCGCCTCGCTTAAAATGCGCAGCTCCGAAACGTAAAGCTCTACGCTGCCGGTGCTGATCTTGTCCGTTTTGGCGGCGCGCTCGCGCAGCTTGCCGCGGCAGATCACCACGTATTCGCTGCGCAGGCTTTCGGCCTTGGCGAATACATCCTTCGGCGTATCCTCGTCAAATACCAGCTGCAGGATGCCCGTAGTATCCCGCAGGTCGGCAAAGATGATGCCGCCCTTATCGCGGCTTTTTGCGATAGAGCCGCAGACAGTCATTTCCTGCCCGGCAAGCTCCATCCCCACTTCGCCGCAGTAGTTGGTGCGGCGCAGATTCCCCATCGTCTCGATCATGGAAGTTTCCTCTTTCCTTCAGCGGCGCGGCCCGCGGAAAGCCCGGCGCGCCGCCCAAAACTATGACTTTATCATTATAGCGGTTTGGCGCGCCGTTATCAAGGCTGTATGCCGGAAAAACACGCTTTGGTACGAAAGCGGGCCGTACCACAAAAAAAGCGGCGCCTTTCGGCGCCGCACATTGCAAAAATCGTTTTTACTTCCCGCTGCTTTGGGGATGAACAATATCACGCCAGTCGAGATCACCGCGCTCCAGCCCGTGGATCAGCACTTCGGCCGTGGCAATGTTTGTTGCCACCGGGATGTTATGCACATCGCACAGGCGCAGCAGGTTCATCTCGTTCGGCTCGCTCGGCTTTGCATTGATCGGATCGCGGAAAAACAGCAACAGATCAATTTCGTTGCAGGCGATGCGGGAGGCGATCTGCTGATCGCCGCCCTGTGTGCCCGAAAGGAAGCGCTGAATCTCCAAGCCAGTTGCCTCGGCGATCAGCTTGCCTGTCGTGCCCGTGGCCACCAAACGGTTCTGGCTGAGGATACGGCAGTATGCCGTACAAAACTGCACCATCAGCTCTTTTTTAGAATCATGTGCGATCAGCGCGATTGTCATGAACGCTTTCCTCCTAACCTGCCCCCCGCGGTTCAATGCACCGCAAGAAGAACCCTTTTCCCCAGCAGCCGCCGGGCCAAATTGTCCAGCGCCGTAAAGGCCAAACAACCGGCGGGCAAAGCCTCGCCCTTTGCCGCGGCAAACTGAACCTCGCGGCTTTCCGGGATTACGGCGATCAGCTGTGCGCAGACGGTATCAATGCACTCGTCAACATCGCGCACAAGGCCGTTTTGAAACGAAGCCGGGGCCACCTTATTCAATACAAGGCGGATGTCGTGCAGCCCGCCGTCATACAGCGCATCCGAAACGATGCGCCCATCGCGCAGCGAAACAGGGTCAGCCCCAAGCACGAGCAAAGCCTGCTGTGCGCAGGCCGCCGCCGCCCGGAAAGGCGCGCCCATGCCAGCCGCCGTATCAATCAGCAAAAAGTCGAAATATTCCCGCATTTTGGCGCACAGCGCCTGCAGCGCCTGCGTTTGTACTTCGCCGCCCTCGTAGGGCGCGCTGATAACCGAAAGGCCCGGATACAGCGGGCTTTCGACAACAGCCTTTTCGCCGCTGCACCGCCCGCACAGTACATCTTCAATATCGTATACCGTTTTGCCGTATACGCCGGAAATAATATCTACGCTGCGCAGGCCCGAATCCAGCTCGATCAGCAGAACCTTCTGCCCCGCCGCCGCAAGCCGCCCGCCTGCCAAAACAGAAACTGTACTTTTCCCGGTGCCGCCCTTGCCGGAAGCCACCATGACGATTTTTGCGCTCAAATGTCAGCCTCCAAACCTCTTTCTGGCCGGGCCGGGCCACAATATCCTACGTGACATATTAACACAGAATCCGCTTTCTGACAACCGGCTTTTGTGCGAATCCTTCAAAATTCAAGGATGAAAACGTTTTCACAAAGCATTACGGAAGCAGTGTTCCCTCCTGCGTCGCCGAAAGGGTGCTGGATTGCTCAAAGTAATAGGCGTTAAAAATATCGGCCACAAGCTCGCCGGCCTTTGCGCCCGAGCTGCCGTATTCGATCACGATGCCGATGGCAATTTGCGGATCCTCTACGGGGCCGTAAGCAATCATCATGGTGTTGCAGTAATGTTTTACGCCGCTGCCCGTGGCATACGTTTCCGAGCGCTGCGGTGTGCCGGTTTTGCAGGCGATCGTATAGGGATAATTTGTCAAAACCGTGCTGCCCAGCGATTCCCGCGCGCCAATCATGCCCTGCTCCACAATGGCAAAAGCCCCGGCGGGGTCTTCGATCTGATCCTCGACAACAGGCTCGACCTGCTCAAGCACCTCGCCGGTGTTGGTATCCATCAGCGCCTGCACAAAATGCGTTTTATAGCGGGTGCCCTTATTTGCAATCGTCGCCGCATACGTTGCCATCTGCACCGGCGTAACGACGGTATTGCCCTGCCCGATGGCGGCCTGAACTTCCAGCGATTTCGTATAGTTGGAATCTTCGGTGGTCGTCAGGTGGCCGGTTGATTCGCTCAGCCCGCTGCCGATTACGGCCTGTGTTTCTACGCCGGTTTTTACGCCAAGTCCAAGCCGCTGTGCGTATTCGTCATACACGGCGCTTGTCGTGCGGCGGCCCACATCATAAAAGAAGATATTGCAGCTCCACTGGATCGCCGTTATGAAATTCATCCGCTGGCCGACGGCGTGGCCGTGGTTTGTGCAGCTTGGCTGATAATCGGAATAATAGGTATAGCGGTGGGTGCACACAACGGTTTCGTCCGTCGGCACCGTGCCGGAATCCATCGCCGCGATCGCCACGGCGGGCTTAAAGGTTGAACCGGGCGTATACAGGCCGGCCAGCGCGCGGTTAATCAGCGGGCGGCCGGGATCATCCCGGTAGGCACTGAAACTCGAGCTGTAGAGATTCAAATCGTAGCTTGGATAGTTGGAAGCCGCCAGAATGCCGCCGGTTTTTACATCCAGCACCACCACGGCGCCCGCGTTTGCCTCGGCGCCGGTGCCGAGGCCGCCCGTCTGCTGCAAATTGAGGATTGTCTTTTCCAGCGCCTCATCCACAGATTTCTGGAAGCGCTCGTCGATCGTCAGCATAACGGTTTTGCCCGGCTGTGCTTCCTTTGTCACCTCTGTGTCCGTAATCACGCCGTCAGAATCCACCGTTACGGTTTCCTTGCCGTTTTCGCCGCAGAGATCCTGCTCGTAGACGCTTTCCAGCCCAGATTGCCCGACAAGATCGTTCATGTTATAACCAAGGTCTTTCAGGGGATAGCTGTTCTTTCCGTTTTCGTCCGTTACCTTCCACTGTTCGGCCGTGATTTTGCCCACCGAGCCGATCACATGCGGCAAAATCGTGCCGTCGGGATAGCTGCGGACGCTGGTTTCCACGATCTCAGCGCCCGAAATGGTAAGGCTGTGCTCCTTAATCATGGCGACGGTGGTATCCGAAACGCCGGATGCCAGCGTAAATGTGTTTACATTAGAAAATGCTTCCAAATCCATCTCGCA
The DNA here is from genome assembly GCA_022652735.1 of Faecalibacterium sp. Lineage (GTDB taxonomy): Bacteria > Bacillota > Clostridia > Oscillospirales > Ruminococcaceae > Faecalibacterium. The sequence continues at coordinate 37,531 of JALCRP010000012.1, read as the reverse complement.
GCGGATGCCGCCCAAGATGCGCTGCCATTCCGGCGCGTAATCCGCAAGGGTATACTTTTCCATGATGGCATTCATCACATCGTCGGCCGTGGCATACTGCTGTAAGCCGAGAGCGGATTTCGTCTGGGCAAGAATCTTTTGGTCGCCGGTATCGTTTGCGTCGTCGGTAAACGTATAGTGCCCATCTTTCGGCGCGCCGATCAGCAGCGTATCGTTCCAGCTTTCGCCGTTCGCCTGCAAAATCGTTACAAGGCTTTTGAGCGTATCGTTCAGATCGTTATTGCCCAACAGCAGCTTGTTCACCACAAGGTTATAGCAGGTTGTATTGGTGGCGATGCGGCGGCCGTAGCGGTCTACGATCTCGCCGCGCGCGGCTGTGATGGGGAAATTGTAGCTCGTTGTGTTAGAAGCCTTGCTTAAAAAGTAATCGCCCCGCACCAGCTGCAAATAAACAAGGCGCAGCAGATAAAAGCCCAGTACCAACGCTGTCGCCGCAACCAAAACCAAAATGCGCCGCAGCATCATTTTCCGCTCTTTCATCCGCCCGCCTCCTTTTTTCTTAGTATGTTCAATCCAGCAGCGTAAACCGATCCGCAATGCGGCGGATCAGATACAGCACGGGCACCGCCAGCGCCGCCGAAATCAGCACTTCCGGCACAACAACAATAAAATAGCGCCGCAGCGGTGCGGCGTAGCCGCGCATCAGGTAGAAAAACAAAAAGTCCGTGCTCATCAAAATCAGCCCGGCCCCGGCATTCATCAAAAAGAAGTTCACAGAGGAAGGCTTCAGGTACAGCTGCACGATCACCGAGCTGAAAAAGCACAGGATCATCATACCCAACGCCAGCATGCCGGCCGTGCGCCCGCCGAGATAATCCCATAAAAGGCCGCACACGGCACCAAACAAGGCGCCGTAAAATTCGCCCTCATATACCGCCACGGCCAGCGCAATGCCAAGCACAAAATACGGTTTGCATTCGCCGATGCGCAAAAAGCCGGGCATTGTTTGCAGCGCCGCGGCGCAAAGCAGCGTAAGGCTGTACAAAAGCCAGCGCACCGTCGTTGTGCGGATACGTCTGCGTCGGGATTCCATAGGCCAGCCTCCTTTTCCTATTTTGCGCGGCGGCTTTAGTAATCCGTGATTACGAAAACATGCGTCAGCGTTTTAATGGATGCACCCGGTTCGATCACCGCAATCGCAGATTTGCCGCTTGTCTCCGGGGTTAGCTCGGTAATGGTGCCGACAAGCACATTCGGCGGATAAACGCCGCCGAGGCCGGTTGTGATGACCTCATCGCCCGCCGTTGCCATTGTATCGCGCGCAAGGTTCGTCATCGTGCAGCTGCCGTCGGCCGCATAGGCCGAATTGCCGGAGATAATGCCGTTATCGCGGGTACGCGAAACGACGCCCGCCGCAGAAAAGCTCGGATGCAAAATCGTCAGCACCTTGCAGCTGTTGACGTCCGCCTCGATCACGGTGCCAACCAAGTAGCCGTCGTCGCTGACAACGGTATCGCCCTTTTTGATGCCGTCCGAGGTGCCCTGATCGATCGTAAAGCTGCCAAAGTCATCCAGCGTATCGCGCCCGATAATAAAGGCGGAAATGTAGGTTGCCCCGGGGTTTTCATCCTGAATTTTTTCCAAGCTCTTGTAGGCGTCGTTTTCCGCTTTCATGCGGTCGTAGTCGCTCATTTTCTGTTCCAGTGCGGCGTTTTCTTCCTTAAGCTTGTTGTTTTCCGCGAGGATATTATCAATATTCACGTATTTATTCCACAGCTCGCCGGTGCCCGCGCTAAGCTGCGCCGCCACCCACTGGAACGGCTGCACGATCACGCTCAGCATTTGCTGCGGTGCGGCGGTCAGGCGGCCGTTCGCGCCGGCATAGGCCATCATGCCCGCCAGAAACACCGCGACCGCGAGCAAAATCTTGAAGCGTTTCGTTTCAAAGAAATCTTTCACCTGTGCTGCCGCCTCCTTTTTTGCTGATAAGAAAGCGGCGCGGTCAGCTTCCGGGCTGCCCGCGCCGTGCAAAGCGCCGGGCGCCGGCAAACCTGCCGGCCCGCGCTTACGCTTTTGAGTTACATGTGGGGTGTGTTCTCGTCAAGCACATCGCTCAGCACATCGACATGATCCAGCACCGCGCCGGCGCCCATCGCCACGCAGTCCAGCGGGCTTTCGGCCACATGCACGTCGATGCCCGTCTCGCTCTGAATCAGCTTATCCAGCCCGCGCAGCAGCGCGCCGCCGCCCGAAAGCGTGATGCCGTGATCGATGATGTCGGCAGACAGTTCCGGCGGGGTACGCTCCAAAGTCTCTTTGATTGCCTCGACGATCTTGACAAGGCATTCCAGAAGTGCTTCGCGGATTTCTTCGCTGTGCACAACAATATTCTTCGGCAGGCCGTCCACGAGGTTGCGGCCCTTGATCTCCATCGTCATTTCGGGGTCCTGCACAAAAGCAGAGCCGATCTCGATCTTCACTTCCTCGGCGGTGCGCTCGCCGATCAGCAGATTATACTTGCGCTTTACAAACGCGATGATTGCCTGATCGAACATATCGCCCGCCATGCGGACGCTGCGGGAGGCCACAATGCCGCCCAAGCTGATGACGGCGATCTCGGCCGTGCCGCCGCCGATGTCCACAATCATGCTGCCGGTCGGGTCGCTGATGGGCAGGCCCGCACCGATTGCGGCGGCCATCGGCTCCTCGATCACAGATACCTGACGGGCGCCCGCTTTCAGCGTCGCTTCCTTTACGGCGCGGCGCTCCACTTCCGTCACGCCCGACGGAATGCAGATGACAACGCGAGGCCGCACGAACATGCCGCTGCCGCAGGCCTTTTTCAAAAAGCGCTCGAGCATGTTGGCCGTAATATCAAAGTCGGCGATCACGCCGTCCTTCAGGGGGCGCACGGCGACGATGCTGCCCGGCGTACGGCCGATGACGGCTTTCGCCTCATGGCCGACGCAACGCACTTCATCCGTTTTGGTGTCGACGGCAACAACCGACGGCTCCCGCATGATGATGCCCTTGCCCTTCATATATACCAGGGTATTTGCCGTACCCAAATCAATACCGACATCCTTTGAAAAGAAACTCATGATCCGAAACTCCTTTATATCCTCTATCTTTCAAAAGCGAAACGCTGATAACCCATTATCATAGCGATACGAGTATATTATAGCCCGCCGCACAAGGGAACACAAGCGCCGCTCGTGAAAATTTTACGTTTTTTCCGTGTCTGCCGCAAAGCGCCCGAGCGCCGCGGCCACCCTGCTGACAGGGAGCCCCATAATATTGTAATAATCGCCCTCGATCGCATCCAGCCAAAGGGCGGCGCGGCCTTGGATGGCATAGGCGCCGGCCTTATCGTAAGGCTCCTGCGTGGCGATATATGCCTCAATCTCCTGCGGCGGGATGGGAAAGAAGCGCACCCGGCTTGTTACCGTAAAGTTTGCCTCGTGCTTGCCGCAAGCCATGCACACACCCGTATGCACGGCATGCTCGGCGCCCGAAAGCGCCGCCAGCATCCGGCGCGCGTCGGCCGCATCCTTCGGCTTGCCAAGTACCTCGCCGCCGCAATCCACTACCGTGTCACACCCGATCACAAGCGCGCCCGGATGCCGCTGCGCGACATCGCGGCACTTGGCCCCGGCCAGCGCTTTTACAAGCGCTTTGGGGCTTGCGGCATGGATGGCGCGCTCGTTTACCGTGCTCGGCTCAACGGTATATTCTTTGGTAATCAGGCTCAAAAGCTCGCGCCGGCGCGGGCTTTGCGAAGCCAAAATGATTTCCATGCAAAACGCCTTTCTCACATGCGAAAATGATGATAGCAGAACATGGCCCCCAGCACACACAGCACCTCGGCCAGATTCAGCTGAAACGTCAATTCCAGCGAAAACTTCAGGATCACCAGATCAGCCGCCGGCGAAAAGGAGATGCTGTCGCCGTAGGCCAGCCAAGAAAGCCAGCTGATCTGCCCGCACAGGCTCGCCAGCAGCCCGCCGACAATCAGCCCGGCCAGCAGCCAGAAAGCAAACCAAAAAGTTTTGCTCCATTTCATTTTTTCTGCCTCACTTTTTGCCCGTCGAGCCAAAGCCGCCCGCGCCGCGCTGTGTTTCGTCCAGCGTATCCGCGCGCACAAATGCCGCTGTATACACAGGCGCAATGCACAGCTGGGCAATGCGCTCGCCCGGCGCAATGGTATAAGGCTCCTGCCCCAAGTTTATCATCGGTGCTTTCAGCTCGCCGCGGTAATCGCTGTCGATCACGCCGACGCCGTTTGCCATGCAAAGGCCGTGCTTGATGGAAAGGCCGCTGCGCGCATACACAAGCGCCACCATCTCCGGCCCCGGCAGCGCAATGGCAAGCCCCGTGGGCACCAGCGCGCGCTGCATCGGCGCCAGCGTCAGCGGCGCATCCAGCACGGCATGCAGATCGGCAGCCGCCGCGCCCGGCGTGGCATAGCCCGGCGCCTCGGCGCGCGGGTCCAGCACTTTATAATGTACCGAGATCGTTTCCATTTTGTTTTCTCCTTATTTATCTATACTTCTCGTATTTTCCCGCAAAAAGATTCTTTTTCGCGCTCCCGCAAGAAAAGCGCTGGCCTGCGGCCGCCTTGCCGGGCGGTTTTGCCTTGGGCTGCGCACCATGCGGCCGGCCTTTGCGGGCACGCCTAAAAGCACATTTGAAAGCGCCCGCCGGGCTTTTTTTCTCAGCAGGTGCCCTTAAAGTACAGCCCGCGGGTAAACTCGCCGTCAAACGGGGCGTGTGCGCGCAGCAGCTGCAAAACGTGCGCGGCCTCCTCTTTTGTTTCGAGCGAAAAATAGGCAAGGCCGAAATCCACAGCCAGCGCATCCGGCTTATCGCCCATATAAATCGGCACCGGGTTATAGATTGTGCGTACCCCAAGCCCACAGCGTACCGCAAGCTTTTTTGCTTTACGGTCTGTCAGTAAGCCCTGCCGGGTGCAGTGGGCACAATCGTGTACATTTTGCAGCGGGCAGGCGCGCGTCAGCATCAGCGGCATGTGGCCGTAGAAAAACGCGCCTGTCGGCACAGGCCTGCCGCCCGCGGCAGGGGCAATGCACGAAATGTCCGTATCCTTTACCTCGGGCAAAATCAGGATGCTTTTTGCGCCGAGACGCACATATTCCTCGGCCGCCATCGGGTTTGTAACGTTCAGCCCAAAGCCGCCGAAGATCGGCTGGCCCTTTGCCAAGCGGAAGTGCGCAATGTTATCCGCCGAAAAACCTGCAAAGCCCTTATCCTGTACAGTCTCAATCCGGCGGGCCATATCCTCTTCCAGCGTACCAAACATGGCGCGCGGCAGCTCAAGGATGGTTTTGGCGCGCCATTCCGGCGGGATATTGTCCGCCTGCGCGATGGGCAAAATCAGATATTCCAGCCCCTGTAATTCTTCCTCGGGCACCTGCTCCCACGCGGCAAAACGCGCGCGGAGCGTCTGCACGGCGGGTGCGGTGCGCGGCGGATATTCCGGCAAGGCAAACGGCTTTACGGCCCACGGGCGTGCTGCTTCGCGCTTTTCCAACAGGCTTTCCAGCGCCGCACGGCGCATTTCGTTGATAACGCCGCCGGGCACGAAGCTTTCTGCGCCCGCCGTCACCTTGACAGATGCAACGGTAAACGGCGTACCGCCGGTTTTGCAAAGGCTGCGCTGATAGGCCTCCGTAGGGTCTTTTTGTGCGGGCTGCGGCACAGTTTCGCCATAGGCAATGGCTTTATTGCCGTCTGTATCCGTCACGGACAGCTTCTCGCCTTCCGGCTCCAGATCCAGCTGCATCGTCACGGGGACGCAGCTGCGCTCGCGCCGATACAGCTCCCGCAGCGCGGGCAGTGTCTTTTTGGTTTCGTCGGCGTCCGCCTCGCTGCGGGTGCCAAACATCGTGCCGTCGATCTTGCCGTCGAACCAGCCGCTGGTAAAGCCGCTGCGGCTGAACGCGCGGCGCAAAAGTTCGCGGTCATACGCGCGCGCGGCGCGCGCGGCAAGGCAGGCGTCCACGGCGGCGGCCACATATTCGGGGGTGCGCAGGCGGCCCTCGATTTTAGCGCTGGCTACGCCCAGCGCCTGAAGCTCGGCCAGCCGGTCGATCACAGAATTATCCTTCAGCGAAAGATGGTGGCGCCGCCCCGGCTGCCCCTCGGGCACCTGCCCGGCATCAAACGGCAGGCGGCACGGCCCGGCGCAGCTGCCGCGGTTACCGCTGCGGCCGCCCAAAAATGCCGAAAGGTAGCATTGGCCGCTCATGCTCATGCAAAGCGCGCCATGCACGAACACTTCCGTCTCAATGCCGCAGTGCTTTGTGATATGTTCGATTTCGGCCATGCTCAGCTCGCGCGCCAAAATCACGCGCGTGTAGCCCATTTCGGCCAGCTGTAAAGCGCCCGCCAGCGTGTGTACGCTCATCTGTGTCGAGCCGTGGCGCGGCAGCTCGGGCGCAATTTCGCGGCAAAGCTTGGCCACCGCTAAATCCTGACAGATCACCGCATCCGCCCCAGAAGCCGCCACGGCCGCCACAGCCTCGGCGGCGCCGGCCAGCTCGTGCCCATACAGCGTTGTATTCATAGCGACGTGCACCCGCACCCCACGCGCATGGCAGAAGGCCACGGCTTTGGGCAGCGTTGCGGCGTCAAAATTGCCCGCGCCGGTGCGGGCATTCATCCCATCAAAGCCCAGATATACTGCGTCCGCCCCGCTAAATACGGCAGCTTTCAGCATTTCTTCGCTCCCGACGGGCGCAAGGATCTCGATTTGTTTCATATATCTCCCCGTTCTCATAAAAAAAGGGCGGTTTAGCCCCGCCCTGCGCCCTGTTCTTTCAAATACTGCACTTCGCGTTTCAGGCGCTCTACTTCGCGCCGGGCCTCATCGGCATCCAGCTTCGCTTTCGCCGCATCGGCCAGATAATCTTTGATCTGGTTGCGCATATTGTCGGCGCTGCCGGTGCTTTTTTTCACCCGGTCGAGATAATCGAGGGCGCAAAATACGGCCGCCCGCGTCACCGAGAGATTCGGGTTCGCCTGCAGCACCTCTTGCAGATCGGTATCCAGCTGGCCAGCCAGCCCGCTCACATATTCCTCTGTATCAGTCGTGGAGATCACGTAAGGCGCCCCCGCGATCGTCACCCGCACTTTATTAATCATGGACGTTGTCTTCCTTTCCGAAACGCTGCCACACATCTGTTTTAGGTTATACACTATTATAATATAATTTAGCAGGAAGAAAAAGCCCATTTTGTAAAATCCGCGCGGCTTTTTCTGTTTTTACCGGGAAGCGGCACAATTTTCTTGCATTGCCGCGCTTTCAAAAGTATAATAAGAATGTTATTTATTTAAGTTTCCCTCCTTCGGAATGCTATGGATAGGAGAACATTTTGTTATGACGAAAAAAGAATTTTCCCGCATCCTGCAAAATAAACTCACCAGCGAATACGGCGTCGACCTTGCTGTGGCCTCCAATCAGCAAATTTATCGTTCGCTGGCGTTGATCTGCCGCCAGATGATGAGCGAGCAGCATAAGCGTTTTCAATCCCGTGCCGTGGGCACCGGCTGCAAGCAGGTGTATTACCTGTGCATGGAGTTTTTGATGGGCCGCAGCCTAAAAACGACGCTGTTTAATCTGGATTTGAACGACGCCGCAGAGGCCGCGTTGGCCGATGCCGGCATTAAACTTGAGGGCGTATACGAAGAAGAGCCGGATGCCGGCCTCGGCAACGGCGGGCTGGGCCGTCTGGCCGCCTGCTATCTTGACGGCATGGCTACCACCGGCATCTGCGGCACCGGCTATTCGATTTTATATGAATACGGCATTTTTAAGCAGAAAATCGTCGACGGCTGGCAGCAGGAGCGCGCCGATAACTGGCTGCCGGGCGGGCAGGTATGGCTAAAAAGCCACCCCGATCAGGCAGTGGAAGTGCGTTTTGACGGCGAAGTGCGCGAAACATGGGACGGCAGCTTTCATACCGTGCGCCATGTAGGCTATAACAGTGTTCTGGCCGTGCCTTCCGATATGTACGTGCAGGGCTATCACGGGCAGGGCGTCTCCAAGCTTCGTCTGTGGCAGGCGAAGGCCCCCGATTTCGATATGAACAGCTTTAATGCCGGCGAATACGGCAGCGCCATGAGCAAAAATGCTTCGGCTGAGCTGATCTCGAAGATCCTTTACCCGAACGATAACCACGTAGAGGGCAAAATTCTCCGCCTGCGCCAGCAGTACTTCCTTTCGGCCGCGTCGGTCGGCGACATTGTGCAGAATCATCTTTCCACTTACGGTACGCTGGAAAATCTGCCCGACAAGGTTGCCATCCAGCTGAACGATACGCACCCGACGCTGGCCATCCCCGAAATGATGCGCATTCTGCTTGACGATTGCGGCTATGATTGGGATAAGAGTTTTGACATCTGCCGCCGCGTGTTTTCGTATACCAACCACACCGTCATGGCGGAAGCGCTTGAAAAATGGAATGTGGACATCTTCAAAATGACGCTGCCCCGTATTTATCAGATCGTCTACGAGATGGATCACCGCGCCCGTGCCGCGCTGGAAGAGGCTTTCCCCGGCGACGAAGGCAAAATCAATTATATGGCTATGATCGGCGACAATCAGGTGCGCATGGCAAATATCTGTGCCTATGTTGCCTCAAGCATCAACGGCGTCTCGAAGCTGCACAGCCAGATCATCAAGGACAGCGTTTTTCACGATTACTACCTGTTCAAGCCACAGGCGTTCAAAAACGTCACAAACGGCATCGCCTACCGCCGCTGGCTCGTCGCCTCCAACCCGGGGCTGTGCGGTTTGCTGGACGATGTGATCGGCCCGGATTACCGCGCAGATGCCGCTTTGCTGAAAAAGCTGGAGGCACACCGCGACGACCCGCAGGTGCTTGAGCAGCTGGCCCGCGTCAAGCTGCAAAACAAGATTGCTTTTGCCGATTACCTCAAAAAGGCGACCGGGCAAGTGATCGACCCGCACTCGGTTTTTGATTGTCAGGTCAAGCGCATGCATGAGTATAAGCGCCAGCATCTCAACGCACTGAACATTGCGGCGCAGTATCTGTATCTAAAAAACAATCCGGGCGCAGATTTTGTGCCTAAAACCTATATTTTTGGCGCAAAGGCGGCCCCCGGCTATTATATGGCCAAGCAGATGATTCGCATGATCTGCAAACTGGGCCAGCTGATCGACAACGATCCCGTCGTGCGTGATAAGCTGCGCATCGTGTACCTTGAAGAATACTGTGTGTCTCTTTCCGAGCGTCTGATGCCGGCCTCCGAAGTTTCAGAGCAAATCAGCCTTGCGGGCACAGAGGCCTCCGGCACCGGCAACATGAAGTTTATGCTTTCCGGCGCGGTAACGCTGGGCACCCTTGACGGCGCCAACGTTGAGATCGCTGATGCGGCGGGCATGGAAAACGAGATCATCTTCGGCATGCGGACGCCGGAAGTGAACCAGATGAAGGCGATGGGCTATCACCCGAACGCCTTCATCATGGGCGACGATGTGGCCGCGGCCGTGCTGAACTTTTTGGAGCATGGCTGGAATGGCGAGGATTTCCGCGAGGTGACGGACAATCTGCGCTCGAACGATCCGTATATGGTCATGGCCGATTTCAAAGATTATCGCCGCGCACAGGCCGATGTGCAGCGCCTTTACCGCGACCGCGCGGGTTGGAGCCGCATGAGCCTCGAAAACATTGCCAACAGCGGCATTTTTAGCGCCGACCGCGCCGTAAGCGAATATGCGCGTGATATTTGGCATGCGCCTTTCGTAAAATAAAGTCGTCCCGCCCTCCGGCTTTAGTGCCGGGGGGCTTTTTGGCGCGGCTTTGCGCTATTTTCCCTGCTTTTGCAATATTGTGCTCTGCCTGCCTCGTATGGTAGAATAACAGGAGAAAGGATGCTGCCTATGGAACCGGCCTTTGCCGTGGATTATCTTTCGCCCGCAATGCGCTATGCCGCCGACGGCCGCGCCGAAGAGGCGGCCCGCGCTTTTTCGGATGTGCATGCATGGCCGCGCGGCGCGGCGCCCGCCGCGCCCGAGCTGGAGCAGGTTTTGCGCAGCGCCGCAGATACGCACGGCGCTTTTGCCGATCCCCCTTTGGCGCGCCGCCTTGTCAACATGGCCTACGCGCTGGCCGCTACGCTGCCGGGGCCGGCGGCGCTGGCCTTCCCGCGAGATCCGGGGCCGCTTTTGGCCCACCTGTATCGCACCGCATCGGATCGGGCAGAGCTGTTTGAAATCCTCTCCCAACTGGAAGGTTTACGCGCCACATGCGATGCTTTCCCCGCAGGGGGCTTCCATCTGGTGAAAGCCTGCGATGGCGTTTTACATTTCGAGCGCCTTGGCCCCACCGAAACAGCCGACGCGATTTTTAACCGAACCGAGCGCGTCCTTGTGGAGGCCGTGGGCGAAAAAATGACGGAGGTAAATCCGTTTGGCTTTACGATTACCGTGCGCCAAGCCGGCCATAGCCCCGACCACAGCTACTATGATATTGTGTAAATGCCGTGTTTATAGAAATTTAACAGGCAAAAGCCTTGACCTTTCCGCTGGTGGAAGGAGTACAATGGCTTCAGCAAAGCAACGAAGGAGGTATTTTTCGTATGACCTTTGACAAGCTGTCGATTTTCTGGCTGATTGCTATGGTAGCGCTTTTGATCCTCGAAGGCGCCACGGTGAACATGGTTTCGATCTGGTTTGCGATCGGCGCGTGTGCCGCGCTGATTGTCAGCCTGTTCTGCGGCAATATTGGTGTGCAGCTCGCCGTGTTTGTGGTGGTTAGCCTGATTGCGCTGGCCCTGACAAAGCCGCTGGTGGCCCGCCTGCGCCGCGCCACGCCCGATACCCCTACAAACGGCGACCGCAATATTGGCCGCGAGTGTGTGGTAATTGAGGCCATCTCGCCCGAAAAACCGGGCCGTGTCCGCTTGGACGGCGTGGATTGGACGGCGCGGTGCGCCGATGCGCCGCTTGCCGTCGGGGCGCGCTGCCGTGTTGCTTCTATTGAAAGCACCGTGCTGGTTGTCGAGGCTGTGCCGCAGCCGGCTGTGGTACAGTAAGTTTTGGTTTTCCGTCCGCTTTTCACTATATAAAAAGGAGAATGTATCATGTGGCTTATTCTTATCGCGCTGATTCTGCTGGTTCTTTTGATCGTCCTCATCAGCAACATCCTGATCGTACCGCAGGCCAATGCCTATATCATCGAGCGCTTCGGCAAATATTCCAAAACGCTGGATGCCGGCTTTCATTTTAAGACGCCCTTTGTGGAAAGGGTCGCCAAGCGTGTCAGTTTGAAGGAGCAGGTTGCAGATTTTCCCCCTCAGCCGGTTATCACGCGGGATAATGTCACCATGCAGATCGACACCGTGGTGTTCTTTCAGGTGATGGATGCAAAGCTTTATACCTACGGCGTCAACCAGCCGGTTGCCGCGCTGGAAAGCCTTTCCGCCACCACGCTGCGCAATATCATCGGCGACCTTGAGCTGGATCACACGCTGACCAGCCGCGATACCATCAACAGCAAAATTACCGCCATCCTCGACGAAGCCACCGATAAGTGGGGCATCAAGGTCAACCGCGTGGAAGTGAAAAACATTATCCCGCCGCGCGAAATTCAGGATGCGATGGAAAAGCAGATGAAGGCCGAGCGTGAAAAGCGCGCCATGATCCTGACGGCCGAGGGCCAAAAGCAGGCCGCTATTACCGCCGCCGAAGGCGAAAAGCAATCTGCCATCCTGCGCGGCGAGGCCGTGAAGCAGCAGCGCATTTTGGAGGCCGAGGGCGATGCACAGGCGATTCTCGCCGTGCAGAAGGCCAACGCCGAATCCATCAAGCTGCTGAATGAATCGGACCCTTCGCAGAAAGTGCTTTCTTTGCGCAGCCTTGAAGCGCTGGCAAAGATGGCAGACGGCAAGGCTACCAAGCTGATTATCCCGTCTGATCTGCAAAATTTGGCCGGTACCGTAACTTCTATTCAGGAAATGCTGACCGCGCCTAAACAGTAACCGCACAGTTGTTTTTCTCCGCCGGCTTCGGCCGCGCGGCGGCATACTGCCAAATCCTTTGCAGCAAAAGGCCCTGCCGGGCATCCGGCGGGGCCTTTTTGTGTACCGGCAAACCGGGCCTGCATCGTTTTCCCTTTTGGGGCATAAGCGCTGTTTTGTCCCGCTTTTGAAAGTATGACTTATTTTTCATTTTTTATCGCATATTCGATGTTTTTACAAGTTGTTTGTGCAAAGCGCCGTGTTTCAAAAGGCATTGTTTTTCACTTTTCGTCCAGTTTTTTACTTGTCGGATTCACAGAAATTTCATAAAATAGAAAAGTAGCCGGCACTTCGTCGGCTTAGCATTCGCCGAAAAGGTAAAAAAGAGAGGATTCGACAAGATGGAGCAGTTCTTTAAGCTGAAAGAGCACGGCACCAACGTAAAAACCGAGGTTGCGGCCGGTGTCACCACTTTCATGACGATGGCGTATATCCTAATCGTCAACGCCGGCATTTTTTCTAACCTCGGCACCGTGAGCTATGGTGCTATTTACATTGCCACCGCGATTTCCGCCGTGATCGGCACCGTACTGGTCGGCCTGATGGCCAACCTGCCGCTGGCGATGGCCTCCGGCATGGGGCTGAACGCCTTTTTCGTATACACGGTCTGCTTCAGCTACGGCTTCACCTATGCAAACGCCTTGGTGTTCGTGCTGATCGACGGCGTCGTGTTTGTTATCCTGACCGCCACGGGCCTGCGCAAGGCAATTTTTGACGCAATTCCGGAATGCGTCCGCACCGCCATCCCGGCCGGCATCGGCCTGTTTATCGCTTTCATCGGCATGCAGGATTCCGGCCTTGTCATCGCCAACGAATCCACCTGTGTCACGATGGCCAGCTTCAATTTGCTGGGCGGCGCCACATGGGCTTCCATCATGCCGCTGTTTGTATTTATCGCGGGCATTGCCATTATCGCCATTTTGAGCAAGCGTCAGGTAAAGGGCGCCGTGATCTGGGGCATTTTGGCTTCTGCAGTGCTTTACTACGTGCTGGGCGCGACGGTGCCGGGCTTCTATGCCGGTTTTGCCGCTTCTGTCAGCATGAACCCGATCTCCGCATTCGGCGAATTCTTCGATCAGGCTTTCCTGAAAGTATTCACCGAGGGCTTTGATTTCAGCACCTATCTTGCCAGCCACAGCACGGCAAGCCTTGTGCTGAACTTCTGCACTACGTCTCTGGCCTTCTGCCTTGTTGATATGTTCGACACGATGGGCACCCTGTACGGTGCCTGCGCCCGCGGCGATATGCTCACCGAAGAAGGCGAAGTGCCCCACATGAATCAGGCAATGCTTTCCGATGCTATTGCCACCTGCACGGGCGCCGTCTGCGGCACTTCCACCGTCACCACGTTTGTGGAATCCAGCGCGGGCATCGGCGAGGGCGGCCGCACCGGCCTGACGAGCCTTGTTACCGCGGCATGCTTCTTGGTTGCCATGTTCCTCAGCCCGGTTGCCAGCCTGATCCCGAGCTGCGCCGCTGCGGCTGCTCTGGTATATGTAGGCATCCTGATGATGGCCAGCGTCAAAAAGATCGAATGGGCTGACCCGGCCGTTTCTGTGCCGGCCTTTATGACGATGGGCATGATGGTTTACACGTACTCCATCAGCTACGGCATTGCGTTTGGTATCATCGCCAGCATCCTGATTAACCTCTTCACCGGCAAGGTGAAGGAGATCAAGATCAGCACATGGGTCATCGGCATCCTGTTCCTTGCGATGTTCCTGCTGACGCACTGATTTTCAAGAAATGATTTTAGTGGCGCCCGCATTTGCGGGCGCCGCTTTTTTTGTAAAGCGGCCGGGGCTTTGCCGGGCGCTGCCCTATACAAGGCGCCGCTTCTCCGCTTTTTCGCGGATTTGGCAAAGAATGTTCAGAAAATCGTTAAACAATTATCATGTATGGATATTGCGCATTTTCTGCCGAGCGCTTATAATAAAACAAGATGGGCATTGCCCATTTTGTGTACAAAACCTGATCTTAAAATTCTGAGAGGAGTTTATTACTATGGGTTTAGGCAAAAAGACCGTTGACGACGAAAACTACTGTGGCAAAAAGGTTCTGGTTCGCTGCGATTTCAACGTCCCGATGAAGGATGGTGTCATCACCAACGAAAACCGCATCAATGCCGCAATGCCCACGATTCAAAAGCTGGTGAAGGATGGCGCGAAGGTCATCCTGTGCAGCCATCTGGGCAAGCCGAAGAACGGCCCGGAGGCTAAGTTCAGCTTGGCGCCGGTTGCCGCGGCCCTTTCCGGCAAGCTGGGCAAAACCGTCGTGTTTGCCGATGACGATACCGTTGTCGGCCCGAACGCGAAGGCTGCCGTCGCCGCGATGGCGAACGGCGATGTCGTGCTGCTGCAGAACACGCGCTTCCGCGCCGAAGAAACCAAGAACGGCGAAGCCTTCTCGAAGGATCTCGCCTCGCTGGCCGATGCCTATGTCGACGATGCGTTCGGCAGCTGCCATCGTGCCCATTGCTCCACCGCCGGCGTCACGGATTACGTCAAGGATACCGCCGTGGGCTACCTGATGGAAAAGGAAATCAAATACCTCGGCAACGCGGTCAATGATCCCGTCCGTCCCTTCACCGCCATTCTGGGCGGCGCAAAGGTTGCCGATAAGCTGAACGTAATCTCCAACCTGCTCGAGAAAGTAGATACCTTGATTATCGGCGGCGGCATGGCCTACACTTTCCTGAAGGCGCAGGGTTACGAAATCGGCAAGAGCCTGTGTGATAACGAAAAGCTCGATTACTGCAAGGAAATGATGGCGAAGGCCAAGGAAAAGGGCGTTAAGCTGCTTCTGCCGGTAGATACCGCCTGCGTCGCCTCCTTCCCTGATCCGATCGATGCCCCTGTCGAAACCAAGATTGTTCCCGTTACCGCAATCCCGGCCGACATGGAAGGCTGCGACATCGGCCCCGAAACCATGAAGCTGTTTGCCGATGCCGTTAAGGCCTCCAAGACGGTTGTATGGAACGGGCCTATGGGCGTGTTCGAGAACCCGGTTCTCGCCAAGGGCACCCTGAGCGTTGCCACGGCGATGGCCGAATCCGGCGCTACCACCGTTATCGGCGGCGGCGACAGCGCGGCAGCTGTGCAGCAGATGGGCCTCGGCGATAAGATGACCCACATCTCCACGGGCGGCGGCGCTTCTCTCGAGTACCTCGAAGGCAAAGAGCTTCCCGGCATTGCCGTCATCCAGAAGGCTTAAATTTTCGCCGCAAGGCAAAAGGGCCTGCGCTTTTACCGCAAAACGCAGGCGGCCTGCTTTGTTATGCGCTTAGGGTACGGCGGCGTCTCGCTGCCGTACCCTTTTCTTTTGGAGCACAAGCCTATTAACTAGGAATAAAAGGAGAAAAACATTATGGATAAGAAAAATCGTAAGGCGATTATCGCCGGCAACTGGAAAATGAACAAAACCGCCACCGAGGCGAAAGCCCTCATCGGCGAGCTGATCCCGGCCGTCAAGGGTGCCGGCTGTGAAGTCGTCATCTGCACCCCGTTTACCGATCTCGCCACGGCCGTTGCGCTGTGCAAGGGCACCAATATCCATGTGGGCGCCGAGAACGTCCACTTTGAGGATCACGGCGCGTTCACGGGCGAAATTTCTGCCGCCATGCTGGTTGATCTGGGCGTCGAGTACGTCATCGTCGGCCACAGCGAGCGCCGCCAGTATTTTGCCGAGACGAACGAAACCGTCAACAAGCGCGCACTGGCTGCCCTGAATGCCGGCTTGAAAGTCATCATCTGCGTGGGCGAAAGCCTTGAGCAGCGTGAAGAGGGCGTGACGGAAGAACTCGTCCGTATGCAGACGAAGATTGCTTTGAAGGATGTCACCAAAGAGCAGATGAAGAACGTCGTGATCGCTTACGAGCCGATCTGGGCGATCGGCACCGGCAAGACGGCAACCTCTGAGCAGGCAGAAGAAGTTTGCGGCCAGATCCGCAAGGTGATCGGCGAAGTTTACGGCGCCGATACCGCCAAGGCTACCACTGTGCAGTACGGCGGCAGCATGAACGCCAAGAACTGCGACGAGCTGCTGGGCAAGGCAGATGTTGACGGCGGCCTGATCGGCGGCGCATCCCTGAAAGCTCCCGATTTTGCCGTGATCGTTAACGCCGCAACGAAGGGCTGATTTTTCCCTTGGCCGATACGCCAATGTGTGTTGTCTCAGCAGTTTTCGGCCTTTTCCCGCGGCATAATCCGAAACGCTTGTCCGGCCGCGGCGATTGCAAAAACGCCGCGGCCTTTTTCAACAATGTCCTCCACTCTTGTGGAAAAGGAGTAACTCTTTATGTCTAAAAAACCTGTTATGCTGTGCATTCTCGACGGCTTCGGCTGGGTGCCGGAGCAGCCGTTCGGCAACGCGATCGTGGCCGCGAAAAAGCCGCACCTCGATCAGCTGTTTGCCACCTGCCCCTATACCACGATCGGTGCCTCCGGCATGAGCGTCGGTTTGCCCGACGGCCAGATGGGTAACTCGGAAGTGGGCCATACGAACATCGGCGCGGGCCGCGTGGTATATCAGCAGCTCACGCTCATCACCAAATCCATTCAGGATGGCGAGATGCAGAAGAACCCTGTCCTCGTCAAAAATATGAAAGCTGCCATTGATGCCGGAAAGGCCATCCATTTCATGGGCCTGATGGGCACCGGCGGCGTCCACAGCCATCAGGATCACCTGTTCGGCCTGCTGGATATGGCAAAGGCGCTGGGCGCCAAAGAGGTTTACGTCCACGCCATCATGGATGGCCGTGACACCGACCCGCACTCCGGCGAGGGCTTCTTGCAGAACGTACAGGATAAGCTCAACGCGCTGGGCATCGGCAAAATTGCCACGGTAACGGGCCGCTATTACGCGATGGACCGTGACAACAACTGGGACCGTGAAGAAAAGGCGTATGCCGCATTCGTGTACGGCGAGGGCAACCATGCCGCCGGCT
The DNA here is from genome assembly GCA_022652735.1 of Faecalibacterium sp. Lineage (GTDB taxonomy): Bacteria > Bacillota > Clostridia > Oscillospirales > Ruminococcaceae > Faecalibacterium. Next base: position 20,523 of record JALCRP010000012.1, on the reverse strand, counting down.
GGAAAGAGGCTATTGAGGCCAGCTACAAAGCCGACGTCAGCGACGAATTTGTGCTGCCGTGCGTCACCTGCGAGGGCGGCCGTGTGCAGGCGGGCGATACCGTCGTGTTCCTGAACTTCCGCCCCGACCGTGCCCGCCAGATGACCCGCATTTTCTGCGACGATGATTTCAAGGGCTTTGTGCGCCGCAACGGGCGTTTCCCGGTGCAGTATGTCTGCATGGCGCAGTACGATGCCACCATGCCGAACTGCGAGGTTGCCTATCCGCCGGTTGATCTGACAAACGTGATGGGCGAATATCTGGCGAAGCTGGGCAAAACGCAGCTGCGCATTGCCGAAACGGAGAAGTATGCCCATGTGACGTTCTTCTTTAACGGCGGCCGCGAAGAGCCGTTTGCCGGCGAGGATCGCTGCGTGATCCCCAGCCCGAAGGTCGCCACCTATGATCTCCAGCCGGAGATGAGCGCCTATAAGGTAGCCGACGAGTGCGTAAAGCGCATCGAAAGCGGCAAGTACGATGTCATCATCCTCAACTTTGCCAACTGCGATATGGTCGGCCACACGGGCGTGTTCGATGCCGCCGTGAAGGCCGTCGAAGCCGTCGACGAGTGCGCCGGCAAAGTGATCGACGCCGTGCTGAAAGCCGGCGGTGCCGTCGTGCTGACGGCCGACCACGGCAACGCCGACAAGATGGAAAACACGGATGGCTCGCCTTTTACCGCGCACACCACGAACCCTGTGCCGTGCCTTGTGGCCGGCGTTGGCGATGTAAAGCTGCGTAAGGGCGGCGTTTTGTCCGATCTCGTGCCCACGATGCTCGAGATCATGGATGTGCCGCAGCCCAAGGAAATGACGGGCAAGAGCCTGATCGAGCACTAAATAAAGTTTTGCAGCAAAAAAGCAGCGCCCTTGGCCAAATTTTGTGCCGAGGGCACTGCTTTTCTTTTGCTGCTTTTGTTTTTTTGTGCGGGATTTGCCTTCTCGGAAGGAAAGACAAAACGCCGTGCGCCTTTCGGCCCGAACTGGGCAGAACGCCAAAATGCGCCGTTTTTGTTGAAAAGTGCGTCGGCCCGTGTTATACTGCACACGAAAAGCAAAGGCGCTTTGGGTGGGGGAAACTCTATCCAAGGCGCTTTCTTTGTTTTCGGAAAAGCGGTGTGCTTCGGGCGGTGTAAGCCGGGGCGGCCGCATGTAAAGGGGTAATTATGATGACACCGATGCCGCGCCACGTTGACATTGACTATGCGAAATACGCGCCCGAGCTGCCCGAAGCGCAGCGTGAGGTCTATTATGGCCTGCCGCAGCATGTGCAGTTCTGCAAAGAGTGTGTGATGTCGAACCAAAAGCCGAACAGCTGCTATGAGTTCGAGCACACAATCCACTCTACCAAAAAATCCATGAAGATTCAGCCGGACGGCGTTTGCGATGCCTGCCACGCCTGCCATAATAAGGCCAACGGCAACATCGACTGGGCCTTGCGCGAAAAAGAGCTGCGCGAGCTTTGCGATCAATACCGCAAAACCGACGGCAGCTACGATTGCCTCGTGCCCGGCTCCGGCGGAAAAGACAGCTTTTATGCCGCGCATCTGCTGAAATACAAGTACGGCATGCACCCGCTGACGGTTACTTGGGCGCCGCACATCTATACCGAATGGGGTTGGGAGAACATGCAGGCGTGGATTCACGCCGGGTTCGATAACTACCTTTGCACCCCGAACGGCCAGACGCATCGTCTTCTGACGCGCCTTGCTACCGAAAATCTATTTCATCCGTTCCAGCCGTTTATTCTGGGCCAAAAGCAGCTTGCGCCGAAAATGGCCGCCAAATTTGGCATCCCGCTTGTGTTCTACGGCGAAAACGAGGCCGAATTTGGCAACCCGATCGCCGACAATAACTCGGCGCTGCGCGACGAAAAGTTTTTTGCCGTGAACGATTACGACCACATTTATCTCGGCGGGGTCAGCCTGCGCCAGCTCGAAGAAGATTTCAAGGTGGACAAGGCCGATCTGGCAATCTATCTGCCGGGCGAAACCTCTGACCTCGAGAAAAACCACATTCAGGTGCGCTATCTCGGCTATTATGAAAAATGGCATCCGCAGGGAGCCTACTATTACGCCGTGGAGCACGGCGGCTTCCGCCCTTCGCCCGAGCGCACACAGGGCACCTACTCTAAGTACAATTCTATCGACGATAAGATCGACGATTTCTTCTACTACACCACCTATATTAAGTACGGCATCGGCCGCACCACCTACGATGCCGCGCAGGAGATCCGCAACGAGGAGATCACGCTTGACGAGGGCAAAGCGCTGTGCAAAAAGTTTGACGGCGAATATCCCGATCGCTTTGAAAAAGAGATCATGAACTATCTTTCCATCGACAAGCTGCACTTCCCCGAGGCATATAAGTGCTTCGAGCAGCCGAAAATGGATCGGGAATATTTTATGGATCTGGCCGACCGTTTCCGCAGCCCACACATCTGGAAATATGAAAACGGCATGTGGAAGCTTCGCCACACCCCTTACGAGGGCGACAGCGAAGTACTTTGGGGCGACCCGAACGGCTCGAAGCATGACCGCTGAGAGAGGCGCAAACGTATGAGCAACAAAAAAATCCGTCTGATCGCCCGGCTGGATGTGAAAGACGTAAACCTTGTAAAAGGCATTCAGCTGGAGGGCCTGCGCAAGCTTGGCGACCCAAACCTGTTTGCGCGCCGCTATTATGAGGCCGGCATTGATGAGCTTTTGTATATCGACATCGTTGCCAGCCTGTATAACCGCAACAACCTTTCCGACATTGTGCGTAAGACAAGCGACGATGTATTTATTCCCGTTACCGTCGGCGGCGGGCTGCGCAGCGTCGACGATGTGCGCAATATTCTTTCGATGGGCGCGGATAAGGTTGCCATCAACACGGCGGCTATCAAGCGCCCGGAGCTGATTACCGAGGTGGCGAACGCCTTTGGCAGCCAGTGCATGGTGCTGAGCATTCAGGCAAAAAAAAGCCGTACTCAGGAGGGCAAGTGGGAGGCCTACTATGATAACGGCCGCCAGCACTCCGGCTACGATGTGGTCGAATGGGCCAAGCGCGGCGAAGCGCTGGGCGCAGGCGAAATTTTGCTGATGAGCGTCGACTGTGAGGGCTTGCAGCGCGGCATGGACCTTGATTTGATTCAGGCCGTGACGCGCGCTGTCAAAATCCCAGTGATCTGCGGCGGCGGCGTGGGCTGTGCGGACGACATCGTCGACGCGGCCAAGGCCGGCGCAGACGCCGTCTCGTGCGCCGCCATCCTGCACTATGATAAAGCCACTGTGCAGGAGCTGAAAGCGGACATCCGCGCGGCGGGCGTGGAGGTGCGGATATGAAAATCACGATCATCAATTACGGCTTAAGCAACCTGCTCAGCGTCAAACGCGCCTTTGAGCATTTCGGCGCAGAAGTGGAAATGACGAGCGACGCGGCCACAGTTTTGGCCGCAAAAGCGCTTGTGCTGCCCGGCGTCGGCGCTTTTAAGGATGGCATGGCAGGGCTTCAAAAGCTTTCGCTCGTTGAGCCGCTGCAAAAGCAGGCTGCGGCCGGCACCCCGATTTTGGGCATCTGCCTCGGCATGCAAATGCTTTTTGAGGAAAGCGACGAGTTTGGCCTGCATAAAGGCCTTGGCCTGATCCCCGGGCGTGTAGAAAAAATCCCATCGCTGGATGCAACCGGCAGCGCCCAGCGTGTGCCCAGCATCGGCTGGTGCCCGCTTTACCCCGCCGGCCTGCCCGCTGACGGCACACCGGGTTTTCCCGGTGCGCCCGAAACCTTTGCCGGTACCGCTCTCGCCGGGCTTCAAACCGGCGAGGAATGCTACTTTGTGCATTCGTATGAGGCAAAACCGCTTTCGCCGAAATATCGCTTGGCCGATACCGTGTACGGCGGCCGCCGCATTTGTGCCGCCGCCCAAAAAGGCAGCGTACTGGGCACACAGTTTCACCCGGAAAAAAGCGGCCCTGTCGGCCTTTCCATCATCAAAGAATACCTTCGCCTTTGCAAACAGCGCGGCGAATAAGCATTCTCTTTTGGCGCCTGCCCTTTTATGGGGCGGGCGCTTTTTTACGTGCCGAGGCAATTTTGTCGTATTATATCTTTTTGGCTGCCTGCGGCATTTTCGGCAGATACCGGAAATTTTTACAGATTCCCGCAAAGGGCTGCATATTCTTATACAATGTAGGCCAAAATGAAGTTGAATGTTTCCGGCATTCCCGGTACTTGCGGTTACATTTTCGTATCAAGCCGAAAGGAAATTTGCAGATAAGCTAATGTGCACAAAAATAATACCCAAAAGTATTCTTGTTTAACGAAAATGTGTTTTGCCTCTTGATTTCCGGTTTGCACCGGCCTATACTGCAATTACCGAGAACGTTACCGCAAACGTTACCGAAAACGTTACCAAATGGTTACAAAAACTTCTGCTAGGGAGGCTCCGCTGTGACAATTAAAGATATTGCCCGCCTAAGCGGATGCTCCGTCAGCACAATCTCCCGCGTTATCAACAACCGGCAGGATGTAAAGCCCGATACCAAAGAAAAGGTGCTTCGCATCATGCACGAGGTTGGCTTTGTACCAAATGCAAATGCCCAGCAGCTTAAGATTCAGCAATCACGCAACATTGTCTTTGTGGTAAAAGGCACGGGCAATATGTTTTTTGCCGACCTTTTGGTGCGGCTGCAAAGCTGCACGGCAGAGTATGGCTATAACGGCGTAATCTCCTATTTGGATGAAAATGCCGACGAGCTGGATTCCGCCGAAAAGATTATCCGCGAGATCAAGCCGAAGGGCATCATCTTTTTGGGCGGCAGCGTTACCAACTTTCAGCGCAATTTTGATATGATCGGTGTCCCTTCCGTGCTGGCTACTGTCACTTCGGAGGAACTTCATTTCGATAATCTTTCGATGGTCGGCATCGACGACCAAAAATCTGCCCGCAGCGCCGTGGATTATCTAATTCGCCACGGCCACCGCCGCATCGCAGTTTTGGGCGGCCCGGGCAGCAGCTATCCCAGCCAGATGCGCCGCAAAGGTGCCGAGGATGCGATGGCAGCCGCGGGGATTACTTTTGATCCCGCGTTGTTCGGCCTTTCCAATTACGATTTTGAATCTGCTTATCACGCTATGAACGCCTTGTTAGCGCAGGGGCGCCGCTTTACCGCTGTTTTTGCCATGAGCGATGTGATCGCTTTCGGGGCGATGCGGGCGCTTGTCAGCGCAGGGCGCCGGGTGCCCGAGGATGTCTCCGTGATCGGCTTCGACGGCATCACGATGTCGCGCTACTGTATCCCGGTTTTGGCCTCGGTACGGCAGCCTTCCGAGCAGATTGCCCGCAAGAGCGTAGAGCTTTTGGTCAGCCAGATCGAGCACTGCACCTCGGGCCGCACGGTGATTGTGGAATCTCAAATTCTGGAGGGCGACAGCGTCGCTTCGATCCCGCAGGAAACTTAATTCGCTTTTCCCGGCGTTTATTGCCGGAAAAAATAAAACAAACCGAATAAGACAAGATTTAGGAGGAGAACATTATGAAAAAGATTTCTCGTCGCGATTTCCTGAAGGTCGCCGGTGTTTCTGCCGCCGCCCTTAGCCTGTCCGCTTGTGGCGCTGCTTCCAGCGCTGCTCCTGCTGCTTCCGGCAGCACCGCTTCGTCCGCGGCCGCTTCCACCGCCGGCGGCAAGGTTTACTACCTGAACTTCAAGCCGGAATCCGATCAGGCTTGGCAATGGAAAAGCAAAGCAACGCCTCTGTGCTCAAACCGCATTGGAGCAAAACGCTTCTAACTGTTTTGTTTTCGGTGATCTCGGTCATCTATGTCATGCCGATCATCTTGGTGTTTTTGAACTCTTTGAAATCCAATAACTTTGTCAACACCCAAACGTTCTCTCTGCCAAACGCGCAATCCTACGTCGGCATGCAAAACTACGTCAAGGGCATGACCTTTGGCAACTATCCCTTCTGGAAGTGCGTGTACTACAGCTTTATCATCACCGTGCTTTCCACGGCGCTCATCATTCTGTGTACCTCGATGGCCGCGTGGTATATTTCGCGCGTAAACAGCAAGTTCTGCCATCTCGTCTATTATATCTGCGTGTTCTCGATGGTAGTTCCGTTCCAGATGGTCATGTTCCCGCTGGCCAAAACGGCGGATACCTTAAAGCTCAATACGCCGTACACCATCCCGATTATTTATCTTGGCTTCGGCGCCGGGCTTGCGGTATTCATGTTCGCGGGCTTTGTCAAATCCATGCCGATCGAAATTGAAGAAGCAGCTGCTATCGACGGTTGCGGCCCGCTGCGCACCTTCTTCAAGGTCGTATTCCCGATGCTTCAGCCGACGATGATCTCTGTCGGTGTGCTGGAAACGATGTGGATTTGGAACGACTATCTGCTGCCGTATCTGGTGCTGGACCGCACCATTTACCGCACTATCCCGATCCACATCCAGTATTTGCAGGGCAGCTACGGCTCTGTCGATATGGGCGCTACAATGGCCCTTATCATGCTGAGCATCGTCCCGATTATCGTCTTCTATCTGTGCTGCCAAAAGTATATCATCAAGGGCGTCGCTGCCGGCGCTGTGAAAGGCTGAGGAGGAAAACATCATGCGTGCAAGCGGCATTCTCATGCCGATTTTCAGCCTGCCGGGCGATTACGGGATCGGTACTCTCGGGCAGGAGGCTTATCGCTTCGTCGATTTTCTGGCCGAGGCCGGCCAAACCTACTGGCAAATGCTGCCCATCGGCCCGACAGGCTACGGCGACAGCCCTTATCAGAGCTTTTCTGCCTTTGCCGGCAACCCTTATTTCATTGATCCGGCATTTTTGGTTCGGGATGGCTGGCTTTCAGCGGCCGAGCTGCCCAAAGCCAAGCGCATCGGGCACATCCAGTATGCGGCGCTGTATCACCAGCGGCCGAAGCTTCTGGCGAAAGCCGCAGCCCGCCTGAACCAGACGGACAGCGCTGATTACAAGGCCTTCTGCAAGCATGCGGCTTACTGGCTCGAAGATTATGCGCTGTTCATGGCCATCAAAGAGGAAAACGGCCAAGTGGGCCTGAGCAGCTGGCCGGAGGCTTTGCGCCTGCGCGAGCCGGCCGCGATGGCGGCCGCGCGCAAGCGTCTGGCATCTCGCTGCGATTACTTCAAGGCTGTGCAGTATCTGGTCTCGTATCAATGGGACGCGCTGAAAGCCTACGCTAACGAAAAGGGCGTCAAGATCATCGGCGATATTCCTATTTATGTTTCGCCGGATTCCAGCGACCTTTGGGCGCACCCGGAGCTATTCCAGACAGACCGCCACAACAACCCCGACCGTGTTGCCGGCTGCCCGCCGGATGCTTTCTCGGATGACGGCCAGCTATGGGGCAACCCGCTGTACGATTGGCCTGTCCACGAAAAGGACGGTTTCGCTTGGTGGTGCCGCCGGATGAAGCATGCCACGCACATTTACGATGTCGTGCGCATCGATCATTTCCGCGGCTTTGAAAGCTACTACTCCATCCCGGCCGGCTCCGAAAACGCCCGCAAGGGCAAGTGGTGCAAAGGCCCCGACCACAAGTTTATCGAGGCGCTGCACAAGGCGCTGCCCGATGCCGGCATCATTGCGGAGGACCTTGGGTTCATGACGCCGGACGTGCAGCTGCTTTTGGCCGACAGCGGCTACCCGGGCATGAAGGTGCTTCAGTTCGCCTTCGACAGCCGGGAATCGAGCAACTATCTGCCGCACACCTACCCGCGCCGCTGTGTCGTTTATACCGGCACCCACGACAACACCACCACGCGCGATTGGCAGAAAAACGCCAGCGCCGAAGATGTTGCCTATGCCTGCGAGTATCTGGGCTGCACCCGCCGCGGCCTGACAAAGGCCATGATTCGTGCCGCGCTTTCGAGCGTGGCCGATACGGCTGTCATCCCGATGGCCGATTGGCTCGAGCTTGGCGCCGAGGCGCGCATCAATACGCCCTCAACTACGGCTTACAACTGGCAGTGGCGCATGCAGGCTGGCTGCCTGACAAGCGAGCTTGCGGCTCGCATCCATCGTCAGGCACAGCTGTACGGCCGCTTAGCGCCCGCGCAAAAGCCCGCCGCCGAAGCCAAAGCGGCAAAGTAACCCTATCCGGCACAAAATAAATCCCCCTGCTGGCCGAAATGCTTCGGTTGACAGGGGGATTTTTTACTGTTGTGTTTCACGCAGCTGCAAAAGCGCTTTTTGCATTTTTGCGGCGGCAAGCTTCGTCTTTTCGGCGTCGCCGAACGCTGTCAGGCGGAAATAGCCCTCGCCGCAGGCGCCAAAGCCCACGCCCGGCGTCCCCACGACACCACAAGTTTCCAGCAGCCAATCGAAGAACTCCCAGCTCTTCATGCCGCCGGGGCAACGCAGCCACAGATACGGGCTGTTTTTGCCGCCGCAGTACCATACGCCCGCCGCGTCAAGCGCGGCTGCGATCACCGCCGCGTTGCGGCGATAATAGTCGAGGTTCTCCTGAATTTCCTGCATACCGCTTTCGGTAAACACGGCCGCCGCGCCGCGCTGCACGATATAAGGCACCCCATTAAATTTGGTTGTCTGGCGGCGCAGCCACAGCTTATTCAGGCTCATGCCGCCGCGCTTTAGCTCGGCGGGCACAACCGTATAACCGCAGCGGGTGCCCGTAAAGCCCGCAATCTTAGAAAAGGAGCAGATCTCGATGGCACACGCGCGCGCACCCTCTACCTCAAAAATGCTGCGGGCCAGCGCGGCATCCTGAATGAAGCACTCATACGCGGCGTCGTACAAAATTACGGCATCGTTCTTTTTCGCATAAGCCACCCACTCGGCCAGCTGCGCGCGCGTATAGGCCGCGCCTGTCGGGTTATTGGGGCTGCAAAGATAGATAATGTCCGCTTTCACATTCTCGTCCGGCATAGGCAGAAAGCCATTGGCCTCGTCGGCCTTGGCATACACGATACGGCGGCCGTCCGTTACGTTATCGTCCACATAGGCAGGATATACAGGGTCCGGCACGAGGACGGTGTTTTCCACGCTAAAAAGCCCCAGCACGTTCGCCAGGTCGCTTTTCGCGCCATCGCTGATAAATATCTCGTCTTTATCTAGCCGCGTCCCACGGGCCGCGTAGTAGCCGCAAACGGCTTCCTTCAAAAAGTCATAGCCCTGCTCGGGGCCGTAGCCGTGGAACCCCTCTTTCGTGCCCATCTCGGCCGCAGCCTCCTGCATCGCCTTTACCACGCACCGTGCCAGCGGCTGCGTTACATCGCCGATGCTTAGGCGGATGATTTCTTTTTCCGGGTGTGCGGCCGAAAACTCTGCCTGCTTTTTCGCCACGGTCGAAAACAGGTAGCTGGCCGCCAGCTCACCGTAATGTTCGTTGATTTTCATAATGCTTTCCCTTCTCTGATTTCCTGTCGGTGTGGCGGTTACCGCGCAACAACTTTTCCGTCGTAGGCCGGGGATACCCATGTGTCTGACGTAAGACTGAACACTTTTGCCGCAGCAAAAGTGTCCACAGCTCCGGCAGCACACAGGGTATCCCCGGCCAGAGGCGGTTGCCGCGCACTTAGATTTCGGCCACGCCCTCATACACAGTTTTGGCGGGGCCTGTCATGCGGATCTGGCCGTCTGCGTCAATGCGGATCGTCAGCGTACCGCCTAAAAGCTGTACGGAAACATCCGCCTCGCGCGGGCAAACGCCCTGCTCTATCATCGCGGCTACCGTCGCACAGGTGCCTGTACCGCAGGCGTAGGTTTCGCCGCTGCCACGCTCCCACACGCGCATTTTCAGGTGCGTGGCGTCGATCACCTGCACAAATTCGGTGTTGATCTGTTCGGGAAAGTTTTCGTGCTTTTCAAACGCCGGGCCGATCTCCTCGAGCTTCAGCGCGCCGGTATCCCTTACGATCGTAACGCAATGGGGGTTGCCCACGCTGATACATGTCACGTTCCATGTTTGGCCCTGCACGGCCAGCGGCACATTTACCAAAGGCCCTTCGCCCATGTTCTGGGCGGGCAGATCAGCCGCATAGGTGCTGTAGCTGCCCATCTCCACCTGCCACACGCCCTCGCCGCGCGCCGTCAGCGTTTTGCGGCCGCTGCGCGTGTCGATTTCCAGCGGCGATTTCTGCGCCAGCGCCGGCTCGTGCTCGCGCAGCCACTGTGCCACGCAGCGGATACCGTTGCCGCACATTTTTCCCTCGCTGCCATCCGCGTTATACATGCGCATCGTAGCATCTGCGCCCGGCGTTTCGGGCGCACAGATACAGATTATGCCATCTGCCCCAACGGCAAAGTGCCGCGGCGAAAGCGCCCGGCAAAGCGCCGCGATATTCTCCGGCACACCGTTTGCGCGGCAGTCGAGGTAGATATAATCGTTGGCGCAGCCCTGCATTTTCGTAAATCGAAGCTGCATTTTTCTCCCTCCCCATGCGAATCACTCTATCGTTAGTATTATACAGTTTTGCCTGCTTTGTTACAAGAAACATTTCCAAATCTGCCCTTGACAAGGCCCCCGGCATGGGATATAAACAATATCAGAAAAGCGGGCCGCACGGCCCGAAATTTTTTCGACAAGAAGCAAGGAGAGCTCGATTTATGGATACTTTTGCGCATATTCGTGATTTGCTGTCGGAGCAGCTGGATGTAGACAAAGAAAAGATCACGATGGAGAGTGACATTCTGCATGATTTTGAGGCCGATAGCCTCGATGTCGTAGATATGATTATGACGCTCGAAGACGAATTTGGCATCGAGGTGCCCGATGAGGCTATCGAAAGCCTGCACACCGTCGGCGATGTAGTGCGTTATGTGGATGAGCACAAGCCGGAGGGCGCTTCTGATAAGGAGTAATCTCGGCAGCAGCGAAGTCCGGTTCAGGGGTTTCCCGCCCTGCGGCGGGAAGCCCCTGTTTATTTGGCAGAAAGCGGCCGCCCCGGCCGCTTCGCAATAGGGTTCATGCGGAACGGCAGGCTGCCGTTTGGCGCATGGCCGAGGAGGAAGAAAGATATGGCAAACGACAACCAAAAGATGGTAAAGGCCATCACCAGCCAGGAAGAGAACTTTGTACAGTGGTACACGGACATCTGCCTGAAAGCGGAGCTTGTGGATTACGCCAGCGTTAAGGGCTTTATGATTATGCGCCCTTACGGGCAGGCGATCTGGGAGAACATCCAGCGCATCCTCGACGGCCGCTTTAAGCAAACCGGGCATGAGAACGTGGCGATGCCCGTTCTGATCCCGGAAAGCCTCTTGAAAAAAGAGGGCGAGCTGGTCAACGGCTTTGCGCCCGAGGTGGCATGGGTGACGATGGGCGGTAGCGAAAAGCTTGAGGAGCGCCTTGCCGTGCGCCCCACCAGCGAGACGATGTTCTGCGATCACTGGGCGCATGTGCTGCACTCGTATCGCGAGCTGCCCATGAAATACAACCAGTGGTGCAGCGTTGTCCGCTGGGAAAAGACGACGCGGCCTTTCTTACGCAGCCGTGAATTCTGGTGGCAGGAAGGCCATACCATCCACGAAACCGCCGAGGAGGCCAAAGCCGAAACCGAGCAGCAGCTGAACTGCTACGCCGATTTTGCCGAGCATGATCTCTGCATCCCCGTGGTGCGCGGCCGCAAAACCGACAAGGAAAAGTTTGCCGGCGCCGAGGCCACCTATACCATCGAGGGCATGATGAAGGACGGCAAGAGCCTGCAATGCGGCACAAGCCATTACTTTGGCGATAAGTTCAGCCGCGCCTATAACGTCACTTTCCAAGGCCGCGATAATACGCTGGAGTACCCCTATCAGACGAGTTGGGGCATGACGACGCGCATGATCGGTGCCATCATCATGACGCACGGCGACGACAACGGCCTGATTTTGCCGCCCGCCATCGCGCCGTATCAGGTAGTGGTCGTGCCGATCGCCGCACATAAGCCCGGCGTGGCCGAAAAGGCCGCCGAGCTGGCCGCCTCGATCGCGAAATATGCGCGCGTCAAGCTCGATGCAAGCGATAACACCCCGGGCTGGAAGTTCAGCCAGTGGGAAATGAAGGGTGTGCCGCTGCGCCTCGAGATCGGGCCGAAAGACATCGAAAAGAACCAGTGTGTGCTGGTGCGCCGCGATACGCGCGAAAAAGTTTTCTGCCCGCTTGACGAGCTGGAGACGCAGATCCCGGCTTTGCTGGACGCGCTGGCGAAAAACCTGTATCTGGCCGCGCTGAAAAACCGCGAGGCGCGCACCTATGCCGCCACAACGATGGACGAAGTGAAAGAGCTGGCCGCCACGAAATCCGGCTTCATCAAAACGATGTGGTGCGGCGACGAGGCCTGCGAGCTGAAAATGAAAGCCGAGGCCGGCCTTTCCAGCCGCTGCATGCCTTTTGCGCAGGAGCATCTGGCCGATGTGTGCCCCTGCTGCGGCAAGCCCGCCAAAACGATGGTCGTCTGGGGCGTAGCCTACTGATTTTGGACAGTTTTGGAATTTTGTTCCGCTCTATTTTGCATAAAGCCTTTGCATTTGCAGGCAAGAAATGGTACACTATCCCTACTCGTGAGGGAGTAGTTTGCGCCAGAACATCGAAATAGGGCGCGGCATATCCAACAGCTTGGCCGCTTTGCGGTCTGGGTACGTCTTAATAAACGAGACTCACAGGCAGTAAAAGAGCTGTCTGTGGGTCTTTTTTATTTCTATGGACATACTACAATCAGAGGAGTTAAGCCAATGAGTATTTCTACCGTTCCGTTTTTCATTCTGATCCTTATCTTCCTGATCGGCCTTTTGCTGATTGTAAAAGGCGGCGACGCCTTTGTCGATGCGGCCTCATGGATTGCGGAAGTCAGTGGCATCCCGCAGTTTGTCATTGGCGCTACGATCGTCAGCGTGGCGACGACGCTGCCCGAAATGCTGGTTTCGTGCTTTGCCGCCGCCTCCGGCAGCGTCGATATGGCGATCGGCAACGCAATCGGCAGCGTGACGGCGAACACAGGCCTGATCCTCGCGATTGCGTTGATCTGCATGCCCGGCATCGCCAAGCGCGGCGATTACCTTGCCAAAAGCCTGCTGCTGATCTGTGCCGTGGGTACGCTGATGATCTTTAGCCGCAGCGGCTCGCTATCCCCTGTGGGCAGCGTGATCTTGATCGCGTTGTTTGTCGCTTTCCTGATTGAAAACGTGCACAGCGCGCGCAAGGGCCGCGCAAACGCCGCCGAAGAGGCGCGCCCTGCCGCCGAAGGCAAAACAATCGCCCGCAACGTACTTTTGTTTGTGCTGGGCGCGGCCGGCATCGTGGCCGGCGCGCAGCTGCTTGTGAATAGCTCGAAAGAGATTGCCACGCGCCTGAATGTGCCCGAGCTTGTAATCGCCGTTACGATCGTGGCCGTCGGCACCAGCCTGCCCGAGCTTGTCACCACGATCACGGCCATCCTAAAAAAGCAGGCCAGCCTTTCGGCCGGCAATGTCATCGGCGCAAACCTCATCGACACTGCGCTGATCCTGCCGATCTGCGGCCTGATCTCCGGCAAGGCGCTGCCCATCTCGGCCAAAAGCCTTGCGCTGGATTTCCCGGCCTGCCTCGCCGTTACGCTGATTGCGCTTGTGCCCACGCTAATTACGCAAAAATTTCAAAAGTGGCAGGGCTTTTTGCTGCTGGCCGTGTATATCGGCTATCTGGCGCTGGTGATCCTGTAAGGCAAGCGCTTTTACAGCTTTCGTTTGCCCGTGCGGCGCAAAAAGTATGCTATAAGCCCGTTATAAACTAAAAAAACGCCTTGAAATGGCTTTACGGCCAGATCAAGGCGCTTTTTTAGTTTTACGTTTTTATGCGAGCGGCTGCACCGCTTTTTTATTCTATGCCCGCGATGTCGCGCACAACCTTGCCCGCGATCATCAGCCCGGCCGTGCCGGGCACAAAGCTTAGGCTGCCGGGCGCATGGCGGCCCGTGCCCTCGGTATCCGGCACGGTACATTTGCGCGCCGGCTCTGTCGAGTACACGACAGGGATATGCTTGATCCCGCGCTTGCGGCATTCTACGCGCATCACCTTCGCCAGCGGGCAGCCCCCTGTTTTTTCCAGCATCGTCAGGCGCAGCGCCTCAGGGTGCAGCTTGTTGCCTGTGCCCATGCACGAGATCACCGGTACCCCTGCCTCCTGCGCGCGGCGCAGCACTTCCAGCTTCGCCGTTACGGTGTCGATGGCATCCACCACATAATCCGCGCCCGCCAAAGGCACCTCGGCCGATGTTTCAGGCGTATAAAAAATGCGCACAGGCTCCACTTTGCAATCCGGGTTGATGTCGCGGATGCGCGCGGCCGCCACCTCGGTCTTCGGGCGGCCCACCGTGCTGCACAGCGCAATCAGCTGGCGGTTGCGGTTGGAATCCGCCACAACGTCTGCATCCACAATCGTCAGCCTGCCCACGCCGGCGCGCGCCAGCGCCTCGGCCACATAGCTGCCCACGCCCCCTACGCCGAACAAAATCACATGCGCCGCTTTCAGTTTTGCCATGCCCTGTGCCCCTAAAAGCAGCAGGGAGCGCTCTTCCATTGCCATTTTTACCTCATTTCTGCCCGTTTCGGGCGGCCGCCGGGATATGCTTACCGCGCAAACTCCGTCGAAAGCGTTGTGGTATAAGTTTCGCCCTGCGCCAGTGCAGCTGCCGCCGCGCGCTTTTCCCAATCCTGTGCGCCGCCGTCCACGCCGGGCAGGCTGCGCCAAGGCTCGATGCACACAAAGCGTACCTTCGGCGTCGCGGCGCTCCAAATCAACGTATACGGGTAGCCCGCAATATCGCAGGTGATGTGGCGGCCGGTATCTTTTTCATAGATGCCGAGCTTCGTGCCGGAAAGGTTTGTCATGCAAAAGCTGTCGTTGGCAAACAGGGTATCCGTCAGTGGGATTGCATGTAGGTTTGTGCCAAGCGCATAGCCGCATTTGCCCGAAAGCAGGCCGTTTGGGCTGCTGTCCAGGCACATCGGGCTTTCCAGCCGGTCAAAGCGGAACTCGTAATCCTCCGTCGTGTGTTTTTCATCGAACGGGATCACAAACGCCGGGTGGTATCCGATGCCAAAAGGCATCGGATCAGCGCCGCGATTTTGTACGGTAAGCGTATGGTGCACGGTGGCGCCCTCCAGCCGAAAAATGCTTTTCAAGGTAAAATCGAACGGAAAACGTTCCTTCGTTTCCTCGCCGGCCGAAAGCGCCAGCTCGATCGTATCGCCCCCGGCCTTTATCAGCCGATGCTCCAAATCGCGCGCAAAGCCGTGCTGGCCGCCCGCGTAGGTTTTGCCCTTGTAGGTAAACGCATTGCCCGGCAGCTTGCCCGTCCACGGGAACAAAATCGGCGCATGCCGTTTCCAAACTTCTTTTTCTGCGCCCCAAAGCATTTCTTCGCCTGCGGCGTTTTTTAGCGATACCGCCTCGGCGCCAAAGGAATCGACCGTCAGCGTCAGTTTCTCGTTATGAATGGTTGCCTGCATCTTTTCTCCTGCTTTCCAATAGATTTTCCGGGGGGTCCCTCTTGTTTTTTTGCTTTTTCAGTATAACCGTTCCGCCGCAAAAAACCAAGAGGAACGCCTGCGCGCCGCGCGGAATATCTTGGAGAAAGATCTATACTTTGAAATAAAGGAGTCTGCAACTATGGCAAACGGAACATTACTTGTGCAAACCGCTGCGGCACGGCAATCTTCGCCGATCGCAGGGGTCAGCGTCATCGTTACGGGCGACGGCTTTACCAAAACGTTGCTGAGCGACAGCGAAGGCAATACCGCCGAGTTTTCTGTGCCCACCCCGGCCTGCCGCTATTCCCTCGAAGAAAGCAACTCCACCGTGCTTCCCTACGCAACCGTCACGGTCGTGGCCAGCCTTGAGGGCTACCGCACCGTTACGATCGAGGGCGTTCAGGTTTTCCCCGATCAGCTAACCGTCGTTAACGCAGAACTGGTTACCTCTGCGGGCGAAGCCGAACCCATCCCGGACCCAGCCGTCCTTATCCCTGTGCATGCGCTGTATGCCGGCACAGGCGGCAGCGGCCCCGCCCCGATCGACGATTGCTCTGACAGCAGCGAAGGCGGCGTAGAGGTTCTGGATAAGGTCATCATCCCAACAAAGATCACCGTGCATCTGGGCAAGCCCGCCGCCAGCGCATCCAACGTAACGGTCGGCTTTCAGGATTACATCGCAAACGTGGCTTCGAGCGAAGTGTACCCCACCTGGCCCGAGCAGGCGCTGCGCGCAAACATCCACGCTCAGATCAGCCTTGCTGTCAACCGCATCTGGACGGAATGGTACCCCAGCAAGGGCTACAGCTACAATATTACCAGCACCCCCAGCTCCGATCAGTACTTTGTCTACGGCCGCACTATCTTTGATGTGATGAAAAAGCTCACGGCCGATATTTTTAACACCTACGTGCGCAAAACAGGCACCGTCAACCCCTACTATACCGAATACTGCGACGGCAAAACTGTCACCTGCCCCGGCATGAAACAGTGGGGCACCGTCACGCAGGCGAATAACGGAAAAAACGCGCTGCAAATCTTGAAATATTACTATGGCAACGACATCGAGATCGTCCGCACATCCAACATCCAGTCGATCCCGCAAAGCTACCCCGGCACACCGCTTCAGGCCGGCAGCACCGGCACCAACGTCTTTATTTTACAGCGCCAGCTGAACCGCATCACCAAAGATTACCCCAGCTTTGGCACCCTGACGGTGGACGGCGTATTCGGCGCGGCCATGACGGCCACCGTGAAAAAATTTCAAAAGCAGTTTGGCCTTACGGCGGATGGCATCGTCGGGCGCGCAACATGGTACAAGATCAGCTATATTTATTGCAACAATTACAAGAAGCATCGTCCTTAGAAAAGTCCTGCCCACGCAAAATGCTAAAAGTGCGCGTAAGAGGGAGGAATCGCAGCATAATGTCGATATGTATCTTGGTTTTCGTGCTGTCCGCATGAACAATGATTTTCTCAACCAACGTGTCAATGGTTTCCTTACTTGGGACAACCTCTTGTGCGGTGGCTGCAATGGTTTCGCGCAGACCGTCTAATTCGGCCAGCATGGCCTTGCTTGTATCTGCTGAGGATTGCAATGCGGCCATTTCGGTGGCGATGGCATCCAAGCGGGCTTTATGCTCTTTGTTGCGAGAAATGAAGTCCTCTTTTGTGAGGGCATCATCTTCGTAGAGTTCAAGCAGCTTGCGCTGCTTCTGCTCAATTTTGGAGCGTTCTTTCTGCAAGATGTCTACCCGTTTCTTGGAGTTCTCACCTCCGGCGGCAGCTTCATACCGCCGGAGGAGGTCGGCAATTAGATGGTCGTATCCACCGAGTAAGTCATGCAGCATGGCTTGCACAATACTGTTCAACTCGTCCGTGTACAAGGTTGGCCCAACGTTGCCGGGGTTGGTAACGTCCTTATAATTGCGACATTGCCAGCCCTCGCGCTCAACGCCCTTATACTTGTACATGACACGGGTGTAATTTATACCCTCCGCAGCCCCGCTTTCAATTTTTCCGCTGTATGGGTAGATGCCTTGATTGCAAGGCACTGAAACATCTTCATTGAATTTTTCCTGCTTTGCGGCACGGATGCGGGCAGCTTCATCCCAAAGCGCTTCACTCACAATGGCTGGAATGGTAGGGTCTTTGTACATCACCCAATCGCTTTCGGGCAAATCGCGGCGCACATACTTCTCGCCCATATCTAGCTTTTCGGTTTTGCCGCCGCAGTAGTAGCCTTTATACTTTGGGTTTTCTAAAACGCATTTTAATGTGCGGGTGGGAATCTGTGTGCCATCCTTGCGAGTAATACCGCGAAGCGCGAGTTCTTTCGCAATGCGCCGCAGCCCCATGCGCTGATGTACATACAAATCGAAAATCAGCCGCACAATTTCGGCTTCGGCCTCGTCTATAACCAATTTGCAATGGTCTTTGCTGTAGCCTAAAATTTTGGAATTGCCATAAACGCGGCCTTTTTGAATACCCTGTTCAAAAACAATTTTTGTGCGTTCCCGGGCGCTTTTAGCTTCCATTTCCGCGCCCAACGCCATAAATTGCAACATGGTTTCATCACGGGAACGGAAGCTGTTAATGTTTTCTTTCACGAAGTAGACTATCACGCCGTAGCTTTTCAGCTTGTCTTTGTAAACCAAACATTCTTTAATGTTACGCGCAAACCGGGCAACATCTTTCACGATAATTAAATCAAACAGACCCGCCTGCGCGTCCTCAATCATTTGCTGAAAGCCGCCGCGCAACGCCGCCTTTGTACCTGTAACCGCTTCATCGCAATAAGTACCTGCGTAAGTCCAGTTCTTGCTATCCTCAATCATGGTACGGTATGTATCAATCTGATTCTCAAAGCTTTTGCGCTGTTCTCTGCTGGCGGTAGAAACGCGGGCATAGTCCACTACCCGCAGCTTCATATCGTGGATATTGGCGCCATTATTTATTGTGCTGTAAAGCAACTGCTTTTCCTTTTTCATCGTCAAATCTCACTTTCCGTTTCTGCCGCGCTTTGCTCCAAACTTGCTTTTGCGGCTTCATACATTTCTTTTGTGATTGCACCGCTAGCAAAAAGTTGCTCATTGAGCTGCCGCTCAAAGGCAAGGGCAATCTGATTTTTCTTTTCTTGTGAAACACTGTCTGATGATGGCATCGCGCTCACCTCAGTACAGCTTATGGTGAAATCCTGTCCATTGTTCCGCTGGACGAGCCAGCTATTTTTCTGTGCTTTGGTTTGTATATTATTGATTTGCATGGAGCCCAACCCTTATCATAGATAATGGCTGACGACCACCCCATATCTTTTCTTTCCATGCCCTAGAGCCTGCGAAACAAGTGATAAAAGCCCTTTATCATACGTGATGCCTTTTTGGTCGTTGCGGCAGTAATATCGTTCGCCGCTGGCCTTGCTCTGCGCCTTGTATAAGGTGTATAGAGCTTTGGCATACTCGGCACGATAGCGGTGCAAGGCCATGTTTTTAGGCAACGCCGTTAGGGGCAAAAGCCGTTGCTTACCGCCCGTTATAACCCCGCCTACCGCCGTATACCGCGCAAAAATCTCATGCACAGCGGCTTCATATTGTGGCAAAACAGGCGCGATACGTTCTTTGCCGCCTTTTTCCTTTAGATACACTGCATAGTGACCGTCAGGCTGCTGTATTAAATCGTCCGGCGAAAGTGCCATTAAGCCGCCACGGCGTGCCCCGCAGGCGCGTGCAAGTGTCCTCGCATCATTCTGCGCTTCAGTATGATACCGGCCGTCTGTGACGCTTTCCGTGCGTCCGCGAACGATGTCTGCACGAACGCGACGAGGCAAAGCGTCTACGCCTAAAAGGTCTTGATACTGCTCACCGTACACGGCGCAAAGGGCATATACGCGCGTATGTATTGTCCAAGCCGATAGGCCACGCCGACACATATCATCGTAGTATTCGCGCACATAGGCGCGGCACTCGGCAATATTGCGGCAGGCGTGCCTTGCTGCAATCCAACGCAGGGCTGTTAAGGCTTGTTTTTGGTAAGTGGAAAAAGATGAAGTAGCGTACAGCCCCGTGATAGTGGTATAGTGCGTATGATTGTCTTGTGCGGCTTTCCGTGCTGCCATTTTTTCAGCGTGCTTACTGCGACCGCGACAGTCGCGCAGCTGCAGTGCCGCGGAAACCTCGTGCACAAGACGTTTTTCGATTCGCTTTGAAATCATAACACTACACTTTCTTCTTCATGGGGCAAAAAAAGGCTACCTCATCTTGCCGAATATTCCCGACGGCACGGGCCATAAGGTTAAGGACAAGCTCAAATGCTGTCGTGCATTTGAGAAAACGCGCTCCGCATCAGAGCGAACCCACGACACGTTTTGCATGCGTAGGCCATCATTTTACGGCCTTCGCGCAAAATGAATTATGAACTTCAAAAAAGTGTTTTAGGATACTGCATCATAGCACCACGCTTTGTGGCCTGTCTTCTTTATGCGAAAAAGTAAAGCTAGACGCAAAAGTGTTTTCCGCCCGACTATTGCCGGGCGGAAAACATGATATTTCTTTTCGCAGCCAACAGTTTTAAATGTCAAGAATCCGCTCATCATTCCAGATACGGCTTACCCGCATCTTTTCTTTGGCGCATGCTGCGAACTCTCCCAGAGCCGCCTGATGTGCCATGTGCACCTTTTTCCGCAGCTGATACAAATCGTCGTCTGTGATAACAATGCTTTCCATGTGTTTGTAATCTCCGTATGCTTGTGTACTGCCATCAGCGGCAAGTTCGCACAGCATGCAGATGATAGAAATCTTCGCCCGATGGTTAGTCAACATAGTAATTGCCAATTCTTTGCGATATCCTTTATCATCCATTCGATAGCCGCGCTTTTTGCATACTTCGGGCGAAACCGTATCCTTCGCCTGTGCTACCACCGTTCCGGCCGAAGCATCCAAATTTATGCGTTCCAGTTCAAAAGCCTGTGCCTTACAGCTAAGGCTATATATGCCTTTAGAAGCTACTTCCCGTTGCAATTTCACCTTCAC
>JALCRP010000011.1 GCA_022652735.1 Faecalibacterium sp. | reverse complement strand
TCCTTTTCTTTGCCGTTCCAGATCATACCCGTTTCCTCCCATATATTTTTTGTAGGCCTTTATTTTCCATTTTTTGTGACATTTTCATTATATCCGACAAATTCAACAAATACAAGCTATTTTTGACACATTTTATCAGAGATTTTTACACGTCCAGTGCCGCATGCTGTGCCAAGGCATCCGGGTTTGCGTCGAAAATCGGCTGCAGAACCTGCTTATAAAAATCTTCCGTCTGCTGCGGCGCGCGCCCGACAAAGTTTTCGGGCACAAGCTGGGCTTCGATTTCGGCTTCGGTCAGCCCGAAGGCCGGGTCGGCCGCAATACGGGCCGCCATATCGTTCGGCAGGCCCTGCTCTTTTACGGTTTTGCCGGCAGCGACGGCATGCTCGCGCAGGCGCTCGTGCAGCTCCTGCCGGTTGCCGCCCTTTTCTACGGCGCGCATCATGATATTTTCGCTCGCCATAAACGGCAGCTCCGCCATCAGGCGGCTGCGCACAACCTTCGGATAGACGACCAGCCCATCTGTTACGTTCAACATGATATTCAAAATTGCATCAGCGGCCAAAAAGCCCTCAGCCATCGCCACACGCTTATTGGCCGAATCGTCAAGCGTACGCTCAAACCATTGGGTACCCGCGGTAAAGCTCGGGTTCAGCACGTCCACCATCAGATAGCGTGAAAGCGCACAGATACGCTCACAGCGCATCGGGTTACGCTTATAGGGCATCGCGGAAGAACCGATCTGATTTTTCTCAAACGGCTCCTCCATCTCCTTAAAGTTGGCCAGCAGGCGCACATCGGTGGCAAACTTCATGCAGCTTTGGGCGATGCCGGCCAGTGCATTCAAAATAAAGGCATCCACCTTGCGTGAGTATGTCTGCCCCGAAACCGGAATAACCGCCCCTGGCGCAAATCCCATTTCTTTTGCGATCGCGGCGTTTACCGCGTCGATCTTTTCGGTATCGCCGCCAAACAGCTCCATAAAGCTGGCCTGTGTGCCTGTGGTGCCTTTGATGCCGCGCAGCTCAAGCGTGGCAAGGCGATGTTCGATTTCGCCCAGATCCATTACCAGCTCATTGGCCCAAAGCGTAGCGCGCTTGCCCACGGTGGTGGGCTGGGCCGGCTGGCAGTGGGTATAGGCCATGCAGGGCATGTCCTTGTATTCCATCGCAAAGCTGCCGAGCTTTGCCAGTACGCCGATAAGCTTTTTGTGTACTAGCTCAAGGCCTTCGCGCATCACAAGAATATCGGTGTTATCGCCGACATAGCAGCTTGTTGCGCCCAAGTGGATGATGCCCGCCGCCTTGGGGCATTGTTGGCCGTAAGCATAGACGTGGCTCATGACATCATGGCGCACCAGCTTTTCGCGCGCGGCGGCAACATCATAGTTGATGTCGTCGGTATGGGCTTCCAGCTCGGCCACCATTTCGGGTGTGATGTTAGTAAGCCCCTCGTGCATTTCCGCGCGGGCCAGCGCCACCCAAAGGCGGCGCCATGTGCGGAATTTATTGTCATCGGAGAAAATATACTGCATCTCATCCGAAGCATAGCGGGTAGAAAACGGAGAAATGTAACGGTCATGCTGTGCAGCCATAAAAGTGCTCCTCTTTTTGTCTAGATGCCGGCGGCGACGAACTGATCCCGCAAGGCAAGCGTATTGTTGTAGGAGGCAGGCGTTGTCCCGTTGGCCTTATAATAATTGTACGCGCCGTTGCCCACCTGATAGCGCAGCAAAGCGTCGTTTTCATTGCCTGTATAGCGCAAGTGATACGCAAGAATTGCGCAGCCGGCCTGAATTGCCTTATACGGGTCAAGCAGATCGGACATGCCGGAAATGCCGAGCTGGCTTTGCAGCAGCGAAAAGCACACGTCGTTGATCTGCATCAGGCCCCAGTCGGTCGTGCCGTTGGTATTTAAGTGTGTAGCGCCGGCGTTAAATCGGCTTTCGTGGTAAATGATGGAAAGCACCATCTCGTAGCTGATGCCGTAGGCCTGCGCCGTATTATAGGCGTATTGCTTCAGCGAATTATCCCAGTTATTGTAGGCCACGACGCATGCCGCGCCGCCCGAGCCGCTTATAACCGCGCTGCCGCCTGTTGTGCCGCCCGTACCGCTGGCGGGCTTATCGCTGCCGTCCACGATCGGCGTCGTAGGCACAGGGCCTACCACGTCTTCCATAATATCGTAAAAGGTCAAAAATACGTCGTCGCTGCCGAAATAATCCTCGGCGCTGGAATACACCGTTTCTTTATTGTCGCTGTTTTCCGCCGCTTTCAGCTCTTTTTCCTCTTCGGCCGAAATGCTGGCCGCCACGGCAGAGGCCGCCGCATCGAGCTTTTGCTGGATCGCGGCCGAGTTCGCGGCAATATCCGGGTTTTGCACAGAGGGGCGCGGCGTGGCCGCGGCCAGCTGTGGGTCGGCATAGGCTTCGAGCTTTACCGGGCGAAGCTGATAGCTATCCGCGCCCGAAACTACCGCCGTGTTTTCAGGCCGCGTGGGCCAGAAAAAGCAGACGGCAAGCACAAACAGGCTTGCAAATAAAACGCGGAACAGCGGCTTCGCCTTATCCCAGCGAATCACATGGCGCGGGCCGAGATCCCATTCGCCCGCAGGAGAAGCGGCGGCCTTTTTCGTTTTGCCGGGGCGGGCTTTCTCGCCGCGGGCGCTTTCGACGAAATCGTCGGCATATCGGCGGCCTTCCGGCCGGTTTTCCGCCACATGCGGGGCTTCGTGCGCCGCGCGGGCATGCCGTGCGTCTTGGCTATGCTGCATACCGAGGTTCCCCTTTCCAGATATTTGGGTACAGTATAGCAGATTTCGACCAAAGTTTATAGTGTTGCCCCGTTACAGGCCAAAGTAATCCACGCCCGAAGCGAAAATCGGCTCCTCTTTTTCACGCAGCTCGCCCGGCACGTTTTTGTAAAGGGCGTCGCCGCAGCGCTCGGCATGGCCCATCTTGCCGAAAATACGCCCATCGGGACTTGTGATGCCCTCGATGGCAAGCACACTGCCGTTCGGGTTGTAGCGCAGATCCATCGTCGGGTTGCCGTCGAGGTCGACATACTGCGTGGCCACCTGGCCGTTTTCGCGCATGGTATGCAGCACTTTTTCAGGGGCGACAAAGCGGCCCTCGCCGTGGCTGATGGCTACCGTGTACACTTCGCCCGCTTTGCAGCGCGAAAACCACGGGCTGCCCGTGGATGCGATGCGGGTGCGTACCAGCATGCTCTGGTGGCGGCCGATCGTATTAAAGGTCAGCGTCGGGTCCTCGGCGGCGATTGGGCGAATATCGCCGTAGGGCACAAGGCCCAGCTTTACCAGCGCCTGAAAACCGTTGCAGATGCCCAGCATCAGGCCATCGCGCTTTTGCAGAAGCTCACGCACAGCCTCGGTAACGGCCGGCGCACGGAAAAACGCCGCGATAAATTTGGCGCTGCCATCCGGCTCGTCGCCGCCGGAAAATCCGCCCGGCAGCATGACGATCTGGCTTTCGCGGATGGCTTTGACAAGCGCCTGGCAGCTTTCGGCCACGGCGGCAGGCGTCATATTGTTGATGACGAGCACCTGCGGCTCGGCGCCGGCGCGGCGGAACGCGCGCGCGGTGTCATATTCACAGTTTGTGCCCGGGAACACCGGGATAATAACCTTAGGCTTTGCCACGCCCACCTTGGGCGCTTTGGCCGGTGCGGCAAGGCAGCTTGTAACGGTTTCGACGCAATCGCCGGCCTTGCGATACGGGAACACCGGCTCCAATTTACGCTCCCATACTTCCTGCAACCAAGCGCTGTTCAGGCGCTCGCCAAAGGCTTCGATGCGGTAATCCTCAATGGTTTTGCCCAGCGGGCGGCCCAGCACAATGCCGTCGGCCAGCTCCAGCACGAAGCTGCCGTACATCGGCCGGAACAAATCTTCCCGCTGCACATCGCCCGCCTTCATGGCGAAGCCGATGCGGTTGCCAAGGCCCATTTTGAAGATTGCCTCGGCCACGCCGCCAAAGCCCACCGAGGCCGCGGCGCGCACGTTGCCTTGCGCGACAAGGTTTTCAACGGCCGCATATACCTGCTTTTGGCTTTCGAGGTCGGGCACGTAGCCGTCCGCATACGTGGGGCTTAGCAGCACGACGCTGCTGCCCACGGCCTTGAACTCGGCGCTCAACACATTTTTCGTGTGGCCGATGGCCGTGGCAAAGCTAACGAGCGTCGGGGGCACATCCAGCTTTTCAAAGCTGCCGGACATACTGTCCTTGCCGCCGATGGCCCCTACGCCGAGGCCCATCTGTGCATCCAGCGCGCCCAGCAGGGCGGCCAGCGGCTTGCCCCAGCGCTCGGGCGCGGTATTCAGGCGCTCGAAATACTCTTGGAAAGTCAGGTAGGCGTCCTCAAACCGGAAGCCCATCGCCACAAGCTTCGTCACGCTCTCCACGACGCTTAACAGCGCGCCGCGGTAAGGGTCGGCGCTCATCAGGCAGGGGTTAAAGCCCCATGCCATGCCGCTGCACGTCGTTGTCTCGCCGTCGACAGGGAGCTTTGCCGCCATGCCCATTTCGGGCGTCAGCTGATATTTGCCGCCAAACGGCATCAGCACCGTGGCCGCGCCGATCGTGGAATCAAACCGCTCGGCAAGGCCCTTCTGGCTGCACACATTCAAATCGGAAACCAGCGTTTCCATCTGTTCGCCAAAGGTATCGCCCGCCCACTGGGGCTGCCATGCTGCGGCCTTTTCCACATGGACGTTCTGATGCTTTTCGGCGCCGTCAGTGTTCAAAAATGCCCGGCTGATGTCGACGATGGCCTTGCCGTTCCAATCCATCACAAGGCGTGGGGCTTTTGTTACCACGGCAACCGGCGTCGCCTCGAGGTTTTCTTCGTGCGCGATGGCGATGAAGGCATCGGCATCCTCGGGCGCAAGGGCCACGGCCATGCGCTCTTGGCTTTCGGAAATGGCAAGCTCGGTGCCGTCGAGGCCGTCATACTTCTTGGTAACTTTATTGAGGTCGATATGCAGCCCGTCGGCCAGCTCGCCGATCGCGACGGAAACGCCGCCCGCGCCGAAATCGTTGCAGCGCTTAATCATCGCGCAGGCATCCTTGCGGCGGAAAAGCCGCTGCAATTTGCGCTCGACGGGCGCGTTGCCCTTTTGCACTTCGGCGCCGCAGGTTTCGAGGCTTTCGAGCTTATGCGCTTTCGAGGAGCCTGTCGCGCCGCCGATGCCGTCGCGGCCCGTGCGGCCGCCCAGCAAAATCACCACATCGCCGGGCGCAGGGCACTCGCGGCGTACATGGTCGGCGGGCGTAGCGCCCACCACGGCGCCGATTTCCATGCGCTTTGCTGCATAGCCGGGGTGATACAGCTCGTGCACCTCGCCCGTGGCGAGGCCGATCTGGTTGCCGTAGGAGGCATAGCCCGCGGCGGCCGTTGTAACAAGCTTGCGCTGCGGCAGCTTGCCTTCGAGCGTTTCGCTCGCCGGGGCCAGCGGGTCGGCTGCGCCGGTTACGCGCATGGCCTGATAGACATAGCTGCGGCCGGAAAGCGGATCGCGGATCGCGCCGCCGATACAAGTGGCCGCGCCGCCAAACGGCTCGATCTCCGTCGGGTGGTTATGCGTCTCGTTCTTAAACAAAAACAGCCAATCTTCGGGTTTGCCGTCCACGTCGCACTGGATTTTCACAGTGCAGGCGTTGATTTCCTCAGATTCATCGAGGTTATTTAAGATGCCGCGGGCTTTCAGCGCCTTTGCGCCGATCGTGCCGACATCCATCAGGCAGCGGGGCTTTTTCTCGCGGCCAAGCTCGGCGCGCAGGCCCATGTAGCGCGTAAACGCCGCCTGTACTACGGCGTCGTCGATCTGTACGTCGTCCAGCAGCGTACCGAACGTGGTATGCCGGCAGTGATCGGACCAATAGGTGTCAATCATCTTGATTTCCGTAATGGTCGGTTCACGCTTTTCGCCGCGGAAATAGTTCTGGCAGAAGGCGATGTCGCCGTCGTCCATCGCAAGGCCCTGCGCGGCGCGGAAAGCATCGAGGCCCGCCGCATCCAGCGCGTTAAAGCCCTCAAGCGTTTTCACTTCCGTCGGGATGGCATACGTTGCTTTCAAAGTTTGCTTTTCTTCCATCGAGGCCTCGCGCGCCTCGACAGGGTTAATGACATATTTCTTGATGGCCGCCATATCCGCCGCGGAAAGGGCGCCTTCCACCAGATAAACCCGCGCCGAGCGCACCGTCGGGCGCTCGCCTTGGCTGATGAGCTGGATGCACTCGGAGGCAGAGTCGGCCCGCTGATCGAACTGGCCGGGCAGGTATTCGACGGCGAAGGCCACGCCCTTGCCGCGGGGCAGCGTGGCGTAGGTATCGTCCACGGGCGGCTCGCTGAACACCGTGCTGACGCAGGCATCAAACAGCTCGGCGGAGATGCCCTCGACATCATAGCGGTTCAGCAGGCGCAGCTTTTCAAGGCCCTGAATGCCCAGCAGCGTTTTCAGCTCGTTTTGCAGATGCTGTGCCTCGCCGTCAAAACCGGGCTTTTTCTCGACATAAATCCGATATACCATATATTCTGCTCCTTTCGAGGCTGCGCAGCCCCGGCCGTCTTAAAAAGTATCGGCCCTGCGCCGCGCGCCGGGCTTATCCGATGCTTTTTTGTTTTTTTGCGGTGTCGCAGTGGCCTCGGCGGCCCGCCGGATCGTTTGCCGCCGCAGTTTTTTAGTGTTCCAGCGCTTTCAGCGCTTTTGCGCCGATGTCTTTGCGCTGATGCATGCCCTCAAAGGCGATGCGGCCGGTGGCCTTGTAGGCTTTTTCCAGCGCACCGGGCAGCGTGGCCGCCGTGGCCGAAACGCCCAGCACACGGCCGCCTGCCGTGACAAGCTTTTCTTCCTTTCGGCCGGTGCCGGAGTGATACACCGTCACATCTTCGGCGCCGGGCAGCTGGCCGTCCGTCAGGCCGAAAATCTCTTTGCCCTTTTCGTAGGCCACAGGGTAGCCGCCCGAGGCGAGGATAACACAGGCCGCCGCGCCTTTCGAGAACTTCACTTCGGTTTGATCCAACGTACCGTTTGTGGTGGCAAGCATGATCTCCAAAAAATCGCTTTCGAGCAAAGGCAGTACCACCTGCGTTTCCGGGTCGCCAAAGCGGCAGTTATACTCGATCACCTTCGGGCCTTCCGCCGTCAGCATCAGGCCGAAGTAAAGGCACCCTTTGAAGGGGCAGCCCTCTTTTTGCATCGCCGCGATCGTGGGCAGGAAAATTTCTTTTTCGCACCGCGCGGCGATAGCGGGCGTGTAATACGGGTTCGGCGCAACGGTGCCCATGCCGCCTGTATTCAGGCCGGTATCGCCATCGTTGGCGCGCTTATGGTCCATCGAGGAAACCATCGTTTTCAGCGTTTTGCCATCGGTAAAGCTCAAAACAGACACTTCCGGCCCGGTCAAGAACTCCTCGACGACGACATGGTTGCCCGAGGCGCCGAACTTTTTATCCAGCATGATCTCTTTGACGCCGGCCTCGGCCTCGGCCTCGTTTTGGCAGATAAGCACACCTTTGCCGAGGGCAAGGCCGTCGGCCTTGATAACGGTGGGGTATTTATTTTCGGCGCGGATATATTCCATCACCTTGGCCGGGTCGTCGAAGGCGGCATAGCCGGCCGTGGGGATATGATACTTTTTCATCAGGTCCTTTGAGAAGACCTTGGAGGCCTCGATACGCGCCGCGGCCTTATCCGGCCCAAACGCCGGGATACCCACGGCCGCCAGCGCATCCACCATGCCAAGGGCGAGCGGGTCATCCTGCGCGACAACCGCATAATCAAACTTTTCAGCCTTGGCAAAGGCCACCATGCCCGCCACATCGGTAGAGGGGATGGCCTTGCAGGCAGCGTCATACGAGATGCCGCCGTTGCCGGGCGCGCACCAAATTTCAGTACAGCGCGGGCTTTTTTTCAAAGCGCGGATGATGGCATGCTCGCGCCCGCCGCCGCCTACCACAAGGATTTTCATAAGGGTGCTCCTCTCGATTTTCAGAATAGAACCGCACAGCGCGGCCGCCGCGAAGCAGATTTTTTTACCGCAGCGGGCCGCGCATGCCATTAATGATGGAACAGCCGCAGGCCGCAGAAGGCCATCACAATGCCGTATCGGTTGCACATATCAATTACTTCCTGATCGCGCTTCGAGCCGCCCGGCTCGACAACGGCCGTTACGCCGCTGCGGCGCGCGCGCTCGATGTTGTCGGCAAACGGGAAGAATGCGTCGCTGCCCAGCGCCACGCCCGTAACATGGCGCAGGTATTCCTGCTTTTCGGCTTTCGTCAGCAGCGCGGGCTGGCGCGTAAAGGTATCGGCCCATACGGCGTCGCCGATGACATCCTCGGGCGTTTCGCCGATATAGACGTCGATTGCGTTATCCATTACGGCGCGTGTCAGCCCTTCGCGGAAGGGCAGGTTCAGCACCTGATCCATGTGGCGCAGCTGCCAGTTATCGGCCTTTTGGCCGGCAAGGCGGGTGCAGTGGATGCGGCTTTGCTGGCCCGCGCCCACGCCGATGGCCTGCCCGTTGCTGACGTAGCAAACGCTGTTCGACTGCGTATATTTCAGGGTGATAAGGCTCAGCACCAGATCGCGTTTTTCGGCTTCGGTCAGGTTTTTGTTTTCGGTCACGATGTTTTTCAGCATCGTGTCGGCATTGATGTCAAGGTCGTTGCGGCCCTGCTCAAACGTAATGCCATACACCTGCTTATGCTCGATCGGCGCCGGGGTGTAATTCATATCAATGGAAACAACGTTATATGCGCCCTTTTTCTTGCCCGAAAGGATGGCAAGCGCTTCCGGCTCATAGCCCGGGGCGATGATGCCGTCAGAAACCTCGTGCTTGATAAGCGCGGCCGTAGAAACATCACACACATCCGAAAGCGCGATCCAATCGCCGAAGCTTGACATACGGTCTGCGCCGCGGGCGCGGGCATAGGCGCAGGCCAGCGGCGAAAGCTCGGCTTCCGGCTCGATATGGTACATCTTGCGCTCCACATCGGAAAGGGGCAGGCCCAGCGCCGCGCCGGCCGGAGAAACATGCTTGAACGAAGCCGCCGCGGGCAGGCCGCAGGCCGCTTTCAGCTCTTTCACGAGCTGGATAGAGTTCAGCGCATCCAAAAAGTTGATGTAGCCGGGTTTGCCGTTCAAAACAGAAACGGGCAGCTCGCTGCCGTCGGCCATAAAGATGCGGGCCGGCTTTTGGTTCGGATTGCAGCCATATTTCAAAGAAAGTTCGTTCATGGGATGCTCCTCCTTCAATTTTTGAAGTGTGTAAAAACAAGGCGGCCGCCGTTCGCCGGCGGGGCCTGTTTGCCAAAAAGCGGCCGGGCTTACTTTTCTTCCGGCAGCAATGCAGGCTCCTCGGGATCGTCGAGGTCGCTGCAAACGGCATCATATTTATTGTAGATCATATCGCCGGCGTTGCCGCTTTCGAGATCGATCACGCGGGCAAAAAAGCTTACTTTGTTTTCCTCGTTCAGGCTTGTCCAGATGCCGTTGGCAAATTCGGAGATCGTCTTTGGCGCGGCAAAGCGCAGCGGCTCGCCGTCAAAGCTCGGGATCGGGTTTCCGTTGCAGCGGTAAGTGCTGATAAAGTGGCCCTCGCCGGCCACGGGCTGCGGGTAATCATAAAAATAGCGCTGTACGCTTTCGCCGTTGCCGTCGGCGGATTTCAGGATGCTCATCTGATAGCTGCCGTCGGCATAGACAACACCCGAGACGCGCGGCGTCCAGTTTGGGCCGTCCGGCTCAAACGTGCGGGTGCGCAGCGCATCGGCAAAGCTGCCGCCGCGGCAAAGCGTATCAAAAATGGTATCCGTCTGGTCGCCGTTCGTGACGATATGCGTTTTGCCCAAGGTAAGCACAGGGTTATAAATAATCAGGCTCGGGTCCTCACATTTGGCGGGGTCGGCAGCTTTCGTTTCGATGCCGCCGCGCTCGGGGATCGGGTCGAAAATGCGGTTGCGGCTATTGGCGCTGCGGCCCATGATAAAGTAGCCGATGAAGATTTGCTTGCCGTCCGGCGATTTTGCGATAGCAATGCCGCGGCCCGGATAGGCGTTATCTGCCAGATACCGGTTTAGATCGATCTTTTCCATTTTCTTGCCTCCATTTTCTATGTTCAGCGCTTGCTCCCGTACGCTCGGCACAGGGCGCAGCCTGTGTGCTGCCAGAGCTGTGGACACTTTTGCTGTGCAAAAGATGTTCAGCCTTATGTCAGGCACATGGCATGTGCCCACCTTCAATACGCTCGGCACAGGGCGCAGCCTGTGTGCTGCCAGAGCTGTGGACACTTTTGCTGCGCAAAAGATGTTCAGTCTTATGTCAGACACATGGCTGTGCCCTGTGCCTCGCTGCATCTCCTTGTATCCCGCACGTCTGGCTTTGTCTTACGCTTTTCCGTCGCACACCATGCGGATAGCGGCAGGCAACAGCTTCCATTCTGCTTCCACCATCACGCGCTTTTGCAGTGTCTCGGGCGTATCGCCCGGCAGGATGTCGACGGCCTTTTGCAGCAAAATCGGCCCGCCGTCGCATACTTCGTTTACGAAATGCACCGTCGCGCCCGTCACCTTGCAGCCACGCGCCAGCGCGGCCTCGTGCGGTTTTAAGCCGTACATGCCCGGCCCGCAAAAGCTCGGAATCAGCGCCGGATGCACGTTCAAAATGCGGTTTGGGTAGGCGCGGATGACGCCCGGCCCCAGCACCGTCAGATACCCCGCCAAAACCACGAGGTCGATCTTATGCGCGCACAGCGTATCGGCCAGCGCCGCATCAAACGCATCGGCGGCGGCATAATCCTTCCGGCGCACAACGCACGTTTCGATGCCCGCTTTTTCGGCGCGTTCCAGCGCAAAAATGCCCGGCTTTGAGCCGACAACGAGCGTCACTTTTCCGTTCGGGTTTTCGCCGCGGGCCTCGCTGTCCAAAATAGCCTGCAAATTTGTGCCCCCGCCCGAAACCAGAACCGCAATGTTCAGCACAGTATGACCCCCTCGCCCTCGGCGATTTCACCCAAGCGGTAGGCCTCCGGCTCGCCGTGCGCATGCAAAATCGCCAGCGCTTTGTCGGCGTCCGCGGCGGCAACCGTTAAAATCATGCCAACGCCCATGTTAAAGGTGTTGAACATATCGCGCTCGGGCACATTGCCCAGCGCCGCCAAAAGCCCAAACAGCGGCGGCGTTTTCACGTCTGCCTTGCGGATGCGCGCGGCGCAGCCCTTTTTCAGGCTGCGGGGGATATTTTCGTAAAAGCCGCCGCCCGTGATATGCGAAACGCCTTTTACAACCACTTCGTCCATAACGGCCAGCACCGGCTTGACGTAGATTTTCGTCGGGGCCAGCAGCGCCTCGCCCAGCATTTTCCCGCCCAGCTCCGCCGGGGTGGTGTTCAATACTTCCGGGCGGTTTTCGAGATCGAGGATGCGGCGCACCAGGGAAAAGCCGTTCGAGTGCACACCGCTGGAGGGCAGGGCCAGAATCACATCACCCGGGCACATCGTAGAATTATCGAGAATTTTACTTTTGTCCACTGCGCCAACGGTAAAGCCCGCCAGATCGTACTCGTTTTCCGGGTAAAAGCCCGGCATCTCCGCGGTTTCGCCGCCAACCAGCGCCGCGCCCGCCTGACAGCAGCCCTCGGCCACGCCCTTAACGATCTCGGCAATGCGCTCGGGCACATTTTTGCCGCAGGCGATGTAATCGAGAAACACCAGCGGCTTCGCCCCGGCGCAGATCACGTCGTTGACGCACATGGCCACGCAGTCGATGCCAACGGTATCGTGCTGATCCATATACTGCGCGATGCGCAGCTTGGTGCCCACGCCGTCCGTGCCCGAAATCAGCACAGGATGCGGCATGTTGGTGCAATCCAGCTCAAACAGGCCGCCAAAGCCGCCGAGGCCGCCAAGGCAGCTTTTGTTCATCGTGCGGCTCACATATTGCTTCATCAGCTCCACAGCCTTGTAGCCTGCGGTAATATCCACGCCGGCGGCGGCGTAACTGGCGGAGTAACTTTTTTCCATGTCGGTGCTCCTTTCAAAGCGGCGCGCAAAAATCCGCGCCATGCCCATCCGTAATGTTACAAAACCTTTTTCTTTTCGCTTTCGTGCAGCGGGCGTTCGTGCAAATCTTCCGGCTCCTGCGGCGGGGGATCAACCGGGTATCGGCCCGTAAAGCAGCCCGTGCAGAAACCGCACTTCGATTTTTGTGCCAGCTTTACGACATGCTCGGTCGAAAGATAGCCGAGGCTGTCAGCCCCCAACACCTGCCGAATTTCCTCGACGGTGCGGCCCGTAGCCACCAAAAGCTTTTGGTCAGGGATGTCTGTGCCGAAATAGCAGGGATATTTGAACGGCGGCGCTGACACACGGAAGTGCACTTCCTTTGCGCCCGCATCGCGCAGCAGCTTGATGATGCGGGCGCTTGTTGTGCCGCGCACGATCGAATCGTCGATGAGCACCACGCGCTTGCCCTCCACCGTGCTTTTCACGGCGTTCAGCTTAATGCGGACGCTGTTTTCGCGCTGCTTTTGGCTGCCCTGAATAAAGGTGCGGCCGATATATTTGTTTTTGATAAAGCCGATGCCGTAAGGGATGCCGCTTTGCTGCGAATAGCCCAGCGCTGCGTCAAGGCCCGAATCGGGCACACCGATTACGACATCCGCCTCTACGGGGTGCTCCATCGCCAAAAAGCGCCCGGCCTGCTTGCGCGCCTCGTGTACGCTCGAGCCTTCGATCGTGCTGTCAGGCCGCGCGAAATAGATAAACTCAAATACGCACATCGTACTTTTGGCCGTGCCGCAGTGGTCTTTCATGCTGCGCAAGCCATTATAATCGGCGATGACAATCTCGCCCGGGGCGACATCGCGCAAAAACTCCGCGCCCACGGCGTCCAGCGCGCAGCTTTCGCTGGCAAATACATAGCCGCCGCCCGGCAAGGTACCGATGCACAAAGGCCGAAAGCCGTGTGGGTCGCGCGCGGCGATGAGCTTGGCCGGCGACATGATGACGAGGCTGTATGCGCCGTCCAAAAGGTCCATCGTGTTGCTGATGGCGGCCTCGATGCTGGCCGTTTGCAGCCGTGCGCGGGTTACGAGATAGCAGATCACTTCCGTATCAGACGAGCCGTGGAAGATCGCGCCCTGCATCTCCAGCTCATGGCGCAGCGCCGCGGCGTTCGTCAGGTTGCCGTTGTGGCAAAGGGCGATCGTGCCTTTGCAGTGCCGCACTACCATCGGCTGGGCGTTGGCGCGGGTGCGGCTGCCGGAAGTGGCATACCGCACATGCCCTGTCGCCATCTTGCCGCCGGCAGGCAGGCTGCCCAGCACAGCCGGCGTAAACACTTCGTTGACAAGGCCGAGATCACGGTGGCCCGTAATCACGCCGTCGACGTTCACGGCGATGCCGCAGCTTTCCTGCCCGCGGTGCTGTAAGGCGTACAGCGCCGAATACGCCGCCGCCGCTACATCCTCTGTGCCGGCCTTATCGTAGATGCCGAACACGCCGCATTCCTCGTGCAGCGGAGCTTGAAAATCAGACATTCTCTCTCCTTTTCCGGGCCGGCTGCAGGCCGCCCGGTGGCGCGAAGGCGCTTTTGCCCGCGGCCGTGCCGCGCAAAAATCAGCCCAGCAGGCGCTTCATAACCTCTTGGTAGGCATCCTCTTCGCCGCCAAGGCCGCGGCGGAACAGGTCTTTATCAAGATGCGCGTTCGAGGTGGCATCCCAGAAGCGGCAGGTGTCGGGGCTAATCTCATCAGCCAGAATGATCGTGCCATCGGCAAGGCGGCCAAACTCGAGCTTGAAATCGATCAGCCGGATGTTGACATCGGCCATGATCTTCTTCAGCACTTCGTTGATCTTGAAGGAATACTTCGTGATGGTGTCGATCTCTTCCTGTGTGGCGAGATCAAGCGCCAGCGCATAATAGTGGTTGATGAACGGATCATGCAGATCATCGCACTTATAGCTGAATTCAAGAATGGGGGTTTTGAACTGTGTGCCTTCGGGCACACCCATGCGCAGCGAGAAGTGGCCCGCCGCCACGTTGCGGATGATAACTTCCAGCGGCACGATCTGTACCTTTTTCACGAGGGTGTCGCGGTCGTTCAGCTCCTGGATATAGTGAGTGGGGATGCCCTCTTTTTCCAGCTTCTGCATCAGCGCGTTGGAAAGTTTGTTGTTCACGATGCCCTTATCGTGGATGGTGCCGCGCTTTTCGCCGTCGCCGGCCGTGGCGTCGTCCTTATAATGTACCATGACAATTTCAGGATCGCTCGTGGCGAAAACCTGCTTTGCTTTGCCTTCATACATCTGCTCTTTCATCGTTACGTTCATTTTTCTGCGCTCCTCTTTTTTATTCAAAAAATATCGTGTGGCCGCTGCGGCCCGGATTGGGATAGCTTTCTTTGCGCGGCGCGCCGTGTTTTCCACAAAGTGCCCGCTTTCTGTGGAAAAGTATCTTTATAATGCGGCCAGCTCGGTTTGGAGCTTGGCTTCCTTTTCGGCGATCTGTGCTTCCATCTCGGCGCGCGCGGCGGCGAGCTTTTCGGCCAGCCCCTCATCGGAAAGGGCAAGGATTTCGGCGGCGAGCCATGCGGCGTTTTTTGCGCCGTTCAGCGCCACTGTCGCCACCGGGATGCCCGAAGGCATCTGCACCGTGGAAAGCAGCGCATCCAGCCCATCGGCCGCGCCGCCTTTCATCGGGATGCCGATGACGGGCAGCGTCGTGTTGGCGGCGAAGGCGCCGGCCAGATGCGCCGCCATGCCCGCGGCGCACACGATCACACCAAAGCCGTTTGCCCGCGCGCTTTTGGCAAATTCCGCGGCGGCCGCGGGGGTACGGTGCGCCGAAAGGATATGCGCCTCATACGGGATGCCCAGCGCCTTCAGCTGGGCACAGGTGCCCTTTACGGTTGGCCAATCGCTGTCGGAGCCCATGATTACAGCCACTTTACGAATCATACCGCTTTTTCCTCCTTCATTTTCCGGGAAAGCAAAAAAGGCTGCGGTGCAGTTGCACCACGGCCTTTTTGTTATACTTTGCTCTTATTTACGGTACGGCAGGCTGCAAAATGCCCCTTGCGCAAAATCTCCGCCGGGAGAATCTGTTTTCCGGTCATGCCTTTTTGCATTGTACGCCTCCGTAAAACCGATTGCTTACAACGTCAGTTTACGGCAATTTCCCCGCTTTGCAAAGGGGGCAAAACCATTTTCAGCCATGTGTCCGTTCCGCCGAAATCCGTTGGTTTGTTTTTAGCGATATTCACCACACAAAACCGTATGAAGTCATACTTTACGGCCATTTCAAGCCATTTTCAGGCAGTGGTATGCGGCATGGTGATCGGCGCGGTTTTGCCGCGCACGGCGCGGATCAGCGCGGCAGGCTCGCAGCAAACCTGTGTACCGATGCGCCCGCCGGAAACATAGATTTTCTCCTGTGCCAGCGCGCTTTCGTCAAACACGGTAACAAACTGCTTTTTCATGCCCACGGGGCTGCACCCGCCGCGCACGTAGCCCGTCACCTTATTGATGTCGGCGACGTGCAGCATCGCCACGCTTTTTTCGCCCACGGCGCGGGCCGCGGCCTTCAAATCCAGCTCTTCGGCCACAGGAATATCAAACACGAAATAGCTGCCGCCGGCGCCCTTTGTAACGAGGGTTTTGAACACGCAGGCGGGCGGCTGGCCCATGCTTTCGGCCACATGTACGCCGTCAACGGCCACGCCCTCCTCATGCGGATATTCGTGCGCGGTATACGGCACCTTGTTTTTTTCGAGAAAACGCATTGCGTTGGTTTTAGTTTCCTTGCCCATAGCGGACACTCCTTTGGTTTTGGCAATTTTTGACTGTACAGGCGCGCAGGCGGCCCGAAAAATGGGCGCCAACAACGTTCGGCACATAGCGGTTTCGGGCTGCTCTGCTTTCCGTTTCAATTTTTTTGTAGTGTAGCACGGCCGCCGCCAAAAAGAAAGGCCGCCGGCCCGAAAGCCGGCAGCCCCTCCCCGCATCCTGCGGGCGGATAAGAGTAAAAAGGAAACAGAAGATGTCGATTTAGTTGTGGAACAGCGCCACAATGCGCTGCCAAAGATTTGTGAAGAAGTTGCCGGTTTTTGCGGTATCCGCAGGCGCGGCCGCTGCTTCGGTATCCTCGGCCTTTTCGGCAGAAACCTTCATCACAAACTTGACGCTGCCCTCTTCGGCGGCATCGCCCGCAAAGCTCTTGTAGCTTTCGCGCTGCGTCTTA
This sequence comes from Faecalibacterium sp., assembly GCA_022652735.1. Taxonomy (GTDB): domain Bacteria; phylum Bacillota; class Clostridia; order Oscillospirales; family Ruminococcaceae; genus Faecalibacterium. The sequence continues at coordinate 45,152 of JALCRP010000011.1, read as the reverse complement.
ATGGCATCCAGCGTATCCTTGATATTCTGGAGGTCATCGGTGGTGAGGTCGGATGCATCGCCGTTTTCGAGCTTATTGTAAGCTTCGTTCACGCCGTCGTACAGCTCCTGTACGCCGTCGACGAGGGTACCCGTGCCGTTTTTCAGCGTCGAAGCGCCCGTAAGCAGCTTATCTGCGCCGGTTTTCAGGGTATCCGTGCCGGAAGCGAGGGTATCCAGCCCGGTTTTCAGTGTGCCCGCGCCAGAGGCGGCGCTGTCCACGCCGGCGGTATAATCGTTGATGCCTTTTACAAAGGCATTGACTTGATTTAACTGGCCCAGTGCCTCACTGTAAGCAGTATCGCCTGTTTGCTGCACAGCAGCCGTCAAATATCCCTTTACAATTTGGTTGTTCGTATCCGTAGCGGCTGTCATTGCAGCCTTTACCGTATTCGCATTTGTCAGCGTTGCGCCAGCCGCCGGCAAAGCTGCGGTAAGGTCGCTGTTGCCAGATTGGGCCGCCATAGTAATCAGCAAGGCGTTTACCCCAGCGTCCGACTGACCCGTCATGCCTGCAACTGCAGTATAGGTATCACTCTCCATACCGGCAAGCAGCGCATCAACTTCAGTAACACCCATTGCATTCCCTTGTGCCGCTGTAAGAGCTTGCTGCGCTGTTCCCACGGCATTCTTTTGTTCATCTGTGCCGCCGCCCGCGCCTACTGTCATAACTGTGGAAGTAGCAGTATTTAGATTACTTGCCAAATCCTCTTGTGTAACATAATTTTTTGCTGCGTAGGTCAAGATAAGATTTGCCTGTGCTTCGTTTGCGCCGCCATCCTCCAGTTGCTTAAGAATATTTTGATAGGCAACCATCTTTAGCAAAGTGGCAACTTCAGGCACCGCTTTAGGATCGTTGCTCGCGGCGGTCAGTGCTGCCTGTGCTTTATAGATTGCACCCTCTGTTCCACCATTGGAGCCGTCGTTGCTGTCAGCCGCCGCCTGCTGCATCGCCGCGCCAGCCTTTTTCAGATCGTTGTTATAGCTGGTTGCCGCAAGATAAATCAGGCCACAGGCCCTCTCTTCCGATACGCCTGCCCCTGTTGCCACTTTTGTTAGCGCGGCGGCAATCTGTGCGTCCGTCACATTCATGTGGCCGCTCAGCACCGTTGCGTAATTATCCCATGTTAAGTCGTTACTGATCGCACCTGCGGCTTTCAGCTGTGAATTTGCCGAAGCCAGCACTGCATCCGCGATCTTGCCCGCGCTGTCGCGCAGCGTTTGGCTGTTCCCGCTCAAAGTGTTCAGCCCGCTTGAAAGCGTACCTGCGCCGGTTGCCGCATTGTGTGCGCCGGTTTGCAGCGTGGCCGCGCCGGTATCCAGCGTCTGGATACCGTTGTACAGCTCGCTTGCGCCATTGTTCAGGTCGTTCGAGCCTTTCAGCAGCTCGTCGACGCCGTCCATCATGTCATTGAGCTTGTCGTCAAGGCCGTCCAGCTCGTCGAACAGATCATTGAAATCGCTCAGTTCGCTTTCCTTCGAGAAGTCCGCCGCATCCGTTGCGGCCGCGATGTACAGCATCGGCATCTCGAAATCGGTCACGTCCGCTTCCAGCGTCACGTCGTCATACAGCTTGTCGCTGATCTGCGACAGATCGTCTTTCAGCAGGCCATCGAAGCATTCCTTCATGCCCGGCAAACACACATACGCCACAAGATCCTTCGAGGCGTCCGTCTCGATCGTGCCGTGCTCGGCCGTGATGTCCGTAAAGGTATCCGTGTCCAGCGTGGCCGCGATGACCGTAACAAACGGAGTGCACACGCGGCGGCTTACGCCGCCGATCGTTTTCATTTGATAGCTATTGTTTGTCAGCGAGATGTGCATCACCAGATGCCCGCTTTTGCCGGCCAGCTCTTCGGCCGTCATTGCCGTGCCGTCGAGGGTATAGGTGATCTCGGCCGTCACAGGCAGCGCGGCATCGGCCGTGCCCTGATAATAGGCGTCCGTGCCCTCGCCGAAGGTCAACTTGCTGCCGTCGGCCTGCGGGTTTTCGGTATCTTTCAGCATCGTAATGTCCGAAAGGCCCGTATCTGTGGCATAGCCGGAAAGGCCGCCGTCGTCATGCAGCCAAACGCTGTCGGTGGTTTTCTGCACGGTGCCATCCGAGGCCAGCGTGGCATATACGGTTTCTTCTTTTTTTACCGAGCCCTGCGCCGCAGCGCCCAGCGCGCAGCTGCAGGCCATCGCGCCGGCCAGCGCTAACGCTGCGCCGCGCTTTGCAATCGTCAAACTCTTTCTCATATTCTGTTTCCTCCTTAGGATTTTGCGGCCTTCCGGGGCGCATTCGACAGCCAGTGAAGGCTGGTTTTTTCGATAACAGGCTCCAACAGGATCAGCAGGCACGGCAGAATGTTGATGATAACAAACATACTGATTAGCGCGCCGCGGCTGATGAGCAGGCACAGGCTTTGCAGCAGCTCCATCCGGCTGATAAGCGACACGCCGAACGTTGCGGCGAAGAAGGTCAGGCCGGAAGTAAGGATACTCTGGCTGCAATTTTCGAGGGCGATGCGGCCCGCCTGCTGCGGCGTTGCACCGTTTTGCATTTCCTCGCGGAAGCGCGTTGTCATCAAAATTGCGTAATCGACCGTTGCGCCAAGCTGCACGGTACCGATAACGATGCTGGCGATAAACGGCAGCACCGTGCCGGAAAAGTACGGGATGGCCATATTGATATAGATGGCCGATTCGATGCTTGCCACAAGCAGGACAGGCACCGAGATGCTCTTGAAGCTGATAACGATAATCAGGAACACCGCTATGATAGAAGCGAGCGAAACATTGCGGAAATCTACGCTGGCGATCTTAATCAGGTCGCTTGTCAGCGCCGCTTCGCCCGTTACATAGGCGTTCGGGTCATACTGCTTTACGGCATCGTTGATGGCGTCGATCTGTTCAGTCATGGCGTCGGTGCCGTTTTCGTAGCTTGAGTTCATCAAAATCAGCTTATAGCCGCCGGCCTGCATTAGGTCAGATACATCGCTCGGGATGAAATCCGACGGGATCATGCCGCCCACAAACTTATCAATGCCCATTACATTTTTGACGCCGTCGATCTTTCCCAGATCTTTGTCAAGCTTGCGGATCGTATCGCCGGAAAGCGAATCGCTCACAAGTACAAAATGGGTGTTCTGCATGCCGAAATCTTCGCCCATCTTGTTTGTGCCGAGGATGCCGGTCATATCTTGCGGCAGGCTATTGAACAGCGTGTAGTAAACGTCTACCTTCGATTCAGCGATGGCGAACGGAATGAACAGAACAACAAACACCGCCAAAATCCGCTTATAATGGGTGCTGACAAATTTTGCCGAATGCTTCAGCTTCGGGATAATCGTGCGGTGGCGGTATTTCTCGATCGCGCCATCGAACGTAAGCAGCAGCGAGGGCAGGATCGTCACCGTGCAGATTACGCCCAGCGCCACGCCCTTTGCCATGACAAGGCCAATGTCGCGCCCCAGCGTAAGCTCCATCGTGCACAAAGCCAAGAAGCCTGCAATCGTCGTCAGGCTCGAAGCCGAGATTGCTGTGCCCGTGTTCATAATGGCTTTCACCATTGCTTCTTCTTTTTGCATGCCGTGCGATTTTTCTTCGCGGTAGCGGTTCAAGAGGAAGATGGAGAAGTCCATCGTGACGCCCAGCTGCAAAACCGTGGCCAGCGCCTCGGTGATATAGCTGATCTGGCCGAAGATCACATTGGTGCCAAAGTTATAGACGATGGGGAACACAAGCCCCAGCATGAACAGCGGCGGGACGACCCAGCCGCCCATCGCCAGAAACAAAACCAACAGGCTTGCGCCCACAGCGCACACGATGTACCACGGCATCTCTTTGTTGACGAGCGCGCGTGTGTTTTCCAAAATCATGCTCATGCCGCCAAAGAATGCATCCTTGTGCAGGATACCTTTGATCTGGTTGCAGGCATTCATCGTACTTTGGCTGGCGGCCGCCTCGTCGAACAAAACAACCATCAGCTTGGCATCATGCTTGCCGTTGGCGACATTTTGCAGCTCCTCGGGCAGGATGTCCGCCGGGATGCGCTCGTCGAGCAGATCCGATACCGCAATTACCTGCCGGACGCCCTTGACGTCGGCAATGTCATCGCGCATCGCGTCAATCTCGCTTTGCGGCAGCCCTTCCATTGTGACAAGCCCCGTCGCTGCAATGTGGAAGTCATTTTCAAGGCTTTGCTCGCCTTTCATACTGTCCAGATCATCCGGCAGATACGTCAGGATGTCGTAATTGATCCCGGTGGCCAGCGCGCCCAGCGCCGACGGGATCAGCAGCAGAACCGCAACCACAAGCACGAGCTTGCGAAATTTCACGATTCCACGTGCCAATTTTTCCATAAGGTACAGCTCCTCTCCGGCCGGCATTGCGGCCGCCCCTGCCGGCTTCCGGCAGGCTCTTATCCGTAAGAATGACCAATAGTCATTTACAAAGCGTATCTTACCGCGGCACAAAAGCGGTGTCAACAGGGGAAATGACCAAAAGTCATTTTTTTGAACACTCTGCGCAAAGTGTGCAAATTGGGGCGCAATCCTCGTTTTTTCGCTTGTCTCTCCGCCAAAAAAAGCTATACTAAACTTAAAAATACCAACAATGCCAAAGGAGGCCGGGGCTGTGGGCAATCCACGCAAGGAAGTAAAGCGCCAAAATCTGATGGATTCCGCTTATACTCTGTTTTTGGAAAAGGGTACGCTGGGCACAACGATCAGCGATATTGTCCAGCGCGCCGACGTTGCCAAGGGCACCTTTTATCTTTACTTTAAGGATAAAGATGATATTTTTCATGCGCTTGTCGAGCGCATCAGCGCGCGCGTGGTATCCGATGCAGCCCGCGCCGTGCAGGAAAGTGGCCTGACGGATTTTTCGGCCCGCGTCATTTTCTTTGCCGATTGCATCATTGAATATTTCAAAACCTCGCCCACTGTGCTGCGCCTGCTGGACAGGCACTTTTCGTGGCCGCGGCTTGAACATCAGCTTGCTACCACGACGGACCCTGTCGTGCTTTCGCTGATCCGAAATGTGCTCGACAGCCCCGCGATGCAGGGCCGCACCGAACAGGAAATGTGGCATCTGGTTTTTGTGCTGACAGAGATGGTGGGCGCCACCTGCTATTCCAGTATCATCGAAATGCGGCCCGCGCCCATCGACGAGATGAAGCCCATTTTGTACAACGTAATTCGCGCCGCGCTGCGGCCGCAAAGTGCGGAGCAGGCCCCCACGGCAAGGCCGTAAAATCTGCGCCCTAAGGCAGGCCGCAAAGCGCCAAAACCGTTTGCCGCCGCAAACGCGCCCGCGGCCCGGAAAGTACGCTGCGGCGGCTTATGTTTTGGGGCATCTTGTTTTCTTCTCTTGACTTCAGTATCCTGAAGTGTTATAGTGGCATAACATGATTCAGGATACTGAAGTATCCGCAGGCCGGCATTTTGGCCGCCGAGGGAAAGGGAGATTACCGCTATGATTATCATTTTGAAACAGGACGCGCCGGAGCAAAAGGTTCGCCAATTTTGCGACGAGCTGAAAGGCATGGGCCTCGAAATCAACGATTCCAAGGGCAGCGATACCCATATTCTGGGCCTGATCGGCGATACCAAGGCCATTGCGGAAAGCTGGGTGCTTGCCAACCCTGTCGTCGAAACCTGCCGCCGCGTTTCCGAACCTTATAAAAAGGCCAACCGCAAATTTCACCCCGATGATACGGCCGTCGACGTAAGCGGCATAAAGCTGGGCGCCGGGCATTTTGCCGTGATCGCCGGCCCGTGCTCGATTGAAAGCGAAGCGCAGATCACCGATGTGGCCCAGCGCGTAAAGGCCGCGGGCGCAAGCCTTTTGCGCGGCGGCGCGTTTAAGCCGCGCACCTCGCCCTACAGCTTTCAGGGCATGCGCGGCGAAGGGCTGGATCTTTTGAAAATAGCGCGCCGCGCCACGGGCCAGCCGATTGTGACGGAGATCATGAACACCGAGCATCTGCCCCTGTTTGAAAACGTTGACCTGATTCAGGTCGGCGCGCGCAACATGCAGAACTTCGAGCTGCTGAAGGCTGTCGGCCGCCAGAAAAAGCCCGTGCTGCTTAAGCGCGGCTTGGCCAATACCCTTGAGGAGCTTGTGATGAGCGCCGAGTATATCATGGCCGAGGGCAACGAAAATGTGATTTTGTGCGAGCGCGGCATCCGCACGTTTGAAACTTCGATGCGCAACACGCTGGATTTGGCCGGCGTCGTGATGCTGCATAAAATGACGCATCTGCCCGTCGTTGTCGATCCGAGCCATGCCTGTGGGCAGGCGTGGATGGTGCCGCAGCTGGCGAAGGCCGCCGTGGCCGCCGGGGCCGACGGCCTTATGATCGAGGTGCACAACGATCCGCCGAAGGCCAAATGCGACGGCGCGCAAAGCCTTACGCCCGATCAGTTCGACGAGCTGATGGCCTTTTTGAAGCAGGAAATCCCCTTCTTTGGCAAAGAGCTGAACTAAAAGCCGCGCGGCGGCTCCTTTTCTTTTTGTGTTTTTTGGATATAATGGCTGTATATTCTGATTTTGAGGGGGACATCCTATGAAAGCGCACATTGCAGCCAACCCGAACGCGGGCCGGCCCACCATTTTATGCTGGGGGCTTTCTTCCGCCGACCGCGGCAAGCTCGATGGCATGGCGGCATCCTTCGGGATGCGCATCGTGCCCGTAATGCCCACAGACGCCGCCAAAACCGTGGCCTGCCTGCTGGGCGAAGCCGAGGGCGGCGGCGCGGCCCGGGCGCTTGCGCCGGATGCCTACCCTGCCGCGGCGTTGTTCGCCAACTTCCGCCCGCGGGATCTTGATACGCTGCTGGATCTTTTGCATCAGGCGCAAGTGGAGATTCCGCTAAAGGCTGCCGCCACTGCCACAAACCGTGCTTGGGCCTTTGACGAGCTGCTTGGGCACCTTGCCGCCGAGCGCGCCGCCTTTGCGCGGCAGGCCGAGGCCGAGCAGGCAAATAAGCCCCCCAAAGCGTAAACGCCGGACGTTTTTTCTCCTTACATACTAGTAGAAAGGAGAAAGAATAAAATATGAAAAAGATTTTTGCAGTTTGTGTTTTGTCGCTTGCCCTGTTGCTCTCGCTGACGGGCTGCTGGGGTTCTGGCTCCCCCAAGGCTACCGCCACGCCGAAATCCACGGCTACTTCTACTGTGGCGCCTACCGCAACAGCTTCCGAGAGTATCGGCTCCGGCTCGACATGGAACGAAGGCAACTCCGGCTCTATGGCCGGTTCCGGCAGCATGGCTGGCTCGGGCAGCATGGCCGGCTCCAACAGCGCTTCTTCTCACGCCGCCTCGAAGTAATTTTTGAGGGCTTCGGTTGCGTATTCTTGGCTTTTCGGGTACAATGGTGCCCGACGAAAAAACCGGCTCCGGGCTTTTCGGCCCGGGGCCTTTCTTTTGGAGGCGCTATGAAGAAGCTGATTTGTGCTGTGCTGGCGGCCGCCTTTGCCGCGGGCAGCCTGACAGGGTGTTCGCTGCCGGGTAAAGCCGCCGAGCCGCAGCGGTATTCCACGGTATTTTATGATGTATTTGATACCGTCACAACGGTAATTGCCTACTGCGGCAGCGAAGAGGAATTCACCCGCCAGACGGATGCGCTCCACGCCGATTTGCTCGAATACAATAATCTCTATGATATTTATCACAATTACGATGGCCTTAACAACTTAAAAACGATCAACGACAACGCAGGCAAAGCGCCCGTTGCCGTGGATGCCAAGATCCTTTCGATGCTGCAGGAGGCCGTGAAACTCTACGATACCACAAACGGCCAGACGAATATTGCGATGGGCGCGGTGCTGAACCTTTGGCACGATGCGCGTGAGGCCGGCATCGCCGACCCCGACCATGCCGCTCTGCCAAGCGATGACACCCTGCACGCCGCCGCGCAGCATTGCAGCATTACCGATGTCGAGATCGACGCCGCGGCCGGCACGGTGTATCTCAAAGACCCGGATATGCGCCTCGACGTGGGCAGCTGCGGCAAAGGCTATGCCTGTGAAATGGTGGCGCAGGCCGCCGAGGCCCGCGGCCTTACCAGCGCGCTGATTAGCGTGGGCGGCAATCTGCGCGCCATCGGCACAAAGCCGGACGGCACAAGCTGGACGGGCGGCGTAGAGGACCCTTGGAACGCCGGCACAGAAACCTACCAAAATTCCTCTTACCTTTCCGCCGTATACCTCACGCACAATTCTGCGATGGTGACAAGCGGCGATTATCAGCGCTATTATACCGTGGATGGGGTGCGCTATCATCACCTGATCGACCCCGACACGCTGTATCCCGCGCAGTATTTTGACAGCGTAACGGTGCTGTGTGCCGATTCCGGCTTGGCAGATTGCCTTTCGACGGGGCTGTTCTGCATGAGCCTTGAGGATGGGCAGGCCCTTGTCGAAAAGCTGGATGGCGTCGAGGCAATGTGGTGCCTTTCGGACGGAAAAACGATCGTGAAATCCTCCGGCTGGGCCGCAATGGAAAAATAAAGCCATCCCGCCAAAAACGCATACAAAAAAAACACGCCTTTCGGAAGCTTACGGCTTCGGGAAGGCGTGTTTTTATAGAAACGGGTAATTTCTTTGCGCAATCTGCCGGGGTAATTTGTTTTGCGGCAGCCTCGTTTTCAGTTTTTCTTTTCCACTTTGGAAAGCAAAATGCGGTCGTTATCCAGCGCCTGCCCGGCGTTTTCCTGAAAGCGTTGCAGCAGGCCATCCACCGTCATCGCGGCGCGCTCGCCGCCCGCCACATCCAGCACGATGCGGCCTGCATCCATCATCAGGGTGCGGTTGCCCAGCTCGAGCGCCTGATGCATGTTGTGCGTCACCATCAGGCAGGTGATGTGCTCCTCGCCGACGATCTTTTTCGTCAGGGCCAGCACCTTATCGGCGGTGGCCGGGTCAAGCGCGGCGGTGTGCTCATCGAGCAGCAGCAGCTTCGGCGTAACAAGCGTCGCCATCAAAAGCGTAAGCGCCTGCCGCTGGCCGCCCGAAAGCAGGCCCACAGGCTGCTTCATTCGGTCCTCAAGGCCCATTTCCAACAGCGCGAGACGCTCACGGAAATAGGCTTTATCTTTGCCCGAAATGCGGCTGAACACCGCGTTTTTCGAGCGCCCGGCGCGCAGATAGGCCAGCGCCAAGTTTTCTTCGATCGTCATGTGCGGGGCCGTGCCCTTTAGCGGGTCCTGAAACAAATGGCCGATCGCGCTGCTGCGCCGATACTCCGGCACAAAGGTAATATCCTCGCCGCCTAAAATCACGCTGCCTTCATCGGGGATGAAAGCGCCCGTAATCGCGTTGAACAGCGTCGATTTTCCCGCGCCGTTTGAGCCGACAATCGTGGCGAAATCGCCATCCGCAAGGGAGAGGTTCACCCCTTGCAGCGCCTTTTTTTCGTTAACCGTGCCGGCGTTAAAGGTTTTATAAACATTTTGCAGCTCCAGCATCAAAGGTTGCCCCCTTTCGCGGGTTTGGGCCGCCGCGCGGCAGCCTTGCGTTTTTCAAAGGCCATCCACTTTTTCACGGCGGGCATCGAGATGGCGATCGCCACGATGATGGCCGAAACCAGCTTCAGCGCAGCCGCCGGCAGGTTAAAGCGCAGCGCCACCGCCACGGCAAAACGATAAATGCAGCTGCCCAGCGCCACGCCGAGGATGCGCCGTGGCATGCTTCCCTTGCCGATCAGTGTCTCGCCGATGATCAGGCTTGCCAGCGCGATCGTCACCATGCCGGTACCCACGTTGATGTCAGCGCCTTTTTGATACTGTGCCAGCAGCGCGCCCGAAAGCGCCGTCAGCGCGCTGGAAACGCAAAGGCCCACCGTGATCGTAAAGGCAGGGTTGATCGACGAGGCGCGCACCATATCGGCGTTATCGCCCGTTGCGCGGATGGAAAGCCCCAGCCGTGTGCCCAAAAACAGCATCACGAGGATGCCCGCCACGGCGAGGAACAGCGCCGACAGGATCAGGCCCGAAAAGCCCTGTAACGCCGCGGGCAGCACCGCCTTAAAGCCGGCATAGATCGTCGGCATTTTCAAAAGGCTCAGCTGCGAAGCAAAGCCCATTACGGCCAAGTTGATCGTGTACAGCCCCGTGTTGACGACGATACCGGCCAAAATGCTTTCCACGCCGAGGCGCGTCTGCAAAAAGGCCGTGATAAAGCCCGAGCACACGCCCGTTGCCATCGCCGCCAAAAGCGCCAGCACGGGCGCGAACGGCGCCAGCGCCGGGTTGCCCGAAAGCTTGATAATGACGGCGCAGCACACGGCACACCCTAAGGTGAAGCAGCCGTCCGTCGAAAGATCGGCAATGTTCAGCGTAGAATAGCTGATAAACAGCGCCAGCGCCACCAGCGCGAAAATGCATCCCATTTCCAGCGCCGTAATCAGGACGCCGGGCGAAAAAATACTGGCCAGTATGGTCATAAGCGCAAACCTCCCAAAACGCCGAAAGGGGTCGGGGCGGTTTTTCCGCCTCGGCCCGGTCTCGGCTGTGCTTTTATTATAATGTATCGTGCGGCAATTAGAAAGCCTCCTGCGTTTTGATCTCGGCAACGCTCGTGCAGTACGGCGTAAAGGCGGCCTTGATGTCGTCCAGCTGATAGCCGAGCTGCTCGCAAACTTCGGTGTTCACGGTGGCGATGCCGTTATCAAACGTCTCGAAAGGCAGATCCGCCGGCGCTTTGCCGCCGCAGAGTACTTCGCCCACCATATCGGCCGTGGCGACGCCCAGCTGGACGTAATCGACGCCGTAACCGCAGAAGGCGCCGTTCAGCGCGAAGGAATCGGCGCCCGCGTAATGCGGGATACCCGCCGCGGCAAACTTATCGTAGATGGAAAGCTCTGCCGTCATAATCGTGTTATCCGTCGGGGTAAACACAGCGTCAACCTTTGCGGCGATCAGCGCCTCGGCGGCCTGCTGTACTTCCGTCGTGGTGGTGCCGTTCTTTTCGATGCAGGTCAGGCCATTTTCTTCGCAGAACTTCTTGGCGGCGGCGACGGGCGCCGTCGAGGCGTCTTGGCTCAAATCATACAAAAGGCCGAGAGTTTTTGTTTTCGGGTTTGCCGCGAGGATGAGCTTCAAAATCGAATCGGTATCCAGCGCGTCGGATGTGCCCGTCACATTCGGGATGCCCGTCAGGCCCGCGCCTTCGGGGTCGGATACGGCGGCATAAATAATGGGAATCTCCTCGGTTTGCGCGGCAATTACCTTGGCCGTCGGCGTGGCGATGGCGACGATTGCATCCACCTGATCGGCCACAAGGTCGGCCGCAATCTGGTTCAGCGTGGTCTGATCGGCCTGCGCGTTCGAGTAATAATCGGCATAGCTAAAGGTGCAGCCGTTAGTTTTGGCCAGCGCATCCAGTTCGCTTTCAACGGAAGCCACAATCTGGTTCAGCGAGGCATCATCCACATAGTTGACGATCCCCACTTTGTACACCGTGCCGGCAGCAGAAGCCGCGGCCGAGCCGGCCGCAGAGGAAGCCGCCGCCGAAGAGGCGGCAGAGGATGCGCCGCAGGCGGTAAGGCCCAGCGCGGCGGCAGAAACGGCGGATGCTTTCAAAAAATTGCGGCGTGTGATCTTTTTCATAATGGATAAACCCCTTTCGATGTTCCGGCGGGCAATAAAAAACCCGCTCCGGCGTTGCGGAACGGGTTTTGTTTTGGCTTTTGCGCAGGGTTTCGCGTTCGGCGGCCCCGCACACGGCCAGAAAAAAATCCCGTCCCTGTGTGTTTCAAACACAAGGACAGGATCGAAAGTCGATTCTGCGGTGCCACCTTGTTTGCCGTGCGTTGCGCACGGCCGCTCGACGGAAAGCAAACACTTTCCTGCTCAATAACGGGAGCTCCCGGCGCAGGATACTCGGGCCATGCCCTTTCGCCCCGCCCTCGGCGGTCCATTTGCCTGCCCCGCTTACCGCCCGTTTCCATCCTCCGGGCTCTCTAGAGATGCGCTGTGCAGTTTTATCTCCGCCTCATCGGTTTAAATGCATTATACGCTTCATCTTCATAAAGTCAAGAGCGAATTTTGCCTGTAATCTTTTTGTTGCTTCTTTCATTCTATGCCGGGCGGGCGCTGTGCCCAATTTTTTCTGCTTGTTTGGGCGGGGCTTTATTTTTTCGCCGCGCGGTATGCCGCCGGGCCGGCCTCATACAAATTGCCGCCGTGTGCATCCAAAATCACCGTAAGCGGCATCGCTTCCACTTCCAGCCGGCGCACAGCCTCGCAGCCAAGGTCGGGCCACGCGATAACCTCCAGCTTTTTGATGCACTGTGCCATCAGCGCGCCTGCGCCGCCCAGCGCCGCGAGATACACCGCGCCGTTGCGCACACACGCCGCCTGCACGGCGGCGCTGCGCTTGCCCTTGCCGATCATGATTTTATTGCCCAGATCCAGCAGGCGCGGCGAAAACGCATCCATGCGGCCCGAGGTCGTCGGGCCGGCCGCGCCGATTACCGTGCCGGGCTTTTCGGGCGTGGGGCCGACATAATAGATGGCGCTGCCCTCTAACGCAAACGGCAGCGTTTCGCCCGCATCCAGCGCTGCGGCCATGCGCGCATGTGCCTGATCGCGCGCGGTATAAACGGTGCCCGAAAGCAGCACGGTATCGCCCGCCTGTAAGGGCGCCAGCGCGGCGGCGGTGCAGGGAGTGTGGATTTCATATTGCATAAAAATTGCTCCTTTATTGCGATAACGCGGGGGGCTTTTAGTTGGGCGGCACATTGCCGGTTTTGCGGCAAAACGCGCGGCAAACGCACACAAAATGCGCCGCATTCTCTCTTGTGGGCGGTTTCCTTTACAGCTCCGCCGTAGCGCGGCGCGTTACATGGCACGATACGTTTACCGCCACGGGCAGCCCGGCCACATGTGTCGGCGCCTGCTCGATGGAAAGCCCAAGGCAGGTGGTTTTGCCGCCAAAGCCCTGCGGGCCGATGCCAATCTCGTTTACCGCGGCCAGCAGCTCACGCTCGAGCGCGGCATAGTACGGGTCGGCGTTCGGTACATCCAGCGGGCGCAGCAACGCCTTTTTGGCAAGGTATGCCACCTTATCAAAGCTGCCGCCCACGCCCACGCCCAACACCATCGGGGGGCACGGGTTTGAGCCTGCCTGCCGCACGGTATCCAGCACGAAAGCTTTGAAGCCCTCCACGCCGTCGGCGGGCTTTAGCATAGCGAGGCGGCTCATATTTTCGCTGCCAAAGCCCTTGGGCGCTACCGTAATGCGGCAGCCTGCGCCGTTGACGAGATGCACTGTCAGCGCAGCGGGCGTATTATCGCCGGTATTGCCGCGGCGCAGTGGGTCGGCTGCGATACTTTTGCGCAGATACCCTTCGCCGTAGCCACGGCGCACGCCCTCATTTATAGCGGCCTCGAAATCGCCCGTGATATGCACATCCGTGCCCAGCTCGATAAAAACGCAGGCCATGCCCGTATCTTGGCAGATGGGCAGGCAACCCGCATCGGCCGCCGTAAGGTTCTTCTGCAAAAGGCCCAGCGTCGTTTTGGCCAGCGGCCAAGGCTCGGCGGCCTCGGCTTGATCCAGCGCCGCTTTTACATCGGCGGGCAGATGCAGGTTTGCTTCGATGCAAAGGGCCGCTACGGTATCCGTGATCTGCCGCGCGGAAATTTCTCGCAGTTCACTCATAACGTTTCTCCGTCCTGTTCCGGCAGCGGCGTCAGAAAAAAGCGGCAGTTTGCGCAGTAAAAGCTAGGGGCCTCTACCATCGGCGCGCCAATAAAGTAAAATGGGACCTTCGGCTTCGCCACAAGCAGGCTGCCGCGGCAGTGCGGCGGATCGGTTTGCGCATCCTCGCGCCAATCCAGATTGCGGCGGCCGTCGCCCCGTATGTGTCCCGGCTGCATTTGTGCGCCGCATTGCGGACATTTCATTTTGCTTTCTCCTTTTTTGCTGTATGCCGCGCGGGCATTTGCCCGGTACGGCTTATCCAAAATTCGTATCCGCTTAGGCGCGGGCCACGCCGCTTTCGCGCGCGGCCTTTGCCACGGCGGCGGCCACCGTCTCGGCCACGCGCGGATCAAATGCGCCGGGGATGATGTATTCGTCATTGCGGTCGGCGTCCGTCACCAAATCGGCGATGGCATACGCCGCGGCCAGTTTCATCTTATCGTTGATGTCGCGCGCGCGCACCGAAAGCGCGCCCTTGAACAGGCCCGGAAAGCATAGCACGTTATTGACCTGATTGGCAAAATCGCTGCGGCCCGTGGCAATTACGCGCACACCGTTGGCTTTTGCCTCGTCGGGCATGATCTCGGGCGTAGGGTTCGCCATCGCAAACACGATCGCATCTTTTGCCATCGTGCGGCACATTGCGCCCGTCAGGCAGCCCGGCTTCGATACGCCAATGAACACATCCGCGCCCGCCACGGCCTCAGCAAGGCCGCCCTTCACCTGCCGCGGGTTTGTGTGCTCGCCCAGCCAGTTTTTATGCGCCTCGGCGCTATGGCAACCCTTATACAGTGTGCCGAACTGATCGACTGCAATAATATCTTTTGCGCCGGCCGTCATCAGCATTTTGATGATAGCCGTGCCCGCCGCGCCGGGGCCGTTCAACACAATGTGGGCGCTTTCCATTGTTTTGCCCACCACGCGCAGCGCATTGATGAGCGCCGCCGTCACAACGATAGCCGTGCCGTGCTGGTCATCGTGGAAAACAGGGATGTCCAGCTCGCGCTCAAGCGTTTGCTCGATGGCAAAGCATTCGGGGCTTTTGATGTCCTCGAGGTTGATGCCGCCGAACGTGGGCGCAATGGCCTTACATGCGGCGATCACCTCTTCGGGCGTTTTCGCATCGAGGCAGATCGGGAAGGCATCCACCCCGCCGAACTCCTTAAACAAAACCGCCTTGCCCTCCATCACGGGCAGGCCCGCAGCCGGCCCGATGTCGCCAAGGCCCAAAACGGCCGTGCCGTTAGATACCACGGCCACCATGCGGCCCTTGCAGGTATATTTGTATACCTCGTCGGGGTTCGCCGATATTTTGCGGCAAGGCTCGGCCACGCCGGGCGTATAGGCAGTGGAAAGTTCTTCCCGCGATTTTACTTCCACAAGGCTTTCGATGCCCACCTTGCCGGGGGCTTTTTCGTGCATGGCGAGGGCTGCTTTGTTATAATCCATATTCCGGCGCTCCTTTTATTCTGCGGTTTTTCGCCCTTTTCGGGGCCGCGGCACGGCCATAAAAAGGCCCGCCGTGCCGCGGCTGTTTTTTCGCTTTCTATTATATCGGATGCCCTGCCTACTTTCCAGTAAAAACCGGGATTGTACGATATTTTCGTGAAAAAATGCCCGGGAACAAAAATGTGGGTTTTCTTTTTTTGTTTTCGCGGGTATAATGGTTTCATCTACGCCGGGCTGGCCCCGGCTAAAATCCGCATTTATGTGCAACAGTAACAGGAGGTTCCTTCACTTGAAACGCTCACTGCTTCGCTTCGCAGGCGCATCTC
Source organism: Faecalibacterium sp. (assembly GCA_022652735.1). Taxonomy (GTDB): domain Bacteria; phylum Bacillota; class Clostridia; order Oscillospirales; family Ruminococcaceae; genus Faecalibacterium. Next base: position 29,645 of record JALCRP010000011.1, on the reverse strand, counting down.
TGTGCCTTGCGTTTGTTTTGTCCGGCTGCGGCGCCGCTTCCGAAAGTGCGTCCAGCATCGCTTCCTCCGCCGCCTCGTCCGAGCCGGCCGCGGCCAGCTCTCTGACGGCTTCTTTCAAGGCCAGCGATCAATACGACTATATCAATTTCAATTACAGCACAAACCTTGATACCACCGGCATGTGGAGCGGCATCAAGGCTTCGGATTATGTAACGCTGCCCGAGGATTACAAGGCCATCCAAATCCCGCAGGCTTCCGTCACGCCCAGCGATGACGACATCACCAAGGGCGTCAACACAATCGTGGCGCAGTATGCCGCGGCGGCCGAGGGCGATACCGTGAACATTGATTATGTCGGCAGCGTAAACGGCGTTGAATTTACCGGCGGCAACACACAGGGCGCCGGCTATGATCTCACCTTGGGCAGCGGCAAGTTTATTACCGGCTTTGAGGATCAGATCGTGGGGCACAAGGTCGGCGAGACGTTTGATGTCAACGTCACCTTCCCCGACGGCTATCAGGATTCCACCGATAAGGACGGCAACAAGATTGTGCTCTCCAATGCCGCGGCCGTGTTCAGCGTCACGATCAACTCCATCACCTATGGCTGGGATCTGACGGACGATTGGGTTGCCGCAAACCTTGGGGCCGACCCTTATAATGTTACCACCGTAGATGCGCTGCGCGCCTACGAAAGCGACAAGCTGCTGAAAACAAACGAGGAAAACTATGTGATTGATTATCTGGTCGATCACGCCACCTTTGCCGACACGCTGCCGGAGCCTGTGGTGGATTATATGGTGTGCAAGTATCTCGCTTTCTATAACGAATACGCCGAATACTACAACCTGGATCTCAAGGCTTACTTTGCGGCATTCGACTATACCAGCATCGACGCCGCCCTTGCCGACCACGAGACGGACATTCTCGACGCCGTGAAAAGCAGCCTTGTACAGCAGGCCGTGGCCGAAGCCGAAAGCCTCGCCGTAACGGACGAAGAGCGCGAATCTTACAGCACTTACGTGGACAACTACGGCGATGCCTATGTGGCGCAGTTTGCGCTTGACCGTCAGGTACGGGCATGGCTGCTGGCCAACGCAACCGTGGCGTAACACGCCGGCTTTTTGAATTAGGATTTTTGCCCCGGCCTTTCGGCCGGGGCATTTTTTACGTTTCCGTGAACATTTCGTCGCTTCTCTTGACTTTCCCTTTACCCTGCGATAGAATGTTAGCAGTCTAATACATAGAGTGCTAATTCAAGAAAGGTGGCCGCACACATGCTGCAAAACAAATCCCGTATTTTTCCCCTTTTTCTTCTTTTTTTGGCGGCTGCCTGCGGGTAGCGATTTTTTCTGGCAGACGCATCTTTCGATTGCTTTTTCACATCCTTTGAGAGGAGGATTTTTTGATGAATACGAACAACTGTACGCAAAAAACGCTTGAGGCGCTGCAGGCCGCGCAAAATCTGGCCGTGGAATATGAAAATCAGGTTTTGGAGCCGGAGCATCTGCTGGCCGCGCTTTCGGCACAGGAGCAAGGGCTGATCCCGCAGCTTTTGCAGGGCATGGGCGTCGAGCCTTCGGCCTTTACCGCAGCCGCAACGGAGAAGCTCGGCGCGCTGCCCCGCATTTCCGGCACCGGACGAGACCCGGACAAGGTGTATATTTCGCAGGCGACGGACAAAGCCATGCTGGCCGCCGAAAAGGCCGCCAAGGAAATGAAAGATGAGTACGTCAGCGTCGAGCATGTGTTTCTCGGCCTGCTGGCGCAGCCCAACGCCGCCGCCAAAAACTTGTTCCAAACCTTTGGCATCACAAAGGACGCCTTTTTGGCGCAGCTTTCCAAGGTGCGCGGCAATCAGCGCGTCACTTCGGATAACCCCGAGGAAACCTACAATGCCCTCAAAAAGTATGGGCAGGATCTCACCGACCTCGCCAAAAAGCAAAAGCTTGACCCCGTGATCGGCCGCGATCAGGAGATTCGCAACGTTATCCGCATTCTGTCGCGCAAAACGAAAAACAATCCTTGTTTGATCGGCGAGCCGGGCGTGGGCAAAACGGCCATTGCCGAAGGGCTGTCGCAGCGCATTGTGCGCGGCGATGTGCCCGAAAACCTCAAAGGCCATACGGTGTTCAGCCTTGATATGGGCGCGCTCGTGGCAGGCGCAAAATACCGCGGCGAATTTGAGGAGCGCCTGAAGAGCGTTTTGAATGAGGTGAAAAAGAGCGACGGGCAGATTCTTCTGTTCATCGACGAGCTGCACACCATTGTGGGCGCGGGCAAAACCGACGGCGCAATGGATGCGGGCAACCTGCTGAAGCCTATGCTTGCCCGCGGCGAGTTGCACTGCATTGGCGCAACGACGCTGGAAGAATACCACAAATATATTGAAAAGGACCCCGCGCTTGAGCGCCGCTTTCAGCCGGTTTTGGTCGACGAGCCGACCGTGGAGGACACGATCTCGATTTTGCGCGGCCTGAAAGAGCGTTACGAAGTGTTTCACGGGGTCAAAATCCACGATAACGCCCTGATCGCCGCCGCTACGTTCTCGAACCGCTATATCACCGACCGTTTTCTGCCCGATAAGGCCATCGACCTCGTCGACGAGGCCTGCGCCATGATTAAGACGGAAATGAACTCGATGCCCAGCGAAATGGACGATTTGGCACACAAAATCACGCAGCTGCAAATTGAGCAGGTCTCTTTAAAAAAGGAGACGGACGCGCTAAGCCAAAGCCGCCGCGCCGAGCTGGAAAAGGAGCTTGCCGAAAAGCAGGATGCTTTCAACGCGATGAAAGCCCGGTGGGACAACGAGAAAAACGAGATCAACAAAGTGCAAAGCCTGCGCGAGCAGATCGAGCATGTGAATGCCGACATCGAAAAGGCCCAGCGCGAATATGATTTGAATAAGGCCGCCGAGCTGAAATACGGCAAGCTGCCCGCGCTGCAAAAGCAGCTGGAAGCCGAAGAGGCGGCCGCTGCCCAGAAAAAGGAGGGCAGCCTGCTGCGCGATACCGTTACAGAGGAGGAGATCGCGCGCATTGTCGGCCGCTGGACGGGCATCCCGGTATCAAAGCTTGTCGAGGGCGAGCGCGAAAAGCTGCTGCACCTCGGCGATACGCTGCACCGCCGCGTGATCGGGCAGGATGAGGCCGTAACCAAGGTCAGCGACGCCATTTTGCGCAGCCGCGCAGGCATTGCGAACCCGAACCGCCCCATCGGCAGCTTTCTCTTTTTAGGCCCCACGGGCGTGGGCAAAACCGAGCTGGCAAAAGCCTTGGCGCAAGCTTTGTTTGACGACGAAAAGAATTTGATCCGTATCGACATGACAGAATATATGGAGAAATTCAGCGTCTCGCGCCTGATCGGCGCGCCTCCGGGATACGTGGGCTACGAGGAGGGCGGCCAGCTTACCGAGGCCGTACGCCGCAAGCCGTACAGCGTGATTTTGTTTGACGAGGTGGAAAAGGCGCACCCGGATGTGTTCAACATCCTGCTGCAAGTGTTGGATGACGGCCGCATCACCGACAGCCAAGGCCGCACCGTGGACTTTAAAAATACCGTCATCATCCTTACCTCAAACCTCGGCAGCGACATCATCCTGAACGATTTGGAAAACAGCCGTGCTTCCGGCTCGAACGAGCTTTCGGCCGCCGCGCGCGGCGAGATCGACCAACTGTTGAAGGCAAAGTTCCGCCCGGAATTTTTGAACCGGTTGGACGAAATCGTCTATTATAAGAGCCTTACGAAAGAGGAAATCCGCGGCATTGTGGATTTGCAGCTGGACGATCTGCGCCGCCGCATGCGCGATGGCAAGCACCTTGCCCTTGAAGTGACAACCGCCGCCAAGGATTTCATCATAGATTCGGCCTACGACAGCATCTACGGCGCGCGCCCGATCAAGCGCTTTATCCAAAGCCGGGTAGAAACGATGGTAGCCCGCGCCATTTTGGAAGGCAACTATGCCGAAGGCGATACCCTCACGGTAGATTGCCGGGATGGGCAGTTGCTTCTTGCGCCGCAGCGTGAAATCTGATAGGATAGAGGCGTATAGTCGCCCGTGCCTTTGCAAAAAGGCCGGGCAAATTTGAAGCTAAGAAAGTAGAGTGGTTCCTTTTTTCATGGACGATGGCAGTATTACCATGTTGGTGGCGCTGATCTTTTTGATCGTTTTGTCCGCCTTCTTCTCCGCATCCGAAACCGCATATTCCTCGCTGAACGACATTCGCCTGAAAAGCCGCGCCGATGCCGGCGACAGCCAAGCGGCGCGTGTGCTGGCGCTTTCGCAAAAGTTTGACAGCCTGCTCTCCACGATCCTGATCGGCAACAACGTCGTCAACATCGCAGCGGCTTCCGTGGGTACCGTATTTTTCAGCCGCCTGTTGGGCGCGCAGTACGGCCCCACCCTGTCGACGATCGTTTTGACGGTTGTGGTGCTTATTTTTGGCGAAATCACCCCGAAGGGCCTCGCCAAAGAGATGCCCGAAACCTTTGCGATTGCCTTTGCGCCCGTTTTGCAGGCGCTCGTGATCGTATTTACGCCGCTGAACTTCTGTTTCACGAAATGGAAGAACTTTTTGGCGCGCCATTTTCACAGCGCCGAAAGCGACACCATCACCGAAGGCGAGCTGATTACGATGGTCAGCGAGGCCGAAAGCGATGGCGAACTTTCCGGCCGGGAAAGCGAGCTGATCCGCAGCGCGATCGAGTTTGACGATGTTGAGGTCGAGGATGTGCTGACGCCGCGTGTGGACGTGGTGGCCGTCGCCGATACTACCGCGCTGGATGAAGTGGCGGATGTTTTTGCCGAAAGCGGCTTTTCCCGCTTGCCGGTCTATCACGAAAACATCGACAACATTATCGGCGTGGTACATGAAAAGGATTACTTTACGGCCCGCCGCGGCGGCGAAACTACGCTGAGCGAGCTGGTTACGCCCACGCTGTATACCACAAGCACCACGCAGATTTCCGCTTTGCTGCGCACTTTGCGTGAGGGGCGGCATCACATGGCCGTTGTGGTGGATGAATACGGCGGCACCGAAGGCATCGTGACGCTGGAAGACATCTTGGAAGAGCTTGTCGGCGAAATTTGGGATGAGCACGACGATGTCACAGAGGATTTTCGCCGTCAATCGGATGGCAGCTGGCTTGTTTCCGGCTCGGCCGGCGTCGATGATCTGCTGGAAAAGCTTTCGATCGACGAGGTTTGCGATGCGGTATCCGTCAGCGGCCTTGTACAGGAAAAGCTCGATCGTCTGCCGAAAACCGGCGATCGCTTCCGCCTTGGGCATTATTGCGGCACCGTTACGCGCGCGGCGCATCGCCGTGTGCTGGAGGTTCGGCTGGAGCGCGCAGAATCGCCCGCCACGGAGCCAGACCAAAAGAAAAAATGATAAGAGCATCTGCAACTACTTGCATAGTGGTGGATATAAAGAAGCAAAAACGCACAAAAGCCCATCTCCCAGCAGCTACTGCCGCTGATATGGAGATGGGCTTTTATTCATCATTTGCAGGTAAGCACACTTGTGCCTGCCTCGAAAGGGCAAGTGTATTGCTTTGCCTGCAAGGCACATAATTTGTCAGAAGCGCTTCAAGCATAGGGTTTCTGTTCTTTTCTCTGGCACCCACATAATAAAAATGTTCTTTTGTCGTTTTATGGCAGAACCCCCACACACGTTCCAAGTATTCATTGGTTCGATATGCATTATGATCCCATGTGGAAAGCATAAACTTCGCGTTTGTTTTTTTTAAGGCAGCGCACAATGCGTATTCTGAATCTTCATTCCAACTATCATAATAATCCACGTGGCGGCCAATATAAGGTGGATCACAATATATAAAATCTTTTTCTCCTGCCTTTTCAATAGCTTTTTCAAAAGGTTGGCAAACAAATACCCAGTCATTTCCTTTTAAAGCGTCTTCCACGTACTTCACTTGATTCACAACTTTAGTCACATAGGATTTAGAAAAGCGTTGTGGCTTATGCCCATAAGGGACATTAAACTCCATGCTTTTATTGAAGCGAATCATTCCATTGAAGCAAGAACGATTTAGGAAAAGAAAATCCAAAGGCTCGTGGCTCTGATTAAACCTTTCTCGTACTTCATAGTAATATTTTGCATCTTTTTCTGATAGTTTTGCCCCCTGCTCTTCTAAAAACTCTCGCACCAAATAAGAGTCAATTTTCTTGGATTTAATCGCATTATAGAAATGAATAATATGTGGGTTTATGTCGCCAAATACTGCTTTTTTGGGGGCCACATTAAAGCCAACTACGCCAGACCCCATAAACGGCTCATACCATATAGCGCTTTCGTCTAATATAACGTTTTGTTCAATTAGCGGAACAAGCTTCGTTTTAATACCCTGAATTTTGATAGGAGGCACAAACACTTTATCGTTTTGCATTATGGCTCTGCCCGTTTTCTTGATGCTTTAGCATAATTTATGGTATTAGGAAGTCCTCTATAAATTAAATATTCGGAAAAAGATGTCAGCTTTTTATATTTTCCTTTTGAATCCAAAATTTCCATTTTCCCAAAATTCGCCCAATAATCATCAAAGTATTTTTCTCCTGCTTTAGAAAATACCCCGTTTCCTGCTAAAATATCTTCAATTCTTGTGATACTTCCGATATTTGCTGTATTGCCGCTTCCACCTTTATCGCTTGCGATCTTCCATTTTTCCTCAGCAAAAAAAGTGAAATCCTTAATAACAGCAGGTATTTGGTCTACTTCCTCGATGGTATATATTTTAGTTTCTTCTAATTTATCCAATTTTTTGCGGGAGTAAATAATGCCTACGCAAAAATGTCCTGCGTATGCGCTATACGGATACTGTATATTCTTGCTGCTATTTCTGTCAACAAAGTATTCGCCATGAGAGCCAAGCGTAAAACCATTACAAAATCCCGGATAATCTTCAAGCCGATATGTAGTTTTCAAATCCACTGCAAATTTAATATCGTGGTTGTCTCGGCAAATAAAGGTTAGGTCTGGATACCAATTTTGGTAGGTAGCTAATTCAATATCATATCCTATACTTTCTGCGAACGCCAAAAAATGCGGAAATAGGTGGAGTTCTAAAATTTTCGAAACAATTTTAGTGTCTGAAGAAACAGTATATATATTTTTGAAAATATCAATAAAACCCCGTATTGTCCATTCGTCGTCCTTTGCGATTTGAACCACTAGAGTATTTGTGAATTCCTTCAGTTGCTGCAAGAATTCCCCTTTTTCTTTTTCGTAGCCCATATTCTTCCTCTTCCGCTTTTCTCAATGCCTCATCTTTAAAAATGCAGAAATCAAGCCCTTGCATACAGTTTCAAATACCGTTTTCTCTATATCCCAATCAATTTTTTTGCGGCTTCCAGCGGCGCATAACGCCGATACCCAGCGGGTACGGCCCGGTGTGTACGCAGATCGTCGTGCCGATCTGCAAAAGGCCCACCTCACACTTCGACGCCGGGAAATGCGCGCGCAGCGCGGCGCGCACCTGCATCCAAAGGCGGCGGCCTTCCTCTTCGTCATAGCCATAGCCCACCGTGATGCGGTAATCGTCTGGGTCGGCATGGCAATCCGCAAGGTAATTCATCAGCTGCGTGATGGCTTTTTCAATGCTCTTCAGGCGGCCGCGCGCCACACCGCCGGAAAAAATCTCTCCGTCGTGAAAGTGGATCATCGGCTTGATGTTCAAAAGGTTTGCGGCCATGCCCTTTGCCTTGCCGATGCGCCCGCCGCGGATCAGGTAATCCAAATTGCCCACCGTAAAAAAGATCTGGTTTGTCGGCGCGCAGCCGGTAAGCCACGTCACCGTCTCTTTGAGCGTACATCCGGCGTCGCGCATGGCGCAGGCATTTTCCACCATCATGGCTTGTGTCACGGTGGCGGCCGTGGTGTCCATCGTCTCGATCTCGGCGTCGGGGTATTCATCCAACAGGATTTCCTTTGCGTTGCGGGCGCACCCCGCCGAGCCGCTCATTTTGCCCGTATAGCAAAGGCACAGCACAGGCCGGCCCTCTTTGGCATACGGCTCAAAGGCTTTCATATAGTCGTCGAGGCTGGGCAGGCTGGTTTTCGGCGAAAGGCCCGGATTTTCCACGAGCAGGCGGTAAAAATCCCGCACATTCTGGTCTTCGCCCTCCTTGTGATAGTCCTTTCCGTCCGGCGAAACATAAAACGGAATCAGCTTTACCTGCAGCTCTTTGGCTTTTTCAAGGCCAATGTCACAGGCGCTGTCAGCAATAATCTCAAACATGCGGTTGTCCTCCTTTGTCTGCCTATTCTTATTATACACCCATTTGGCGGCTTTCGCGCCCGCGCAGCAAAAATTCAGGGCATTTTTTGTGTGCTGCCGCGGCGCAGATCCATCTCGCGGATGGCGCTGCGCAAGGGCAGAATGGCCGCAGGGTTTACGGAAAGCTCATCTACGCCCATGCGCAAAAACGTTTCGGTCAGTGCGGGGTCGCTGCCCAGCTCGCCGCAGATGGCGACGGAGATGCCGTGGCGGTGGCCCGCCTCGACGGCCATCTTGATCTCGCGCAGCACGGCCGGATGATGTGCATCGGAAAACGGCGCCAGCAACGCATTCTGCCGGTCAAGCGCGCAGGTATACTGGGTGAGGTCGTTTGTGCCGATCGAGAAAAAGGATACTTCCTGCGCCAGCTCGTCCGCCGTCAGCGCAGCGGCGGGCGTTTCGATCATCACGCCAAGCTCTGCCTTGCCCACGCGCGTCCCCTCCTGCACCAGCTCGGCGCGGCATGCTTCCAGCAAAGCGCGCACGGCTTTTACCTCTGCCGTAGAGGTAATCATCGGCAGCAGAATGCCAAGGTTGCCGTATGCGGCGGCGCGCAGCAAAGCGCGCAGCTGCGTTTTGAAAAATTCCTTTTTCGTCAGGCAGATGCGGATGGCGCGAAAGCCCAGCGCAGGGTTTTCCTCGTGGCCGAGGGAAAGATAATCCACCGTTTTATCTGCGCCGAGATCACACGTGCGGATCACAACGCGGCGCGGCGCCATCGTTTCTACCGCCTGCCTATAATAACGGAACTGTGTCTCCTCGTCGGGCGGCGTCTGCCGGCCGAGATAGACAAATTCCGAGCGGAACAGCCCGATGCCGCCCGCATCGTTTTGTGCCACGGCGGGCAAATCCTCGATGCCGCCGATGTTGGCCCAAAGCTCGATACGCCGGCCGTCGCGCGTTTCGTTCGCCAAGCCTTTCATCTGTTTGAGCAGCAGCTTATGCAGGCCCTCTTCCTCCTGCAAGGCACGGTAATGCACCAGCGTCTCGCCGTCCGGGTCCAAAATAAGGGTGCCGTTTGTGCCGTCCAAAATGGCAAGCTTGCCATCCCACGCGGGGTCCAACTTTTGGCTGCGTACCACGGCCGGAATATCCATGCTCCGCGCCAAAATGGCCGTATGGCTGATTGCGCTGCCGCCGCGCGTGATAAAGCCGAGCAGCAGGGCTTTATTCAGCCGCACCGTCTCAGAGGGCGAAAGGTCCTCTGCCGCAAGGATAGCCGGCTCTCCCGTCTGGATCGACGCCGTGGCGCCCTGTAAAGTATCAATCAGCCCCTGCGCCACATCCAGCACGTCCGCCATGCGCGCGCGCAAATATTCGTCCTCGATTGCGCCGAACAAATCGGCCATCGCGCGGCCCGCGGTTTTTACGGCGTATTCCGCGCGCATCCTTTTTTCTTGGATGTTGGTGCGGATCGCGTCGACAAAATCGTCGTCTTCCAGCATCATCGCGTGGACATTGAACACATCCGCGATCTCCTCGCCCGCTTCCTGCAAAGCCTTTTGGTATAAGGCCTGCTGCTGCGCGATGGCGGCCGCGCGCGCGGTTTCCATGCGGGCCAGCTCCGCGGCCGGGTCAAGCGCAGGGGTATGGTCGATGCGGCGCTCGGGCTTTTTATAAAAGGCCAGCCGCCCGATTGCGATACCGGATACTACGTGCATGCCCTGTATGCTTTCCATGTACCACGCCTCCCTTGGAGATGTGCCGCGCCTTTTGCGCACGGCGCGCAAAAATTGCCTGCGCACAAGCCGGCAATTTCGGATACGGCCGGCTGTGTGCTGTTTTGCGCCGGCCCAAAATCTGCAAAAAGGCCCCCGCGGTTCTTATCACGCGGGGGCCGCTTTTTATCAGACGCTTTTTTCCAAGAACGCCGAAACGCTCTCGATGCAGGCATCCTCGTCGGTGCCCTCCGCTTTCACGGTGATCGTTTCGCCCTGTTTTACGCCCATCGCCATCAACGGCATCAGACGTTTCAGGTCGCACGTATCGCTGCCGCGCACAAGCGTAATGCAGGAGGCATAGCCTTTTGCCAGCTTTACAAGCAGCCCCGCCGGGCGCGCATGAATGCCGTATTCATCTTTGATCGTGTAAGTAAACTCTTTCATGTCGGGGAACTCCTTTTTCGTTTTGTTCCGCTGCGGGGCGCGCCCCTCTCGGATTTGCTTTTATTATAACCCCGCCCGACGTTTTTCGCCACCCGCGGCCAGCCAAATTTCCGTGGGTTTTTTACTGCAAAAAGCCGAAAATGTACTATTATGCCCTGCTCACTCGTTAAACCAACCCAGCAGCGCGATACCCACCAAGGCCATTGCGATGCACAGATAGTGTTTCGGCGTCAGCTTTTCTTTTAAGATCAGCCGCCCCCACAGCACGCTGACGACGGCATAGCAGCCGATCATCGGCTCGGCCAAAATGGCATAGTCCGTGGCGATGGCGTAAATATAGAAATAGTTGCCGGCCGTCTCGCATACCGATTGTGCAATAAGCGACCCCTTGGACGGCCATTTGAAAAGGCTCTGCTTTTTAATGGCGCAGAGATAGATAAGGCTGCCGATGCCGATCACAAGCCACATCAGCTCGTAAGCCACGCTGCCGGCGTCCTCGCTCATGCGCCCCGCGTCGTACATCACCGTCTCAGCGATGGTGCCCGCCGCATCCAGGCAGCAATAGGCCAGCGGCAGGGCCAGCCCCAGCAGAATTTCCTTTTTCGTCATGTGGATGCGCCGCCCGTTTTGCAGCTCGTCCGTAGGGTTTTTGCTTTCCACCACGGCCAGCAGCACAACCGCCGCCGTCAGCAGCAGCGCGGAAAGAATGGCGGGCAGGCTCGCCGTTTGGCCCAAAAGCAGCCAGCACAAAATAATTTCGATCACGCCGCTGGCGTTGCAGATCGGGCTTGAAACGCTGAGCACCATGTAGCGCAGGCCGATATAGCCCAGCACCATGCTAAGGATATACAGCGCGCCCGCCGGCAGGTAATACCAGAAATTGATAAGACGGAATGGGTCGGCTTTCAGGCTTTCGCTTGTGAAAAGCAAAAAAACCGCATGCAGGCCCATCGTGATGCCCAGCACCGCCATAATGCGGAACTGGCTGTATTTGTCCTCATATTTCGAGGACATTTTGGAAAAGAGATCGCTGCCGCTCCAAAACAAAACGGCCAGCAGCGAGTATGTATACCAAGTCATAAAAAATCCTTTTCTGTCAATCGGTGAATATTCGTCAGAAAAGGCCCGCCGGCGGCGGACGGCGTGGAAAACGGTGGGCGACATTGTCCCATACGCCACACCGATGCCCTAACCTTGCCGCAGAATGTTTTGCCAATGTTCCCCACTCCTTTCCGTAAAGATCCGAAAGCCTGTTTATTATAACAGCCCGGCGCGCGCAAAGTAAAGCAAAGAGCAGGAAAAAGGGGCGCTTTCCGGCGAAAGTGCCCCCCTTTTGCAAGTTATATTGCCTGCTTTGGCCGGCCGCTGCGCGGCGTAGGCCCCTTTTGCCTTTCCGGCGCGGCGGTCACTCTACAGGGTACCCGTCGGCGCCCGCCGTCAAATCCACATCCAGCGCCGCCTGTTCGGCTTCTTCCGGGTTGGCCGAAACTTGGCTGGCCGCGCCGCCTGTCGCTTCGCCCACCTGGCTTGTCGCCGTGTCGCCTTCCGCGGCCGTGCTGGCGGCCTTATTGGCGTTTGCCTGATTTTGGGCGGCGTCTGCCATGCCCGTCACATTGCCCGAGGGCTTTGCCAGCAGATAGGCCCCTGCGGATTTTTTATCGTACACCAGCAATACGCCGTACACCGTTTCGTCGCCCGTGCTCAGCGCCGGGATTTCGGCCAGCCATTTTTCCACGGTTTTGCCCTTAAACTTGGTAAGATCCTGCCCGCTTTGCGCCACAACTTCGTTAAACGCGGAAAAGCTGTCGTCCCATTTTTTCGGTACCTTTACTTTGTCGGCCGTGATACCCGCCGGGTCAACTTCAAGGCCAAAATTCTGGAAATATGCCGCGATGTCCTGTGTCGATTCGATCTTGGTTTCGGCCGCAGCCCCGGCGGATATGGCCTGCCCGCCCGAGTAGTGGCCGATCACCACCGCCCCAACCAGCACCGCCCCGCAGAGCAGCACCGCGCCTGCCCGCCGCAGGCCGGCTTTTTTGAGTGTGACCATAAACATATGTTGTATACCCTCCCCGTGCCCGCGCAGCTTTTTGGTGTGCAGCGCTGCGCCGTGCGCTTTTTGTTATACGTATATTCGCCCTTCGGAGGGTTTATACCGGGTTTTCCTGCTTTTCCCGCGCTTGCGCGCCGTGCGCCCACGCATTATAATGAAATTGTGAAAATTGTTTTTCGGAACTTTCATGCAAAATTCATGGGTTCTCCGTTAAGATAAAGGTATACAGCCAAAAACTACGGGACGGAGGGATTCAAAAATATGGCAAAGATTTTGATTGTGGACGACGAACCTCGTATCCGAGAATTGATCCGGGAACATTTGCAGTACGCGGGCTTTACCTGTGAGGAAGCCACCGACGGCAGCGCCGCGCTGGCACAGCTTTCGGGCGGCGGCTTTGATCTTGTGATTTTGGATATTATGATGCCTTTTATGGACGGCATGACCTGCCTGCGCGAAATGCGCAGCCGCAAAATCCTTACGCCGGTTATTATGCTGACGGCGCGCAGCGAAGAATACGATAAGCTGGCCGGGCTGGAAGGCGGCGCGGATGATTATGTGGTCAAGCCCTTTTCCCCGCGGGAGCTTGTGGCCCGTGTCAAGGCCGTGCTGAACCGCACGATGCCCCGCAGCGAGCAGGCGGCCGGCACCATGTCGTTCGGCGCGCTTTCCATCGACGTGGCCAGCCACAGCGTCCGCGTCGATGGGCAGGAGGTTTCGCTTACGCCGAAAGAGTTTGATCTTTTGGTGTTTTTGGCCAGCAACAAGGGCCTTGCCCTTTCGCGCGAAAAGATTTTGCAAAAGGTATGGAACTACGATTATTTTGGCGAGGACCGTACCGTGGACACCCATGTTAAAATGCTGCGCAGCCATTTGGGCAGCTGCCGCGACGACATCTCCACCGTCTGGGGCATCGGCTATAAGTTCGACCCAGATTCGGCCAAGCCGCAGCCGTAACCGGGCAAGGGAGCCTTTTTTATGTCAATTTCAAAAGAAGCCGCCAAGGCCCCAAAAACCGAACCCAAAAAGCGCAGCGCCTATTCTTCCGCGGCGCTGCACCGCACGTTGAGCATCCGCGGCCAGCTGATGCTCTTTTTGTGTTTCATGTGCCTTTTTTTGCTTGTGCTGGTGTGGGTGCTCAGCTCGCGCCTGTTACAGCCGCGGTATAATGCCTACATTTATGATAAGCTGAGCGCCCGCCTGGATACGATCGTTTCCATGATGAACGAAGCGATTGACAACGGCGAGGAGATTTCCAGCCGCGATTTTTGGACGCTGAACGTCAACAGCGATTTTCTCGACGACATGAACGCCGCCGTCCGCGACGGTACTTTGAACGTAACGGGCTGCTGTGTCGACATCTCCGATACCACGATGCGCAGCGTGATCTATATTGAAAACGTGCATCCGTGCCTTTTACACAATTCCACGGGCAGCATGTTTGGCGGAAACGGCGAAGGCCCAGCCTCTAACCGGGATACCGAGGATGTCATCCGGCTGCGGCGCGCCTGCTTTTCGGCGGCCCAGCTTTACCGCGTTTTGCGCACTTCCAGCGGCACAAGCCAGATGGTTGTCGGGCGCACAACGAGCGACGGCAAATATTGCGTGCTCGTCTCGGCCAGTATCGCGCAGGTAGACGAGGCCGGCGTCGTGCTGAAGATGCTGCTGCCCGGCATTGCCGCGATCCTGTTTTTGATCGCGCTGGTGGCGGCATGGCTGTTCAGCCGCTGGTTCACCAAGCCCCTGACGCAGCTTTCCGCCGCGGCGAACAAAATGGCCGAGGGCAACTACGATGTGCATGTGCCCGTCGCGCGAAACGACGAGCTTGGCATGCTCAGCGAGGATTTCAACCACATGGCCGGCGAGGTAAAGCGCTCGGCGCAGCTTCAGCGAGACCTGCTGGCGAACGTCTCGCATGATCTGCGCACCCCGCTTACCCTGATTAAGGGCTATGCGGAAACGGTACGTGACATCACCGGCGCGGATAAGCCCAAGCGCGATGAGCAAATGAATATCATTATTGACGAGACAGACCGCCTTTCGGCGCTTGTCAACAGCGTGATGGAGCTGAGCAAGGTTTCTTCCGGCGCGGAAAAGTGCGAGCCTGTGCGCTTTGATATTGCACAGCTTTGCGACGAAGTTGCCGACCGATACACCGCCGTCTGCGCACAAAACGGCTGGAAGCTTGCGCTGGACATCCCCACCGATCATGCGCTGAACGTCTGGGCCGACCCTGCCATGATGGAGCGTGTGCTGCATAACCTTTTGGGCAACGCCATGCACCACATCGGGCCGGACGGCATCTTTGTGCTGCGCGCCAAGGACATCGGCGGCGGCAGCGTCCGCTTGGAAGTGGAAGATCACGGCGCGGGCATCCGCCCCGAGGATCTGCCCCATCTGTTCGACCGCTACTATCGCAGCCGCAGCGATGCCGGCAAGGCCGGCACCGGGCTGGGGCTTTCCATCACAAAAGCCATCTTCCAGCAGCACGGCGCGCGCTTTGGCGTCGAAAGCATCCCCGGCAAGGGTTCTACCTTCTGGTTTATCCTACAGGATAAAATGTCCGGCCCCGAAAAAACCTGAAACTGAACACCCGCCCGGCATTTTTGCTTGTGAACTTTTTGGCGAAACGATATTTTTGCAACATTTGTCTATAATTATTCTGTGAAATGGGCGAATTCTCCTATTCTCAATCGGATAGGGAACGGCTATACTTTAAGTGGTACATTAGGCGTGTTTTTAACCGCGCTGATGCCGTTCTTTACAGAAATCTGGTTCACAATGGGGTGTCGGAATTGAAAAAAGTTATCTTAGTCACCAGCCCTCCGGCCTGCGGAAAAACTTTTATTTCCAAACAGCTGGCCGCCGCGCTGCATCATATTGTTTACCTCGATAAGGATACGCTGATCCCGCTTTCCAAACAAATCTTTACGGTGGCAAAGCAGCCTTACAACCGCAGCAGTGATTTCTTTGAAAAGTATATCCGCGATCTCGAATACGAGGTAACGCTCGATTTGGCGATGGAAGCCCTCGCGTATGAGGACATCGTCTTAATCAACGCGCCGTTTACGCGGGAAATCCGCGACCCGGAATATATCGCCGGGCTGCGCAAATCTCTGGCGGAAAAGGGCGCCGATCTCGTCATCATCTGGGTGGATACCGATCCCGAAGTATGCCATCAGCGCATGATTAGCCGCGCAAGCGACCGCGACAGCTGGAAGCTGGCGCACTGGGCTGAGTATATTTCGCGCATCAACTTTGATCCGCCGGAAAATCTGCGGGTAGAAAGCCAGCCGGATTCGCTGCTGATTTTCCACAATTCTTCGGACGCAGAGTTTCAGGCCAGCATGAAAGAAATCGTCTCAAAACTGGAAGCATCCGTAGCGGCAAACTAAGTTCCGCTCTGCATATCGACAAAAAGGCCCGGTGCCGTTTTTACGGCATCGGGCCTTTTTGTTTTTGAATCCTTTTACGGCAGGAAACGTGCGCCGCGGCCGGGCGGGTGCGTCCCAGTGTCTGGCATAGGACTGAACACATTTGCCGTGCAAATGTGTCCACATGCCCTGACAGCACACGGGATGCACCCGCCCGGCCGCAGAATATTTGCTTTGCATCGGGCCTTTTTGCGTTACACCTTTTGGTGTTTCTCGATCCAGCTCGCCACGGTATCGGCCACAGCCGTCAGGCTGCCGGGCGTAAAGGGTGCCTGCATGCCCGCCGCGGCGACAAGGCCCGCGTAAGGCTCGCGCCCGGCGCGCCGCACCAGCTTCATATAGCGTGCCCATGCATCCTTCGGATCGGCAAGGTGCGCGGCAAAAAATTGCAGTGCAATCGTCTGCGCCAAGCAGTAATCAATATAATAGAAGGGGCACTCGTAGATGTGCAGCTGGCGCTGCCAGCCGGCGCCGCGGCCATAAAACGGCAGGCCATCGAAATCAATCCACGGGCGATACTCTTTTTCCAGCGAAAGCCACACTTCGTTGCGCTCGTCGGGCGTCAGCTCCGGCTTTTGGTACATGATGTGCTGAAACTCATCCACCACACAGCCGTAAGGCAAAAAGAAGAACGCATCCTCAGCGTGGGCCAGCTCATACTTGGCCGTATCCGGCCCAAAGAACAGCTCGTGCCAAGGCGCCGTCAAAAACTCCATGCTCATCGAGTGGATCTCGCAGCTTTCCATGCCGGGCGCCGTCATGCCCTTGGGCAGCGTTTCATCGCGGCTGGCTAAATACCATTCAAAGGCGTGGCCCGCCTCGTGCGTCAGCACGTCCACATCCGCAGAAGTACCGTTCCAGTTGGCAAAAATAAATGGCGCGGCATAGTTTGTAATCAGCTCGCAGTAGCCGCCGGGCGCTTTGCCGGGGCGGCTGTCGACGTCAAACAGGCCGTTATCCTGCATAAAGGCGATAAACTCGCCGGTTTCGGGGCTTAGCTCCTGATACATGCGGCGGCAGTTCGCCATCAGCTCTTCTTTTGTGCCGTGGGGCTTCGGGTTGCCGTCGGCAAAGGCGATCGGCCCATCGTAGAATTTGGCATCGGCGGGCAGGCCTGCGCGCTGCCGGCGCAGGCGCATCAGCTCGCTGCACTTGGGCACGATGGCCTTCTTCACTTCGTCGCGGTAGGCCTGTACTTCTTTTGGCCCGTAGCCCAGCCGATTCATGCGGTGATAGCTCAGCTCGCTGTAATCGTGGTAGCCAAGCGTCTGCGCCTGACGGTTGCGGTTTTCCACCATTTTGGTGTACAGCGTGTCGAACTCTTCGCGGTGCGCGTCAAAATAGCCGCCTTCCGCCTCGTAGGCGGCGCGGCGCGTGGCGCGGTTCAGGCTTTCCTTATAAGCGCCGAGCTTCGGCAGCGTCAGCGTCTTGCCGTCGAAATCGACCATCGCGCTGCCGTACAATTTTTGGTAGGCGCTGACAAGCGCATTGTCCTCCTGCTTTAAGGGCAGCACACGGTCGTCCAGCGAAAGTACGGCGTTTTTCATGCCGGGCGTCACCACCGGCCCGAAGGTTTTATCCAGCGCATGGACAAACGGGTTTTGCAGCAGGCTGCGGTAAACCTTCACCTCGGCGTTTGAGAAGGCCGGCGTGTTTGCATCGAAAAACTCGCGCTCGGCGCCCCACTTTTCGTCGCGGGTATCCAGCGTGTAATGGATGCTGGCCAGCTGCTCCATCGTGGCCCACGCGCTCTCGGCGCGATCAAGTTTCCAAAAAAGCTGGATCATTGCCTCGTCGCTGTCGGCGGTTTCGGCGCGCTGCTCCAGCGCGGCCAGCTCCGCCAAAGCTTTTTTCAGATCCGGCCGGGTATACTCCATCTGCTCAAACTTCATCTTTGCGTTTCCCTCTCTGTTTGCACTCCATAAAGCTTCTGAATCCTTTTCGAGTATGTTATACCACAAACCGCTGTCGAATAAAGTATGTCTCTGGCCCCATCTGCCCGAAAAATCCGTGCTTACGGCAAAAAGCCTGTGCAGGTTTTTTCTTGTAATCGCGCGCGGGCGGCGCTATAATCAAAACGATCCACAGAGTAGGGCCGTGTGCGTCAAGTATCGCAGCAACAGGGAGTTGTGCTGCGGGCGAAGGAAAGCGTGTTGCTTTCCGCGGTGCACAGCCCGCATCCCGCTGCTGCATGATCGGCGCAGGCGGGCCGCATTGTCTCCCGCCGCGGCCTTTTTGTATCTGCCTGCCTCCCTTTCCTGTAGCTTTGTGCTGCTTTTGAAAAGGAGGCTGTTTTTATGTCAAATCCGCATTCTCATTCCCGTGCGCTTGCGCGCACCGCCGTCATGGGCGCTTTGTGCGCCGTGCTCACGCTGGTTTCCGTCCGGGCCGGAAATCTGCGCATCACCTTTGCCTTTTTGCCGGCGCTGATCACCTCGGTTTTGTTCGGCCCTTTACAGGGCGCGGCCGTGGCGCTGATCGGGGAATTTTTGAACCAGCTGCTTTCTTACGGGCTAACGGCCACGACATTGCTTTGGCTGCTTCCGCCGGCCGTGCGCGCCGTATGTGTCGGCGTAGCCGCAAGGCGCCTGCGCGCCAAAGGGCATATGCTGGAGGCCAAGCCCGTGCTGTGGTATACCGTCGTCATCGCCTCTACCCTGCTTACCACCCTTTGCAATACCGCTGTTATTTGGCTGGACAGCGTACTCTACGGCTATTACAGCTTTGCGTATGTGTTTGGCGATACCGCGCTGCGGCTTTTTACCGGCGTTATCACGGCGGCGGTTGTGGGCACATTGGCCCTTCCTCTTTTGCGTTTTTTGCGTAAGCAGCCGTTTTTACAGCGCGAGCTGTAAACCCGGCAGGGCACATTCTTGCCGCATGCTGCGCCTAAATCTTTTCGCCATTTTTGCGGCTGACGCCGCATTTTTTGGGCCGGCCGTTGTGCCGGCTCATTTTTTTATGAAAGAATTTCCGAGCTGCCTCGTATTAACAAGGAGGAAAAGCGGCGCGAAAGGCAAACCAAGCAAATTATTTTTGATTTTCGCTTGACCTTCCTGTTTCTGGAAGGATTAGGCTAAGAAAGCGAAAAATTTTACCTTTCACAGATTTTCCGCAGTTTTGTCGCATCTTGTTCACACGCATATCCGCATTTTTTCACAGCGGGGCGGTAAAGTGTGAATTGGGTAAATACGGAAACATATCGTGCGGATCGACCGATCCGGCACAGACGGAGGAGCAGAATGCAAAAGAACACAAGCGACCCACAAAACGACATGCAAAGTTTTCCTGCGGCGCAGGGCGAGGGCACCGATGGCGTCGGTGTGATCGAGCCGGCCGAAGGCGAAGATGCCGCAGAGGCCAAAGAAAGCAAAAAGAAGAAAAAGAAAGGCGGCGGCCCAAAGCGCTTTTTCGGCGCCATCCTTGGCTTTTTCAAAAAGCATAAGGCGCTCGGCGTTTTGCTGATTGTCCTGCTTGTGATCGTGGCGTTGGTGCTGCGCGGCTGCGCGGCTGTATCTGCCGCCGCAAAGCAGGCATCTTCTTACAGCTTTGTGCGCACCACAACCCTTACCAAGGGCGATTTGACGGACACCGTCAGCACGACGGGCACCGTAAAAAGCTCTGACACCTCGACGGTTACTTATGCTTCCGCCGGCACGGCCGCGCTGCCGAAGTTCAAAACGGTGAATGTCGCCGTGGGCGACACCGTGCAGAAAGGCGACGTCATCGCCACGCTGGACACCTCGGATATTGAGGAATCCATCGCCAAGGAGAAACAGAACATCGCCGATAAAGTTGCCACCGCGCAGACGAGCTACAACCGCGCCTTGACGAGCTACAACGACGCCGTGAGCGATTACAACACGCAGAAAACCGAGGTCGCCAATCTGCTGAAGATGGTGCAGGAGGCACGGGACGCGATCAGCAAAGCCAACACCTCCACGCAAACAGTGGATACCAGTACGCAGGAAATATCAGCTACAACAGACAAAGGTCTTCTGGAGGAGGCTCTAAAAGATACCACATTATCTGCTGCGCTTTCTAAAAACAATACACCTATTACTGTTCCCACAAGTTCTTCCAGCACTGATTTTGCGACGTTCAATGGTTTTTTGAACGCAATTATTAGCAATAATGCGAATCCCAGTGATCTTATAACTGCCGCTACAGCGGCGCAGACTGCGCTGAACAACTATCAAAAATCTCTCGCCGCCTATGAGCAGGCGCTTTCGCAGCAGCAGGCTGCCGATGCGGCCAATCAGGCCAATTCCTCCAACCTTGCCACTCTCCAGCAGAACGAGCAAACCGCCGATACCAAGTATGAATCCGCCAAGGCGCAGCTTGATTCGATGGAATCGCAGGTTACTTCCGCCAAAAACAATCTGGACGATGCAAAAACCAATCTCGATAAGGCGTCTGAATCCGATACGCTCGATGACCTCAACGATCAGCTGGCCGATTGCAGCCTGAAAGCCGAAACCAGCGGCAAAATCACTGCGCTGAACGCCAGCGTCGGCTCGACGCCTTCGGGCACGATCGCCACGATTCAGGATGTCGACACGCTGAAGGTTGCTATCACGGTTTCCGAATCCGATGTCAACAGCATTAAAGAGGGCATGTCCTGCCAGATCACCACGGACGCGACGGATACCACCTACACCGGTACCTTGACGCAGATCGACCCCGTGGCCGGCGATTCCAACAAGTTTGGTGCGGAAGTTACCGTGACCAACCCTGACGCTTCGCTGAAAATTGGCATGAACGCCACCGTGAAAATCGTTCTTTCCACAACAGCCGATTGCTTCACGGTGCCTATCGACGCTGTGGGCACCGAAGGCTCCACCCAGTTCGTTTACCGCAAAACCGGCGGCGAGGGCACGGATATGACCTTTGATAAGGTTACCGTTACAACCGGCGCCTCGAACGATTATTATATTGAAATTTCTTCCGATAAGCTGGCCGAGGGCGATGTAATCCGCTCCTCTGCCGATTTGACGCAGGGCATCGTTGATACCGCAGCTTCCGAAAACTATATGGAAAACGCCGAAGTGAGCACGGATGACGGCGGCCAAGGCGGCCCGGACGGCGGCGGCCAGGGCGGGCCGAATGGCGGCGGTGATGCTCCGGCTGCCCCCGCGGGAGGGCAGTAATCGCATGGAAGCAGAAACTTTTATGCGCCAGTATCGCTTTCCCGGCTCCGCCGCCGCGCAAAAGCCGATTATCCAGATGACTGGCATCAAAAAAACCTATAATCCCGGCAAGCCCAATGAGCTGGAAATTTTGCACGGCATCGACCTCACCGTCTACCCCGGCGAGTTCGTGGCAATCGTGGGCGAATCCGGCTCCGGCAAATCGACGCTGATGAACATGATCGGCGCGCTTGACCGCCCTACCACGGGCACCTATTATCTCGACGGCGTAAACGTCGAAACCGCAAAGGATGCCGAGCTTTCCGCTATCCGCAACCGCAAGGTAGGCTTTGTGTTTCAAACCTTTAACCTTATCGGCCGCCAATCGGCCTTGAAAAATGTCGAGCTTCCGATGCTGTACGCCAAGGTGCCCGCCAAGCAGCGCACCGACCGCGCGAAAATGCTGCTGGATATGGTTGGCATGGGCGAGCGCATGAAGCACCAGCCCAGCGAGCTTTCGGGCGGCCAAAAACAGCGCGTCGCGATTGCGCGCGCGATGGCGAACGATCCGGCGCTGCTGTTGGCCGACGAGCCTACCGGCGCGCTTGATTCTCAAACCTCGCGCACCGTGATGGATATTTTCCACGACTTGCACGAAAAGCAGGGCAAAACGATTGTGCTCATCACGCACAACCCGCAGCTGGCCGAAGAGTGCTCGCGCGTTTTAACGCTGCTGGACGGGCGTATCGTCTCGGAACGAAAGGGGGCGGGCCGCCGTGTTGGATAACATTTCCCTTGCGCTGCAAAGCCTGCGCTCCAACAAGATGCGCGCGCTGCTTACGATGCTGGGTATCATCATCGGCATCGGCGCGGTTATTGCAATCAAAACCGTGGGCAACAGCCTGACCAGCTCTGTCACCGACAGCTTTTCCGGTTACGGCATCTCGAACATTACTGTCTATCTCACGCAAAAGAAAACCGACGACAGCGAAACCATACAGGATACCGATGACGGGGTGCAGGTTCGCATGTTTCAGGATTCGACCCCGCGCACTTCCGATCTTTTTACCGACGCGATGCTGGAGGAATACCGCGCCAATTTCCCGGATAATATCGCCTGCATCGAGCTGACGGAAAGCGCCGGCAGCGGCACACGCCCGAAGGACGCAAAGCCCACGGAAAATACGACGGCAACCGTGATGGGCGTCAACGACGACTATTTCACCGGTGAAAACGTTGAAATGCTCTATGGCCGTGCCATTCAAAATACAACCGACGCCGGCCGCCGCGTATGCGTGGTATCTGATCGGTTTGTGTCCGATTGCATGAGCTGCACGGCCGAGCAGGCCATCGGCAAAAGCATCGACCTCACAATTAACAAATCCCCTTATTCCTTTTACATCGTCGGCGTTTACCATTATGATGACAGCACCTCGCTGGCGATGGATATGTCGACGAGCGACGATGTGACCACGAACCTGTATCTGCCGCTTTCCACGGCGCAGACAATGGACGGCAGTGCCGGCGGCTATTCGATGTTTACCGTCGTGTGCACCGCGCAAACCGACGCCACCGCCTTTTTGAACATCACGAAGGCGTTTTTTCAGACGTATTACACCCGCAACGATTCGTGGACGGCCGACGCCGACAGCCTGCAAAGCCTGATCTCCACCATCACAAGCATGCTGGATACGATCAGCCTCGGCATTTCCGCCATCGCCGCGATCTCGCTGCTTGTAGGCGGTATCGGCGTGATGAACATCATGCTCGTTTCCATCACCGAGCGTACCCGCGAGATCGGCACCCGCAAGGCGCTGGGCGCGCCGCAAAACGCAATCCGCATGCAGTTCATCGTCGAATCCGTGGTAATCTGCCTTGTAGGCGGCATGATCGGCATTCTGGTAGGGCTGGCCCTTGGGGGCGTGGCCTCGAAGCTGCTGGGCTATGCGGCCCATCCGGACGCCGCCACGATTGCGATCGCGGTCGGCTTCTCGATGGCGATCGGCGTTTTCTTCGGGTATTATCCCGCCAACAAGGCCGCCAAGCTTGACCCGATCGAGGCCTTGCGGTACGAATAACGCGCGCGGAGGAAGTTTATGAAGCTTATCAGCTGGAACGTCAACGGCCTGCGGGCCTGCCTGACGCATGATTTTGCGGCCAGCTTTGCCGCCTTGGATGCCGACATTTTCTGTGTGCAGGAGACGAAAATGCAGCCCGGTCAGGCCGATTTTGCGCCCGCCGGCTATACGGAGTACACTTGCAGCGCCGAGAAAAAGGGCTATTCCGGCACGGCCGTGTGGTGCAAAACGCCGCCTCTCGCCGTTACATACGGCATCGGGCAGGCGGATTACGATCACGAGGGGCGCGTCATCACGCTCGAATATCCGGGCTTTTATCTCGTCAACTGCTATACCCCCAACAGCCAAGACGGCTTAAAGCGCCTTGCCTATCGGATGGAATGGGAAGATTTGTTCCGCGCCTATCTCTTGGCGCTTGATGCAAAAAAGCCCGTTTTGCTTTGCGGCGATCTGAACGTGGCCCATGCCGAAATCGACATCAAAAACCCGAAAACCAACCGCATGAATCCCGGCTTTACCGATGACGAGCGCGCCAAAATGACGGCTTTGCTCGGCGCAGGCTTTGCCGATAGTTTCCGCCTCATCCATCCGGACGAGGTAAAATACAGCTGGTGGAGCTATCGTTTTCATGCGCGCGAGCATAACGCGGGCTGGCGTATTGATTATTTTCTCGTTTCAAACCGCCTTGCGGAAAACATCACAGCCGCCGAGATCCATAACGAAATTTTCGGCAGTGATCATTGCCCCGTAGAACTGGACATCGCGCTGGAATAAGCCCTATCGCGCAAACGGCGCAGGGGATTTTTGCGGCAGCCCGCGGCAAAAGCCGCAGCCAAGGATTTCCTGCCATTTTCCGCAATAAGCCTTTTTTTGCCGTGGCTTTTCTGCTACAATAGAGGCATTGTGGGCGCGCTGCTTTTTTGCGCCATTCCGATTAAGTTTTATGGAGAAAAATTTATGCTGAAAAATTATCTCTTGGTCTTTCTGATTTCGATGGTGCCTATTATCGAGCTGCGTGGCGCGATTCCCTATGGGCTGGCGTTCGGGCTGGCGCCCGTGCCTACCTATATCGTTGCCGTGCTGGGCAATATGCTGCCGGTGCCTTTCATTTACCTGTTTGCGCGCAAGTTCCTGATCTGGGGCTGCAGCAAGCCCGTGATCGGCGGCATCTGCAAGTTTTTCATCGTCAAGGGCGAAAAGGGCGGCCGCAAGCTCGAAGAAAAGGCCGGCAGGGGCCTGACGCTGGCACTGCTTTTGTTCGTCGGCATCCCGCTGCCGGGCACCGGCGCATGGACGGGTACGCTGGCAGGCTCCATCCTCGATATGAAGTTTAAGGATGTGCTGATTGCCTGCATGGGCGGCGTGTTGCTGGCCGGCATCATCATGGCCCTTGCCAGCGCAGGTTTGCTGGGCGCGCTGAGCGCCGTTTTTGCGGTAAAATAAGCCTGTATCTTTTGTCTTTTTGGGTATTTTGATACCAAAGCGGTAAAATCCTTTGCGCTTTTCGTCGAAATGGGCTACAATAAGATTACCCTTAGAGGTAATCTTATTTTTTTGTACGCAAAGGAGCTTCCTTATGCCCGAAGGATATGTCCACGCAAAAATAGCGCTGGCCGCAGCCGATGAGGCCGGCTGGCAGATCACAGACAAAACCGCTTTTTTGGCAGGTGCTACCGGCCCTGATATTTTGTATTGCTTTGAAGGCTGGAAACGCCCTGCCAAGCGCCGCATGGATCTCGCTGAGGTGGGCCGCCGTTTGCATGTGGAACGCACAGGCGCTTTTTTGCATGCTTTATGCGACAACGCCGTTACGCCGCTGCAAAAAGATTACTTTCTCGGCTTTTTATGCCACTATGCCGTAGATACGGTCGTTCATCCCTACGTTGTGGCCGTCACAAAATGCTGCCCGCCTTATGCAGGCAAAAGCGGACACGGCAAATTTGAAATTGCGCTTGACAGCTTTATCCATAAGCGTGATACCGGAAATGCCGCTGTGCCCGTGGATGACATCAGCCCGCTTTTGACGGGCGCGCCGCTGGCAGAGCTTGGGGCACAGCTGCAAAAAAGCCTAAAATCCGTTTATGGGCTGGACATCGAGCGCGAATACTTAGCCGATGCCTTTTTTGATAATCACCGCCTGCGCGGCCTGTTTGCCACGCGCAACCCGCTAATGTACCTTTTCTTCTGGCTGGCAGAGCCGTTTGTCGGCGGGCGCGGCACAATTTTTCAGCATGTAAGCCCCGCCAAGCTGCGCGGCCTTTCTTATCAGGATACGCATCGCGGCATCGCACTGCCCACCGTCTGGCGCGATCCCTTTACGCACGAGGTGCGCGAAGAGGACATCCATATGCTGTTGCTGCGCGCGCAGGCCCGCGCCACCGAGCTGATGCAGGAGGCCACCGCCCCCTTTACCGGCTACGATATGTTCTGGCCCGCCGTCGGCAGCTTGGATTACATCGAGGGCCGCGCGACGGCGCGCAGCGCCGCCCCGGCCGTCAGCGCCGAGCAGGAGGCTGAGCCGGAAGCCGAGCAGGAGCTGCCGGATTTTGCGCCGGACTTTGCGCCGGCTTTTGAGGCCGAATCTGATCTAGAGCAACAGCCGGAGCTGGCGCCCGAAGCGTAAACACGTTTTGGGCCGCAGGGCCGTTTTTGTTTTGTTCTGCCGAAGGGCTTTTGGGGGGCTTGGGCTTTATTTCTCCGATTTCTACTGTGGATGCCGCTTTGCGGCATCCACTTTTTTTGTTTTTCGTTTAGAATATGAACGATGTGTTAAGAAAAGTTATAATTTTTTTGCGATGTCTGTACAAATTGCACGTTGACGATGCCTGCAAAAAACAGTAAAATGGCACATAAATACAATTTAGTAAATTAAAGCGTTGAAGAATAGTATGTCTTTTCTTGTTCTTCTGCTTTTTCGGGAGGGTGCCGTGATACTTTCTGCCGCGGATTATTTAGGCCGTATCCTGCACTATTACGCCGGCTCGTTTGATGTGCAGGCGCCTTGTACATGGAACGGGCGGCCTTACGCGGCGCTGGCGGCCATGCATGCGCACGAAGATCAGTTCGTGCATCTTGTCGGTACAACGCTTTGGGAAGCCGATAGCCACGAGTTCACCTTGTTTGAAACCTATGAAAATGCGCCGCCTACGGCCGAACAGGTCGCGCGCTCGGCCGGCGTGATCCGGGACGAGATGGAGCCACAGTTTGTACGCGGCGGTAACCCTTTGCCGCCGTCTGAGCATCAATATACATGGCTTACAGTTGTGCTGATTGCCCAGAAGGCGCCGGACGAAGCGGCGATCCGTGCCGTGCAGCACGTAAAGCAGACAAAATTTTATCGCTTTTACCTGCGCGGCTACAGCGAGGCCCGCATGGTTTTGGTCGACCTTGAAAATCGCCGGCTTTACACCAACGCCGCGGGGAAAACGCTTAAAAAGGTGTATCAGGCGGCATTTGATTTTTTCGCCAAAGCCGAAAAACGGCAGGCCCCTTAGCGGCAGCGGCCGCTTTTTCTTAGATTAAACGTGCGGGATCAGACGCGCGTTTAAGGTATATATGTGCGCTATAATAAGGAGGAAAAAGGCAATGAATGGTATTCTTTTACTGGTCATCGGCATCGCTGCCTGTGTGGCCGGCTACGTCTTTTACGGCGGCTGGCTGAGCAAGCAGTGGGGCATCGACCCTGACCGCAAGACCCCTGCTTTTGAGTACGAGGACGGCGTGGATTACTGCCCCGCCAAAGCGCCCGTGCTGCTGGGGCATCACTTTGCTTCTATCGCCGGCGCAGGCCCGATCAACGGCCCGATTCAGGCCGCATTCTTCGGCTGGCTGCCGGTTATGCTGTGGGTTTTGCTGGGCGGCGTTTTTGTGGGCGCCGTACAGGATTACTCGGCGCTGTTCATCTCCATCCGCAACAAGGGTAAATCTATCGGCGAGGTGCTTGAGGTTACTTTGAGCCATCGCTGCAAGATGATGTTCTCTGTGTTTGTATGGTTGGTTATGCTGCTGGTAGATGCGGCCTTCGGCGACATCGTTGCCAAAACCTTCAACTGCCAGCCGGGCGCTGCTTCTACGGCAAACGGCTCGGTGGCGATGGCTTCCATGCTGTTCATCCCGCTGGCCGTTGCGTTTGGCTTTTTCGTATACCGCAAGCACACCCCGCTGCTGATCTCCACGATCGCGGGCGTAGCCGTGCTGGGGCTGGCTGTGTTTGCCGGCCTGCAGTTCCCGCTGGTATTCAGCGCTTCTACTGTGTGGTTCTGGCGTGTAATCGTGTTTATCTACTGCGCGCTGGCCTCTGTTACGCCGGTTTGGATTTTGCTCCAGCCGCGTGATTACTTAAACAGCTTTTTGCTTTATTTCATGATCGCCTTTGCGATCGTCGGCATCTTTATCGCAAACCCGACGGTCGGTGTCCCCGCGTTCACCAGCTTTAAGGTCGGCTCGAACTTCCTGTTCCCGACTTTGTTCATCACGGTGGCCTGCGGCGCATGCTCCGGCTTCCATTCTCTGATCGCTTCCGGCACGACTTCCAAGCAGATCTCCAGCGAAAAAGACGCAAAGCTGATCGGCTACGGCGGCATGCTGATTGAGTGTGTGCTGGCCGTGATCTCTCTGATCGCCGTCGGCAGCCTGTTCACGAGCGATTCCTTCCAGACGGCGTTCTCTTCTCTGGGCGCCGGCTTCTATAAAAGCGTGACCGCTGCCGCCGATGGCACCCCGAACGCCACCCCGCCGATCATTTTGGCAACCGCCGTTTCCAACTGGTTTGGCGGCTCCAAAATCGTGATGACTGTGATCTCTCTGGCCGTTTCTGCTTTCTGCCTTACTTCTCTTGATAGCTGCTGCCGTTTGGGCCGCTTCACGCTGCAGGAAATGTTCCAGCCGAAAGATGGCTCTGCCCCGAAGGGTATCGGCAAAGTGATGCAGAACATGTATGTGGCCACGCTGGTTAACATCGTGTTCGCGTTCGCGCTGGTAGTTGTCGGCTACGACAAGATTTGGCCGCTGTTTGGTGCAGCAAACCAGATGGTCGCCGTGCCGGCCCTGATGGCCGCCGCCGTCTTCCTCAAAAAGATCGGCCGCAACAACAAGATGTTCTATATCCCGATGTTCTTCATGGCTGCCGCTTCCATGACCTCGATGGTAATGAGCTTCATCAGCAACGTGAAGATTCTGGCCGGCGGCGTAACCGAAACTATGACGCCCGCGCATCTGTTTGCGTATGGCCTGCAGGCCGTCATCATCGTTCCGATGCTGGTTCTGGCCGTGCTGCTGCTCATCGACGGCTGCAAATATCTGTTTGGCAAGAAAGAATCTGCCAACGCCTGATCTTGAGAAAAGAGCCTGATCGCTTTTACGCCCCGGCCCCCGCCGGGGCGTTTTTCTGTCTTTACTTTTCAAATTTTGCGCAGTAGCATAAAACCAAAATATCGTTTTGAAAAGGAGCGTCAACTTATGCTGTATTCTTCCGTTACCGAGCTTGTCGGCCATACGCCGCTGCTTGAGCTATGCCGCTATGAAGCAAAACACAGCCTGAACGCGCGCATTGCCTTAAAGCTTGAATCCCGTAATCCGGCCGGCTCCGCGAAGGATCGCGTGGGCCTTTCGATGTTAAACGATGCCGAGCGCACAGGGCGGCTTGCCCCGGGCGGCACGGTGATCGAAGCCACCAGCGGCAACACGGGCATCGGCCTCGCCTCGGCCTGCGCCGCGCGCGGCTACCGCCTGATTATCACCATGCCCGACAGCATGAGCGCCGAGCGCCGCCGCCTGCTGGCCGCCTATGGGGCCGAGCTTGTGCTTACGCCGGCCGCCGAAGGCATGGCGGGCAGCGTGAAAAAAGCCGAGGCGCTGCAAAAGCAGACGCCGAACAGTATCCTTGCCGGGCAGTTTATCAACCCGGCCAACCCGGCCGCCCATTATGCCACGACCGGCCCGGAGATTTGGGCCGACACCGAGGGCAAAGTCGATATTTTTGTGGCAGGCATCGGCACGGGCGGCACCCTGACGGGCGTCGGCCGCTATTTGAAAGAGCGTAACCCCGCCGTGCGCATCGTCGGCGTAGAGCCGGCCGGAGACCCTCTGCTGACGAAAGGCGTCGCCGGCCCGCATAAGATTCAGGGCATCGGCGCCAACTTCATCCCGGATGTGCTCGACCGCCGTATTTACGATGAGATTCTCGACATCGAAAACGACGATGCCTATGCCGCCGCGCGCGCGCTTGGCCCGACGGAAGGGGTGCTTATCGGCATTTCCGCGGGCGCCGCGCTGTACGCCGCCACGCTTTTGGCCAAACGCCCCGAAAATGCAGGCAAGCTGATCGTGGCCCTTGCGCCGGAT
This sequence comes from Faecalibacterium sp., assembly GCA_022652735.1. Lineage (GTDB taxonomy): Bacteria > Bacillota > Clostridia > Oscillospirales > Ruminococcaceae > Faecalibacterium. The sequence continues at coordinate 209 of JALCRP010000011.1, read as the reverse complement.
GGCGGCGACCATTATCTTTCCACCGATTTGTACCCGCAGGTGTAAAACACGGGCGCTTCTTTCCGCAATAGCAAACAAAAACGGGGCTGTTGCAAAACGAAAGTTTAGCAGCAGCCCCATTTTTGTTGAAAAGTGCCTCAAATCCGGGTATAGATAAAGCTTTTGTTGAAAATTTAGTCGGATTTCTCACAAAAAAGCGGATAGCAAAG
>JALCRP010000010.1 GCA_022652735.1 Faecalibacterium sp. | reverse complement strand
CATGTCAAATCGCTTACATACCGGCTTTCCGGCTTGATTTCAATTTCATCGGCAGTATACGCGGTTTTGGGCAGTGTAAATGAAAACTGCGGGGCGGGAACATAGGAAGAACCGCCACCGGAACTGCTGCCGCCAGAACTGCCCCCGCCGGAATTCCCATCGGAGGGCTTATCCTCCGGCTTGGTGGGAACAGTCGGCTTGGGCGGTTCTTCCTTCTTGATTTTTTCTTTGGCCTTTTCCGTATCCACCAGCATTTCAAAGGCTTCGGCGCGGGTGGCCTTTCCGTCCGGCTTGACCGTGCCGTCCGGGTAGCCGTCTACGATACCGTATTCCTTGCCGGTGCAGATGCTGGATTTGTCCGATTCGGAAAGCGTATCGTCGTCGGAAAAGCCGGTGACGCAGGAGCAGGAGGCGTCATGCTCGCCCTTGCCGATGGCACGCACCAGCATGCGGATCATCTCCATGCGGGTGATGGGCTGATCCGGTAAAAACTTCGTGCCGAAATCGTCCTTTTGGATGATTCCCGCAATAATGAGCGCCTCAACATCCTGCTCCGACCAATGTCCGGCAATGTCGGTGAAGCGAAGGGTGACCTCGCTTTCCTCCGGCTCCGGCAGCTCCATGGTTCTGGCAACCAAGGCGGCGAATTCCCCTCTGGTGATGATTTCATCCGGGTGCGCCAGCCCGTCGGGGTAGCCGCTGATGACGCCTTTTTCCGTCAGGATCTGAATGGCTTCCTCCGCCCAATGCCCCTTGGCATCCTCAAAATACCGGTTTACCGCATAGGCGCTGCCCGCAAGCAGGGAAAGCACAAGGCAGACAGTGAGGGCAAGGCACAGCGGCCGTTTCATTTTCTTATTCATAAGCGCCTCCTACATTCCGCCCATGACGGGCTGACCTTGCTCCTGCTGGGCGGAGGATTCCTGTTTCTGCGCGGCGGTCTGCCCCTGGGTCAGCGTCTGCTGATAAGCGCCGAGGACCGCCTTGTCAAACTCTGCCTTGGCCTCCTTGGTGCAGGGAAAGCAGATATCCTTGTACTCGCCGTTTCCGGCCTTATAGCTTGGCATGGAGATAAACAGCCCTTTAGAGCCCTCCATAATTTTGATGCCCCGCACGGCAAAATCGCCGTAGACATTGACCGAGGCGGTGGCCTTGCAGCTGCCCTCCGGACGGATGGAGTGGATTTTCACATCGTACTTGGGTGCGGCCGGTGTCGTGTTCTTAGGCATGGTTTTTTCCTCCTTCACAAGATTTCCGGCACAGTTAACCGGCGTAGTTGAACATCTCCTTGATGCGCTCGGTCAGGGTGGGGAGCACCGTTTCCCCGAACAGGGCATACAGCCCCGCGAGGAGCAAAGCGCCCAAAACCACTGCAATCAGGATTTTGATCGCGGTGTCAATGTAGCCGTCCCCGGCATTCCCTGCGAGAATGGAGCGGCTTTTCACAGCAGCCGCACCGAGCTTGTTCTTCAGCTTGCAAAATAGACTTTTCATTTTGGCCTCCTTCATAAAATGAGGGCATGAAAAAAACAGCTTCTGGCTGTCTACATGCTCATGCCCATGGTTTGGGTTTGCTCCGGTTCCCCGAAGCTGATTTGTTGAAATCCGAAGCGGTCACAGTAGTGGAATTCGCTGCCCTCTGCGTCATACAGCTCCACCACATCGGACATGGACAGGGAGTGTCCGTCATAGCCAGGCGGGTGATTCACGTTGCACCTTGTGTAGATGGCTTCGAGATCGTTGGTGTCAAGCTGCCCGTCATAGGCGACCCGGTAATGCTCCCGGGACGGCTCTCCAAACTGCCGCACCGTTTCCTCATAGGAGATAAACTTCCTATACACGTCCGTCTCCGGCTTCAGCTGCCAGATGCGGACATTTTTCAGCGGTGCGGCGGACTCGTCCATGCCGCCCATCTGTTCTCCCGCAGCAAGTCGTTCCATCACGCCATCCGTCCACTGCGGGGTCAGGCTGCGGCTTTTGAGCCAGTTGGTCAGCTCATCGTTTCGGAAGATGCTGTCTACCACGGCTTTTTCTTTTTCTGTATATCCGGCCGGGTTTCCATAGTAGGAAATGAGGCCGTTTTTCAGGGTGATTCCCGGCATGATACCGCCTCCTTACTGCATTGTCATCCCTCCCATAGCGAAGGGCGCCTGCTCCTGTATTTCTGAGAGCTTTTCCTTTGCCCAATCGGGAAGATGGCTTTCGGCAAGCACTCCGGCAAAATCCGTCCTGTTCCAGCGGGTTTTCTTGCCGTCCGCAAGGTTTACGGCAAAGACAGCACGTCCGTTGGCTCCGACATGAGCGCCGAAGCCCCCAGTACACAGCCAGAGCTGATCCTGCACGGTCAGGCAGTTTTCTTTCAATACTTTGGGTGAAAGCACAACCACCTTACCCTCAAAATCCTGTTTTTCTGTGTCGGGCAGACAGTGCGTATGGTCAAACAGCCCAAGTGCCTGATATGCCCTGCGGTACTGGTTGACAAACCCGTCCAGCACGGCCGGGTGGCTGTCTACGGCAAAATCCAGATTGCGGTTACTGTACGAATCCTTGTCGGGCGGGATATACGTCTGCTTTGCCCAATCGTGGTTACCGCGAGAAAAACGCCCGTCATAATCCTTGCACTGCAAGCTGTTTGCCAGAACATAGGACACCCGGTGGTAGCCGAACTGGTTAAGGACGCTTTCGGCACAGTCACTTTTCAGATACATTCCGTCAAAACCCCGGCGAATCGCTTCTTCGATGGCATTCTTGCAGGCGATATTTTCCTTGTGGCTTGCCTTCCAATCATTTAACTCACCAAGCTGCTTAGCTTGGGCAAAGGAGTGGGGATAAACAGATGGGAACTTTTTATCTGCCATAGATGATTTCCTCCTGCATAATCAGCTCATCCAGCTCCGCAAGGCACATGCCGCTTTGGGCCAGCACTGCGAGAATGCCGGGCGGCACATCGGTAATATCCTGCTGGATATCGGCCTCTGTCACCGTGATTTCGCCGCTGTCCTCGTCTGAATAGGCGTCCAGCTTGGCATCCGCGGGGATACCCGCTTCCTCCAGCAGATAGCCGGGGATGCGGACAGTCTGGCTTTCATCCAGCAGATCATGGCAGAGAGAGCAAGCGGAAACGCATCCGGCAGGGCAGTCATCCTCGCAGCCCTCGCCGCAGTTGTCGCACAGTCCGCAGGCGGCGGCGAGAACGACGGTCAGATCCGAGGCGAGAGAGCTGAGACTCTGGATGGCGTTCGCAACCTCCAAGGCTGTCATTTTGTCCTTCAGAAACACAAGGGCGTTCTGTCCTGCATGAAGCTCCAGCGTGTCCTTTTCGGTGAAGCCGGAACGTTCGCAGGCATCGGCGGGGAGGCCGATTTGGGGCATTTGATTCTTTTTCATAAAAAGGGTTCCTCCAATCAAGTATTAATTTTGTTTTTCACGCAAGGCTGTGCCAAGGGCATTTTGGCTATTCCATGAAGCCACCTTCTCCGAACAGATTCAGCTGTGACGGCGCGTTTTTCTCGCGTTCGTGCAGATCGTAGTTGGCAATGAGGATTTCAGGAAACTGAGCCCCATTGTCATACCGCTGCTTGATGTTGTTAATGCGGGTAAAGGCTTCCGTCTGGATGCCCGGCGCGTCATAGAGGCCGCGGATAAACTCGCAGTCATTGTAGGACAGCAGGAATTTACCGTCGATCCGCAGCAGGGCATCCCGCAGACGGATATGGTCTTTTTCCGTGAAGCCGTCCTCGCCCACGTTTTTGTAGTAGCTTTCGGTTTCAAAATACGGCGGGTCGCAGTAGAAAAAGCTGACAGGGCGGTCATACTGCCCGATGAGCTTCTCAAAGTCCTTGTTTTCCACGACCACCTTGGCAAGCCGCCGGTGGGCCTGCTCAATGAGAGGGAAATTGCTGCGGATATCGTGGGGCTGGCTGCCGTAGCTGGTCAGCCCCGACGCATAGCTGTAGCGGATGAGCTGGTAAAACCATGCCGCTTTTTGCACATCCGACGCGGGGCTGTCACGGGCAAGAGCGTTTTTGATAAGCTCAAAATCCGCGCGGGAATTAAGGCAGTAGGCAAGCACCGCCATCAGCTCCTGCGGCTTCTCCCGCACACAGCGGTAGAGGTTCACCAGCAGACCATTGAAGTCGTTGTAGACCTCAAAATCGTTGCCGGGCAGCTTATGAAACAGCACCCAGCCGCCTCCGCCGAACACCTCAATGTACCGCTCATAATAGAGGGGAAACAGAGTGACGATCAGCTCCCGCAGGGATTTCTTGCCGCCGATCCAGGACATGAAGCTGTTCAGGAGTCATCACCTCCTTCCAGCGGCAGACGTATCTGCGAATCGTCAAAGGCCGCAAGGGAACGTCGGAGGCCGGTGATGGCGGCGCTGATCCCGCTGATGCGGTTTCTCATATGCCGGATGGTCAGGCGCACCTCCGCTTCGGTTTTCGCATAAAAGTACCCGTTCTGGTCGCTGGCAATGGGAACACCCTCACGGCGCAGGGCATTGACAAGGTCCCGCAGCTCCTTGCCTGAAATGTGGAATGAGTGTTCCAGCTCTCGGCTGATGACAGCGTTTTCCGCACCGTGGTGATACCGGCGCAGATGCTCTGCAAGCGGTTCTCTTTGCATGGGTCCTCCTTTCCGGCCGTTTCCCCGGAAAGAAAGGCAAAAAAGGGCGCAAAAAAACAGGGCCGCCTCCTGTATGGGGAAACGGCCCTGTTTTGATATTGGGTCTAAAAAAGCACAGGCATCTCTGCCTGCGCTACTTGATTACGCCAAGCTCTCTTAACACTGCCACGCAGTCCTTGGCGCCCTGAATGTATAGGTGTTTTTGAAATTTCACCTCCATATCTGAATTTTCGGTCAGGTAATTATCGATCCGGTCCTTTGTGTGCTGCGTAATCTCAGCACTGTTCTGAATGCTCGCGCTGAGTTCGATCAGTTCCCGTGCCAGTTCTTCCGACCGGGGGTCTGATTCCCTCATGGCGGAATACGCAAGCTGAAACCGCTCCGCCAGAGCCATATCCAGCAAGTCCATGAGCTTCTCGTCCATCTTCTTCGCCTCCCTTTAGCACAACACAATGCCACAGCTTCATGAGAATAGCTATACCAAAACCCAACAAAGATTTGCTATTTCATTTCCATGCCAAGGCTTTGGCTGGGCTGGTCGAGATATTGCTCCACAGTTCGCCCGGTAAGCGACCATAAAACACCGTATTCCGTGAGGGAAATCCCTTTTTCCTGAATCAATTTGCTGCCATATCCGTCAAGGTCTGCACTGGCAAACAGCTCGCTTTCCTGCTCAATGCAGTATTTGGAAAGCACAAAGCGTGCGTAGTCCGCAGGGTTAGCAGCCTCCCGGATAACAGAGAAGTCCTCTGACACAAGGGAAAGGTCGAGGGCTTCTTCCAAAGAAATATCACCGGGAGCTTCTCCCAGCATTGCCTTGTAGGATAAGATGTTGTGCTTATCATGGATGCGCCGTAGCTGTTCTGCCAGCTCATTGACCAGCCCATAGCAGTCACCCTCTGACGCATACAAAGCGTCGCTGATTTTTTCAGTTAAAATGGGCGCCATGCAGTCCTCCGACGAGAATGGACATTCCTCCGGGGAAGCCGCTCCAACAGCATCGACCGCCTGCAAAAGCGCCGCATCCCCGGCAGGGAGCTTGAGGAAGACAGCCGTGTCATTGTCATAGGCGGGATCGTTAAAATGCCCCTTGGTGATGCGGAGAAGCACGGCGTAATCCGTCTTTTCAAGGGTGCTGGCATCCCCGCTGTGGTATTCGGCGGCAATCTCGCCATTCTGCACCACATAGCCATGGGGTGTGAACACGCCGCCCTCACCCTCGCGCATCTCTCTGCCGATTTTGGCGAAGTCCAGATATTCGTAGACTTCATCCGATACCTTTTCCAGTGCCGGTACAAAATCATTATCCGCATAAAATTTGCCGAGAGATTGGTCGTCATGGGCTTCATAGGCAATCTGGCAATGCGCCGTGCTGTAGGTCATGTTGATGAGCCGCTCCACCGGGATGGGGGCGTATTGGGTCTGGACGGCATCCATCATCACCATGCCCTCGAAGCAGTCCAGCTCCCATGCACTCAGGGAAGACAGCCGCTGGGCGAGGTGATTCAGCTCATGCAGATTGGCATCGGGGGCGATAAACTGCGGCAGATAGTCCAGCTTGCAGCTTAAAATCTCCGCGGAATAGACGGTGTCCCCGGTAATTTTCGCTTTTTCCAACGCATCCGCCAGCTCATAGGGTGTGGCGGGGAGTGCGATTTCCGCCGAGGGGTTTGCGCCCGAAGGATTCCAGCGGCTGAGTTCCACTGTAAAAATTTTTTCTTTTCTGGCGTTAACGTTCATTTTGATACCTCCGATTGATTACTGCAATGCACATCAGGCAGTGACACAAAAACTGCTCCGTCGCACCACTATTTCATGGCGTTGTACAGCAGCTGTACCTTGGTTTGATCCGATACCTCCTGCCACATGGCCGGTTTAAACTGCCGGAGCCCGTATTGGCGATCTCCCTCAAAATATGCAAGGATGCCGATGTGGTCGGGGATCTCCCCGGCGATTCTGGCGGCAAGGGCTTTCGGCACGCAATAGTAATTTTCATTCCCATGAAAGTTATGGCCGTTTCTGCTTTTGAAATCCTGATAGGTGATTTTGACTTCAAAACAGGTGACCATCATCCCAATCCGCCAGTTATGGCACCGCAGGACGCAGCCATGGCATTTCTTTGCATTCTTATCTGTACTGCCGTCCCGAAAGCACCTTCCGAGTTCGTGCCGATACGCTGTCAAGCACGGTTCCTTTTCGGAAAAACGCTCCGCATCCAGAAGCCTGCAGAGATATTCCTCATCCTCGTAATAGTCCTCAAACCGGATGCTGTCTACAATCCCTGACGACGTCCATACCTCATCCGCCCACCGGACGGTGCGCTTTTCGGTATGCAGCCTTGGGCGGTAGTGGTGGGTAAGCGCCTTAATGCGTTTTGTTAATTCAGTTTCCATTGCTCACCTCACTTCCTGCATCATCCTTTCTGCGTTTCGCAATTTTTTGCATATCGGTTTTGAGGCAATCTCCCTCAGAGCTATAGCAAGTGAAGCCGTGGGACGGGTAAGGGCAGTTGCCGCAGCTGGGGAAGGGACCGTAAGGACGTTCGTCCGGTGATGTCCTGCCGAGAGTAGCGAGATTGTCCGAGTCGTAACAGGCAGTTTGTTTATTTCTCTTATAGCGTACCAACATGGTTATTCCTTTCCAGAAAACAAAAAAGGCCGGAGAATAGAGTACATTCCTGCACTCCGATTCTCCGGCCTTCTGATGCTTTCAATTTTAATGTGATTTTGGTGTATATTAAAAAAGGGCGCTAACCTTATCGGCTTTCATTCAGCCTTAAAAATCAGCGCCCTTTTTATTTTGAGCTTGTTTCTTTGATTGCATTTCGAGTGGCGCCCTTTTTCATTTCACTCTGTTCTGAAAAGGGCGCCATTCTTATTCGTTTTTACTTGTAGGTTTGAATCCTGCCTGAGTGAAGCTTTTACCCCAATAAATCTACGAAAAAAGAGCTTCCACTTTTCATCGTGGAAGCTCTCGAAAGGCTTGGATTTACTGGCTTTGTAAGCAATAAATCTATATTACCTTTTGTTTTTGGTGCGATGGAAGGGACTCGAACCCCTCGGCCTACTGATTCGAAGAAAACGAAGATAGGAAAAGGCATCTGAATTATCCTTACTTTGCTTTGAAAACCGCCTGATGATCGCTGCTTTATTGCTTCTGGCTTATTGTCTTCTGCCCGCATTCTTTACTGCTTTTTATCGTGTGGCGGACAGAATACCGGGAACATATCAGGGCGTACATTGTGCTAATATAATGCGAGATCGCTCTATATCCAAGAAGAGTATCAAAGGTTTCATTGCGCTTTCATAAGATATAGTGTACAAAAAAACTGCTTCTCTGCAAAAAAATACTTGACACAAGATCTAAAACGTGCTAATTTGACTATAGCGCAAAAGCGCGGCGTGTTACTGTTTAATCAGGCATGAGTTCTAAAAGGAACTCATGCTTTTTTTATTGCTGGGAGGCAATCGGAATGCTGTTTGGCCAAAAATACAAATATATTGATCGACCACTTGCGGGGCAGCTTATCCCGCTCGATCAGGTGAGCGATCCTGGCTTCGCTCAAAAAATGATGGGCGAAGGGTTCGGAGTTGCCCCAGAAGAAGATATTGTGCGGGCTCCGATTGCGGGAACACTGGTACGCACCAAGATGGCACATGCCTTTATGCTTACGGGCGATGCCGATGAGGAGATTCTTGTACATATCGGCATTGACACTGTCAATCTAAAGGGTGAGGGGTTTAGCTTTTTGGTCGAAGCGGATCAGCATGTTGAGGCCGGACAGCCCATTGTGAAGTTTGACCGGGAATCGCTCGCTCAGCAAGGGTATGATACCAGCGTTATCGTAGCTTTTTCTAACTTTGAGGATTATAAGTTGGATACCACGTTTCTGAATCAGGGGAATCACGTATTTCGTTATCGACTGAAATGAGGAAACAATCATGAACACAATCGTCAAAGTCTATAACAACAACACAGTTGCCGCAAAGACCGATGACGGGAAAGAATGTGTCCTAACGGGCTCCGGTATCGGCTTTTCCAAAAAGCCGGGCGATCCGATTGCACTGGACAAGATTGAAAAAACATTCTATATCCAGAGTGCTTTGCAGCAAAAATATCTTCGGCTGCTCGAACAATCCGATCCTCGAGCGCGAGAAGCGGCCGAGGAGATTGTTCAACGGGCGGCGCAGCAACTCGGCGTCGACCCCGGACCGTTGGCGTTCATTACGCTCAGCGATCATTTGACTTTTGCATTGGAACGCCACCGAAAAGGCATTGAACTGCCGAACCTTCTGGCCGACGAAGTAAAGCTTTTATATCCCGAGCAATATCAGCTAGGACTTTGGGGCCTAAAACAGTTTGAGCAAAAGACAGGTGTGCAACTGAGTACTGACGAGGCTAGTTACATTGCAATGCATCTGGTGGATTCCGGCGCACAGGACAGTAAAGCTATCATTACACGCACACTGCAATTTGTAAAAGATGTGTTGGCAATCATCTGCGCTGACTACGATATTCACCCTGCCACAGGTAGCAGCGCCCTGCTTCGGCTTAGTACCCATTTGAAATGTCTGGGCAGTGATATATGTCGAGGTACGTCTCGGCAACCCGAGATCAAAGAGGAGGCAGATGCCGCCGAAGAGCTTGCGTTCCTTTTGAAGAAACATCCTGCAAGCCCACAGTGTATCCGCCATATTACAGAATATATTCGGAAGGAATACGATTACTCTTTACAGAATTCCGAAACGGTATATCTTTTGATCTATATCAATAGAATGATTTAGGCAATGGAGTGTTACTGGTAATGCAGGCAAGATCCGTGGCTGCGTCGCTTCCATAAGGAGGCGTACGCCGCTATGGGTCTTTTTTGTTAGGAGTGCAAAAAATATGGAAGCAATCACACGGTCGCAGGCGCAGGCTTTGCTGGAAGCACTGGGCGGCGTGGATAACATTCTCACCATAGAAACCTGCTTCACCCGTTTGCGCGTTGAAGTTGATCAGGTATCGCTACTGCATCTCCAGGATATAGAACGAGATACGGGATGCTGCGGTGCCGTTGTACGCGGTACTGAGATCCAACTGGTGTACGGGGTCAGCGCCGCGCAGGTCGATACCATCTTGCGCGCAGTAATTCAAAAAGAAAGACAGAAGAGGACATTGTAATGAAAAGTTTTCAGTATGTGATTCAAAACGAAGCTGGAATCCACGCTCGGCCGGCGGGGCTATTGGTGAAGCAGGCAAAACAGTTTGATGCCGCCTGCACACTGGAGGTAAACGGTCAGAGCGCCGATATAAAAAAGATGATAGCGCTGCTGAAGCTCGGGGTCGAGCATGGCATGTCTGTCACGGTAAAAGCTGAAGGCCCTGATGAAGAGCTGGCTGTAGCCGCTCTGCAAAAGCTGATGGAAGAAAACTTGTAAGAAAGAGGCGCACCGTATGGAACGCATTCTCGGTAAAAAACTGTGCGGCGGCATTGCAATCGGACCCATACATTTTTTGGACGGCGAAAAAGCATGCACCTGCAGTGAAGTGCTCGACCCCGATAGAGAACTCTCCCGCTTTGAATCGGCATGCACCGAAGCCAAAGCGCAGCTCAATAAGCTACAGATCAAAGCGCAACACGAGGCAGGCGAAGAAGCCGCCGAAATATTTGAGATTCACGCCATGCTACTTGAGGACGATGACTTTTGCGATGCCGTTCGACAGAACATTACACAAAAGCATTGGGATGCCGCATATGCTGCACAGCAGGCCGGCGAAAGTATTGCCGCCGATTTTTTAGCAATGGACAACGAATACTTTCGTGCACGAAGTGCTGATATTCGCGATGTGGCTGCTCGTGTAGCGGGTGTTTTGCAGGGAAAGCGCCCAGAACAGCAATCGGTGCCCGGCATTGTTGCTGCCGAAGAGCTAACGCCTTCTCAAACAATCCAAATGGATGCAACGCAGTTGCTTGGCTTTGTTACCCGCCAAGGCTCGCCCAGTTCGCATACAGCAATTCTTGCACGTAGTATGGCGATTCCCGCCATAGCGGGTGTTGCCGTGAACCCGGAATGGGAAGGAAAAACAGCCATTCTGGATGGGAACGAAGGGCTGCTGCTGCTTAACCCAGATGAGCAAACACTGACAATGTATCAAAGCCGTGCGGCAGTGCAGAAAGCCGAAAAGGCACAGCTGAAGGCCCTCATAGGGCAGGAAAATGTCAGCCGTAGCGGCAGAATAATCAAAATCTTTGCCAATGCCGGTAGCCTTGCAGATATAGCACTTGCCCAACAAAACGATGCGGGTGGTATCGGGCTATTCCGAACGGAGTTTTTATATCTGGATGCGCCCGCCCTACCCGATGAGCAGCAGCAGTTTGCTGTTTATAAGCGTGCGCTACTGGCCATGCCGGGTAAGCGTATCGTCTTCCGAACTATGGATATTGGCGCCGACAAGCAGGTCTCGTATCTCGACCTTGGGCAGGAGGCAAACCCCGCCCTCGGTTGCCGAGCTGTCCGTTATTGCCTTTCGCATCAGGAGGTGTTTCGTACACAACTGCGGGCACTGTACCGTGCCAGCGCTTATGGGAAACTTAGCATTATGTACCCGATGATTACTTCGGCGGAAGAACTGGATGAGATTTACGCAGTGTCTGCTTCGGTGCGCGAGGAACTGCGCCGCGCCGGAACGGCCTTTGATGAAACCGTGCCCGAAGGGATTATGATCGAAACCCCTGCTGCCGCTGTAATCAGCGACTTACTTGCCAAAAAAGCGGATTTCTTTAGCATCGGAACAAACGATCTGACGCAGTACACCCTTGCGGTTGACCGCCAGAACCCAAACCTCGGTTCGTTCTATCAGCCACACCACGAAGCCATTTTGCGATTGATTCGGATGACAGTGGAAAATGCGCACAAGGCCGGAAAACCGGTGGGAATCTGCGGAGAACTCGGCGCGGATATTTCGCTGACTGAAGCATTCCTCGATATGGGAGTGGATGAGCTTTCGGTTGCTCCTTTGTCCGTTTTGAAAATCAGAAAAGCGGTGCGTCAGGCATTATGAATGGATCCCTTTACAGCCAGCATTGCCCAGAAAGATTTTCATGATTGATAGATGAATATGAGAGAAAGAAGGGAACGCATAGAAAACTGAGAGAGGAATTGCACAAAAAACAAGAAAGGACGGCGGGAAATCCGGCTGCACCCGCCCGTAACAACAGCGCCAGAATGCAGCACTGGCTGGAGGAAACATGAAAAAATTCTGGAAAGCATTTATCACGAATCTGTCCAAACTGGGCAGAGCCATGCTGATACCGATTGTGGCCATGCCGGCCGTCGGTATTCTGGGCCGCCTCGGTGCGGCGGATATGCTCAATATTCCGTTGATGGAAACGGCATCCAACGCAATCACTGGTAATCTTGATATGTTGTTTGCCTTTGGTGCATGCCTTGCCTTCGCCAAGAGCAAGGATAAGACATATCCTATGATCGGTGCTGCAGCGGGGCTCTTTGCGTTTAAGGCCTGCCTTACTTCGCTGAACCCCGATATTGGCATGGGGGTGTTTGCAGGCATCGTTGTTGGCACTCTGGCGGCGATTCTATATAATTACAGCCGCGAATGGAAGACTCCTGAAATGTTCAGCTTTTTCACCGGCGATCGCTTTATCATCGTGCTCGCCCCGATTTGTGCGATTCCGTTGGCACTGCTCTTCAATCTGGTTTGGCCGCCGATTCAGAACGGCCTCGATTCTTTGGCCATGTGGCTGGCCAGCTCCGGTGTGGTCGGCATTTTCCTGTTCGGTTTCTTGAACCGCGCGCTGATTCCTGTTGGGTTGCATCATGTTATCAACTCGTATCTTTGGTTCCAGATGGGCAGCTTTACTACAGCCGCTGGTGAAGTGGTTACCGGCGATATTCCTCGTTTTCTGGCCGGTGACCCCACTGCGGGTGTGTTCATGACCGGTTTGTATCCGGTGTTCCTGTTTGGCCTGCCCGGTGCCTGCTTTGCAATGTATAAGGCCGCTAAGAAAGAGAAAAAAGCAGAAACGAAATCCTTGATGATCTCCGGTGCTGCTACAACCTTTGTTGCTGGTATTACGGAACCGGTTGAATTCATGTTTGAATTTGTCTCTCCGAAGCTGTATTTGCTGCACTGCCTGTACAGCGGCCTTGGCGGAGCAATCTTCTACTTCATGAATGTCCGCCTCGGCATCTCCTACAACGTCGATATCATTGACTATGTGCTGAACTTTAACCTCGGCAGTAACGCCATTTGGATTCTGCCGGTTGGTATTCTGTTCTTCTTCCTGTATTACTTTAGCTTTAAGTGGGTCATCGAACACGATAATATTAAGACGCCGGGCCGCACGGATGATGATACCACTACTGCCGAAATCACCGAGGACGAGAAAAACTTTGCTATGAACGCCACCAACATCCCGTATCTGGCCAAAAAGCTGATCGAGAATTTGGGCGGAAAGGGCAATGTCGTTTCCGTTGAAAACTGCATTACTCGTTTGCGCATTGAGGTGAAAGACGGCACGGCCATCAACGAGGAAAAGATTCGTCAGACCGGCGTCAAGGGCCTCGTAAAACTCACGGATACCAACATTCAGATCGTCATCGGCAAAGACGTGCAGGCGGTCAAGGATGCAATGAACGATTTGCTGTAAGGGGAAAATAAAATGGAACTTTTTACACAGGAGCGTATAAATCAGTTTTTAACGCTGCTCAAACAAACGCAGGTCGAAGTCCACGCGATCACCATTTATCAGGAAGGCCGACTTTTGCTAAATAGAGCTTATGCACCGTTTGAAATTGATGCGCTGCATCCGTTGTACTCTGTGTCAAAATCGTTCCTGTCTATCGCCGTGGGATATTTAGTTAGCGATCGGAAAATCGACATCAATGCGCCTTGGCTTACATACTGCCCGGCCTATGCCGATATTGTGGCCGACCCTGCGTTTCGCAATGTGACGGTTCGGCATCTGCTTACAATGTCGCTCGGGCAGGATGCCGAAGCCGCTGCGCATGGTGATGATGATTGGGCCGCAGCCGTCGCAGGGAAGCCGCTTTGCTACGAGCCCGGTACGAAATTTTTCTATAACAGCATGTGCTCTCATATGCTTTCCGTGTTGGTGCAGACGGTTGCGGGGCAAAAGGTATCCGACCTATTGGCCGAGCGCCTGTTTGCACAGCTGGGTATCCATGACTATTACTGGGAAGAGGATCGTCTGGGGCATACTACGGGCGGTTTCGGGTTGCATCTGAGCACACCTGATCTGGCTAAATTCGGATTGTGCTGCCTAAATCACGGCGTATATCAAGGTAAGCAGATCATTCCGGCAGAGTGGCTGGCCGAAGCTACACGCAAGCAAATGGAAAATGCGTCGGAGTATCCCATTGATCGCACCGAGAACCGACAGGGCTATGGTTATCAGTTCTGGATGTGCACCCACGGCGCCTATCGCTGTTCGGGCCTGCACGGGCAGATGTGTTTTATCCAACCGGAAAACCGTCTCGTTATTGCCATGTCCAGTGCGACTTCGGGAAGCCAGGCCATCTTAAACTGCCTGTTTCGTGCCATAGATTATCCCGAAGCGGTGCCTCAGTTCACGGATTTCTCGATTCCTCCTATAAAAGGTATCGCTGCCGGGTTCTTGGATGATACGAAAAGCTACCGCTACGCCGCGCTTGAAAATCCGGCGCGCATTACGGAACTTGAGTGGGAACAACCGGATGGCGAACATATCAAAGTTACCTTGCTACGTGGCCGGGAACGCTTTTCGTTCACTGCGGGGTACAACGAGTGGACTCGGCAAACAAATGCGTTTGAAAACTTTTCAAAGTTTATTGCTGCTGATTCTATCCGAACGATGCGACCTGAAAAGTACGCACCGATCTTGTTCGGAAATTATGCATGGCTCACGAAAACAACCCTGCAGATTCAACTTCGCGCATTGGATTGTGCCAGCAAATTCAACTTCGTGTTCTATATTGACCGCGGCTATCTGACGTTGCACTATGAGGTAAAAGCGCTGTATACGACCTTCTCTACGTTTGATGTCGTTTTCCGCCGCTAACCCAGATAACGGTAGCGCACTTTCCCCCGGTGCACTATAGGAGCGGGAGCGGTTGTTTTACTCCCCTTCCGTACACTCCGCCGAGAAACAAGAGGCTGTTGCAGATGTCTGCAACAGCCTCTTGTTTATATAGTCCCTTCGTAAGCCCGAGACGAAGAACGAAATGAGTGCCGACGAGCTTTACATGCCGCTGTAAGCCAAGACGGCGAAACCGATTTGACCAGTACCTGTCCCACAATCAGGATGCACATGATCTTCTGTATTGCGAACATTCCTCTGCGATTGCAAAACACCCGCCAAAAGGCAACCGATATTTATGGTTTTGTCCTCTGGGGCTACCCCTCCGACTCCTGCCGTGGAATTCTTGAGAAATTCACAATAAGTGAATCGTCTAATCAGAAGGGTGAAATGGCGCTTGAACGGTGCAAAACAGGTTGCAGTAAAGCGCCTCCTTCATTCGTAGTATCTTTATTGAAAGAATGAATCCGCCGCGGAAAGGCCGTGGCACAATGATTGTGGGGGAAAGAGTTTCCATGAAACAGATTTTTGTCAATCGGAAGTTTGCGGGTATTACTTGGTCGATGCTTTTTAGCGCACTCTTTATTGCGCTTTCCGTCCTTGGGCGGCAGCTGTTTACCGATACGGCATGGTACGTATACAGCAGCCTTTTGCGCCTTACCTTCGGTGTAATAATTCTGTGGATTATCGGAAAGCTGTACGGCCGAAGCGCAGGAGATGTTTTTCGGTTTCATCAGGCAAAAGCGGCATGGATCGCTGCTACAGGGTTCTTACTGTATTTATTGTACTACACGATAGATTTTGCGGCTGGTGTGCAGTCTTTTTCCGGCTTGCGGATCGACCTGATAATATCCCAACTGTTTTTACAGCAGATTACGACCGGCTTCTACGAGGAACTCTGCTATCGCACGTTGCTTTTGGACGGCTATTTCTTTCAGCCGCATCGCACAAAAATGCTACGTCTTGCCTACGCTGCCATCGGCTTTTTGCTGTTCGGTGGGCTTCACGTCTTGGGAGCATGGAATTTGCAGACCTTTTTATGCACTGGGGCCATCGGCTTTGCGTTTTCTGCCATCTATTTGTGCTCACGCAATATTGTGTTGCCGATATTCCTGCATTTTGTATATGATGTTTTTGCAAACCTTACACAGTATGTGCACTGGAACAATACGGCCGCCCTCGCTATGCTCGACAAAATATTCACCCCTGCTATTGCGGCCATGTTTATCCTTTCGCTGGCTGCTTTACTGTGTTGCCGCGATACTTCCGCAAGTGCTCAATGCGCAGCAAACGTATCATCTGCAATGGATGATTAACAATCTCCGCGTGGATGGCGGACAGCTTCGGTCGCAGGCCCGGAAGCTCACCCTCGCTGCGGGGAAATTCTGGGCCGGAAATAGTCGGATTTCGATTTCACGGAAAAAACATTGGCCGTCCGCCGTACTGTCGGTTTTGTAGCGGGTGAAGCGCTGAATCTCGATTTCTCCCCCAAAGCCGAGCATCCCTCTCGAACCGTTGCAATTAGCGAACGAGAAAAAGAAAATCACGCCCTAAAATGGCTTTTTTCTTTGCGGTAAGAAAGCACAATTTACCCATAATAGAAAAAAGGCGCAGATACAATAAAATCGTATCTGCGTCGATCTGCACAAAAAACAAAAGCCAGCGTCTGAAAAGACACTGGCTTTTGTTGGTGCGATGGAAGGGACTCGAACCCCCGGCCTACTGATTCGTAGTCAGTCACTCTATCCAGCTGAGCTACCAACGCATATCTGCGCCCGCAAAAGCGGCACACGGCCCCGCGGCGCACAAGCAAACCTTGTCCGCACACTCGGAACATTGTGTATTATACCTGTTTAGGGGGCGCATGTCAAGGCCTAACGGCCTGTTTTGTCGCATACAATTACGGCCCAAAATGAAGCCGCCGCGTAAAAATCTTTGAAAACAACAGCGGTACGCGGAATCCCACCGAAAAGGATGCCGCGCCGCGCCGGGCGCGAAATAAAGCGCTTGCGCCGCACACGCGGCACGGCCGCAAAGGGCAAAGCCCGGTTATCGGTTATCGGCCCGGCGCCACTTCTCCAGCTCCTGCGCCGAGGGCGGCACAGCGCCGCGCGCCTGCGTTTCCACCTCGCCGATGCGGCGCTCAAGCTCTGTCAGGCGCTGGCTGACGAGATCGGGCAGATCCTGCTGGTCAAGGTCGTCAGCCGGGTTCACGGCCGTGTTGTTGATGCGCACCACTTCTGCCGGCACACCGACGGCCGTGCAGTTGGCGGGCAGGTTGTGCAGCACGACGCTGCCCGCGCCCACGCGCGCGTTATCGCCGATATAAACAGGCCCCAGCACTTTTGTGCCCGCGCCGATCAGCACGTTGTTGCCCAGCGTCGGGTGGCGTTTGCCCTTATCCTTGCCGGTGCCGCCCAAGGTTACGCCGTGATAAATGGTGCAGTTATCGCCGATCTCGGTCGTTTCGCCGAAAACGATGCCCATGCCGTGATCGATAAACAGGCACTTGCCGATTTTCGCGCCGGGATGGATCTCAATGCCGGTTTTGTGCCGGCCACGCTGGCTAACCCAGCGCGCCAAGAAAAAGTGCTTGTGCGCATACAGCCAGTGCGCAATGCGGTGATAAACCAGAATATGAAAGCCCGGATACAGCAAAATGACTTCGACCACGCTGCGCGCGGCGGGGTCCTTTGCCTGAATATTGCGGGCGTCAGCCAAAAGGCCCATCGTCCCTCTGCCTCCGTTTCTCATTTTTACAGTAGAACACTAAATTTTATTGTAGCATAAGTGTGCGCCAAAGTCGAGGAGAAAGGCGGCGAAAGCCACAAAAGCCCAGCGGCCTTTGCGTTTGAAGGCTTTTTCGTATACGGCATGGCCGGCTGCAAACGCCCGGCGGGCGGCGCGGCAAAACTCGGCCTGCCGGGCCGCGCTTCGCCCGGGTTTGTTCAAATCCGCTAAAATCCGCAGGGCGCGGCCGGTTTTCTTTTCCGCACGGCGGCGGGCGCTTTCATTGACAGGGCTTTGGCGGGTATGATACAATACGGGACAAGAACTTTACAAAACTCCAAGCAGCAAAGGAGCCGCTCATGCGTATTGTGCGTTTCGCGCAACCGAATAAGCACCCTTCCGCGGGATGTGGCCGCGGCTGTTTTGCCTTTTAACTTTTCCTTTCGGGGAAAAGTTTTTTTTTGCGCTTTTTTAGTACGACTTTTGCCGAAGGAGGCCGCTTTCATGCTGATCCAAAACGCTGTAAACGCTGCCGGGCAGCCGATAGATGTGCTGTGCCGCACAGGAAAGATCGCCGCGCTGGGGGCCGGGCTTGCGCCGCTTTTGCTGCCCGGCGAAGAGACGCTGGATGCCGCCGGGCGTACTGTGCTGCCCGCCTTTATCGATTTGCACTGCCACTGGCGCACACCGGGCTACGAATATAAAGAGGATTTGGAAACCGGCAGCCGCGCGGCGGCCGCGGGCGGGTATACATTTGTAAACCTGATGCCGAACACAAACCCCGTGATGAGCGACGCCGCCGCGGCGCATGCGCTGATGGAAAAGGTGGAGACCATCGGCTTGTGCGGCGCAAACCAGACGGTTTCGATCACCGAAAACTTCGACGGCCATACGCTCGACCATCTGAAAACCCTGCCGGAAAGCGTGAAGTATATCACCGAGGACGGCCACGGCGTACAAAACGCCGCTGTGATGGCAAAAGCGTTTGCCATCTGCCATGAAAAGCACATCACCATTATGAGCCACGCCGAGGACAGCGACATTTCGCCGTGGGATTACCGCCTTGCCGAGGACATCGAAACTGTGCGCAACCTTTATCTTTCTGAATACTACCAGACGCGCCTGCATCTGTGCCACGTTTCGACACGTGGCGCCATCGAGGCCGTTGCGGCGGCGAAATACCGCGGCGCGCCCGTCACCTGCGAGGTGACGCCGCACCACTTGTGGTTTACAAAGGATACGCTGGATTATCGCGTCAACCCGCCTGTGCGCGAGGCCGATGACGTGGCCGCGCTGGTAGAGGGCATCCGGGCCGGTATCGTGGATGCGATCGCCACCGACCACGCACCCCACAGCGAGGAAGATAAATTAAAGGGCGCGGCCGGCATGGTGGGGCTGGAAACGGCGTTCGGCGTATGCTACACAAAGCTTTGCCGGCAGGAGGGGCTGCCGCTTGCGGCGCTTTCGGCCCTGATGAGCACAAACCCCGCCGAAATTTTGGGCCTTTTGGGCAAGGGCACCCTCGCGCCCGGCGCGGACGCCGACCTTGTGCTTGTTGATCTGGCGCATCCGTGGCGCGTCGACAAAAACGCGCTGCACTCGAAATCCCACAACTGCCCCTACGATGGCACGACGCTGTACGGCAAGGTGCGCGCCACGATAAAAGGCGGCAAGATTACCTACCGCGCCGAATAGATCCCCTTTTATAATAAGGAACAAAACAACCGGGCGCTGCGCCGCGGCATAGCCGGCGGCAGAAAGGAAAGGCTTTTTGATGCATACCAGTATGGATAAACTCTATGAGGGCGTTGCCGCGCGCGGGCCCGTCTGCGTGGGGCTGGATACGGACATTTCCTATCTGCCGGAGAACTTTGCCCAAGCGGGCGAAACGCCGGGCGAAAGCATTTTTCGCTTTAACACGGCGCTGATCGACGCCACAAAGGCCGTGGCGGGCTGCTATAAAGTGCAGATCGCCTACTATGAGGCGCTGGGCCTCGATGGCCTTGCCGCCTACGCCAAAACGCTGGCCGCTGTGCGCGCCGCAGGGCGGCCCGTAATCGCCGACATCAAACGCGGCGACATCGCCAAAACGGCTGAAATGTATGCAAAAGCACACTTTGCGGGCGAGTTTGAGGCCGATTGCATCACCCTTGCGCCGTATATGGGCCTCGACAGCCTTTCGCCTTACCTGCCCTACGCCGAAAAACAGGGCAAGGGCATGTTTATCCTGTGCCGCACCTCAAACCCCGGCGCCAAGGATTTTGAATATGAAACGCTGGCCGACGGGCGCCATGTCTACGACCTTGTGGGCGATAAAGCGGCGGCGCTGGGCGAAGGATACCTCGGCGAACACGGATATTCCTCGCTTGGGCTGGTGATCGGCGGCACACACGCCGAGGAGGCAAGCGAAATCCGTGTGCGCTATCCGCAAACCTTTTTCCTCATCCCGGGCTATGGCGCGCAGGGCGGCAAGGCCGCAGATATTGCCTTGTATCTCAAGGCGCGCAACGGCGGCGTCGTAAATTCCAGCCGCGGCATCCTGCTGGCCTACAAAAAACAGCCCGGCATCGCCTTCGACGAGGCCGCCTATCACGAGTGTGTTCGGATGAAGGAGGATATTGCGCATGCCTGCGATTTGCTTTGAGGCTATTGTGCTCAGCCAGGAAACGCTGGCCGAGAACATTCGTCTGTTGACCGTGCTTTGGCCCGACGATGCGCATGCGCCGCATGCGGGGCAGTTTTTTACCCTGCGGGCGTGGGCGCCCGATGAGGCGCCATTTCTTTCGCGGCCGATCAGCGTCCACAGCTGGGCGCCCGAAACGCATGCGCTGCAATTTTTGTATCAGATCAAGGGCGCGGGCACCGAGCAGCTTGCCCGGCTGAAAACGGGCGGGCGCATCCAGCTTACCGGCCCGATGGGAAACGGCTTCGACGCCGCGGCGCTTGCCGCGCAATACCGCCGCATTTTGCTGGTGGGTGGGGGCATCGGCACGGCACCGCTGTATCAACTGGCGCGAGAGCTTGCCGCTGCGGGTACTTTGCCGGATGCGGCGTTCGGCTTTCAGGATATGCCTTATGCCACGGCTTGCTACCGCGGCGTTACGCGCCGCGTAAAAGTGGCCACCGACAGCGGAAAAGCCGGCGTACACGGCCTTGTAACGCAGCTGTACGCGCCGGAAGCCTACGACGTGATTTTGGTTTGCGGCCCTGCGCCCATGATGAAAGCCGTAGCGGCCGGGGCAAAGGCGGCCGGTGTGCCGTGTTTTTGCAGCATGGAAGGCAAAATGGCCTGCGGCATCGGGGCCTGCCTTGGCTGTACCTGTAAAACCACGCGCGGCGAGGCCGTAAGTATCTGTAAAAACGGGCCGGTGTTTTGCGCTTCGGACATCTTTTAAGCGCGGCGCGCCGCGAAAAGGAGAACACGCAATGGCGGATTTAACGACGAACCTGCTGGGCTTTGCGATGCACAGCCCGGTGATCGGCGCCTCGGGCACGGTGGGCTACGGCCCGGAATATGAGGACCTTGTTGACCTCGGCAAGATCGGCGGCATCTCGGGCAAGGGCCTGACGCTGCATGCGCAGTATGGCAACGAGGGCGCGCGCCTGTACGAGACGCCCGCGGGCCTGATGAACTCGATCGGCCTGCAAAACCCGGGCGTCGCACACTTTATCGCGCACGAGCTGCCCGAGATGCTGCGCCTGAAACAAGCTTACGGCATCGTCACGCTGGCAAACCTCGGCGGCCACAGCGAGGAAGAATACGTAGAGGGCGCGCGCCTTTTGGACGCAAGCGCTGTGGATATGATCGAACTGAACATCAGCTGCCCGAACGTGAAAAAGGGCGGCATGGCCTACGGCGTAAAGGCTGCCTGCGCCGGGGCCGTTGTGGGCATGGTGCGCGCCGTATGCCATAAACCGCTGATCGTAAAGCTCAGCCCGCAGGCCGAAAATATCCCTGATATGTGCAAGGCCGCCGAGGCTGCGGGCGCGGATGCCGTCAGCCTGACAAATACGTTTCAGGCCTGCGCGATCGACCTCGAGGCGCGCCGGCCCGTTTTCAACAATATTTTTGCGGGGCTTTCCGGGCCGGCCATTCGCCCCATCGCGCTGCGCATGGTATGGCAGGCGGCGGGCGCGGTAAAAATCCCGGTGATCGGCCTCGGCGGCATCGCCTCGGGCGAGGACGCGATTGAATTTTTAATGGCCGGGGCCTCGGCCGTGCAGGTGGGCGCGGCAAACTTTGCAAATCCGCGCGCGTTACAAACCGTCACAGAAGAGATTGGGCAATGGATGGATGCGCACGGCGTTGCGCACGTTGCCGAGCTGGTGGGCGCGGCGCGCTGACCATAGAGAGGAGCCTTTTGCATGAGACACTGCATTTTGGTAAAGTTTAACGAAGCTGTAACGGACAAAACCGCCCTGTGCGCCGAGATCGAGCGCTTCTGGGCCAAAAGCACCGCCGAGATGGCGGAAGTGGAAAGCGTTGTGTGCCGCCGCAATGTGGTGGCGCGCCCGAACCGCTATGATCTCTTGATCCGGCTGGAGATCGCGCCGGAAAAGCTGGCCGCCTACGATGCTTCGGCGCAGCATGCCGCGTGGAAAGCACAGTATGGCAAATTGTTGGCGCAAAAGGCCATTTTCGATTACGAGGCGTAAGCGGCCCAAAACCGAAAGGCCGCGCAAAAGATTTTCCCCGGCGCTGCCGCTGCAATTTCAATACGAATAAATATTCAAATATTTGCCTAATTTTATGTATAAATTTGCATTTATAAAATCTGCGTGTTAAAATGAGAAAACGAAACGAAGAGGGAGCAAAAACATGAGCGATGCGATCGAGATTTTGAAAAGCTGCGATGCCTTTTTAGAGGGGCACTTTCTGCTTTCGAGCGGGCGCCACTCGGGCGCATACTGCCAGATGGCCTATTTGCAGCAGTACCCGGAAAAATGTGCCGAGGTGATGAAGCCGGTGGCCGAGGCCGTGAAAAAGCTGGATGTGGACGTGATCGTCGGGCCGGCGATGGGCGGCATCGTGTATGCGTATGAGCTGGGCCGCCAGACGGGCAAACGCGCGATCTTTACCGAGCGCGTGGAAAACGTGATGGCCCTCAAGCGCTTTGCAATCCACCCGGGCGAAAAGTGCTTGATCGCTGAGGACGTAGTGACAACGGGCGTATCCTCGCTGGAAACTAAGCGCGTCATCGAACAGGCGGGCGGCGTGTGCGTGGGCATCTGCTGCGTCGTTGACCGCACAAAGGCCGATGCCCCCTCGCCCATCCCGATTGTGGCGAGCGCCTTGAAGCTTGACCTGCCGAACTATGCGCCCGAGGAGTGCCCGATCTGCAAAGCGGGCAAGCTGCCGCTGGTGCATCTCGGCAGCCGCAAAATGGCGCAAAAAGCAAAACAGACGCTGTAAGCTTGGCGCCGATCGGGCGCTTGGCTTTGCGGCCTCGCCTGCGGGCTTGGCCTAACAGCATACGGGGCACGGGCCGCGCGCTTGGCCCGACATAAAACACACTTACGGAATGCACAGTGCAAAAAAGAGGACATGACATGAACGCATATCTGCTTTTGGCAAACGGAACCGTATTCGCGGGGAAATCTCTTGGCTGTACGGGCGTTACAGTGGGCGAAGTTGTCTTTGCAACAGGCATGGTCGGCTTTGAAGAAACGCTGACGGACCCAAGCTATTACGGCCAGATCATCACCCAAACCTACCCGCTGATCGGCAATTACGGCATGAACGGCAAGGATATGGAATCGCCCCGCATCTGGGCGCGTGGCTACATTGTGCGCGAAGCCTGCACGACGCCTTCAAACTGGCGCAGCGAGACGACACTCGACACCTTTTTGAAAGCAAACGGCATCATCGGTATCGAAGGCATCGACACGCGCCACCTGACGCGCATTCTGCGCGAAAGCGGCGTGATGAACGGCGCCATCCTGACCGAGTTCGACCCGGCCGACGCGGCCAACGCCGAAAAGACGGCCGCCCTGCTTAAAACCATCCGTGCCTATGCTGTGACGGACGCCGTGAAAAGCGTGACGTGCGCCGCGCCCGAAACCTACAACGCGGCGGGCGAAACGCATGTTGTGCTGATGGATTACGGCTGCAAGCGCAACATCGTGCGCTGCCTAACAAAGCGCGGCTGCAAGGTGACGGTGATGCCCGGGTTTTCGACGGCCGAGCAGGTTGCCGCACAGCACCCGGACGGCATCATGCTCTCGAACGGCCCCGGCGACCCGGCCGAGCCGACAAAAGTGATCGAAAACCTGAAAGAGATCATGGCGCTGGGCCTGCCGACGTTCGGCATCTGCCTTGGGCATCAGCTGGCGGCGCTGGCCGCCGGCGCTAAAACCATGAAGCTGAAATACGGCCACCGCGGCGCCAATCAGCCCGTGACCGATTTCGCCACAGGCCGCACCTTTATCACAAGCCAAAACCACGGCTATGCCGTTGTGGGCGATGCGCTGCCGCCCGAAAAGGGCGCCGTTGCGCAAGTGAACGCCAACGACCACACTTGCGAGGGCGTACAGTATACCTGCTGGAACTGCTTTACCGTGCAGTTTCACCCGGAGGCCAGCGGCGGCCCGAAGGATACCGAGTTTTTGTTCGACCGCTTTTTGGCGAACGTAAAAGCAGCAAAGGAGGCGCGCTGATATGCCGAAGGACTTAAGCATCAAAAAGGTACTCGTCATCGGCAGTGGGCCGATCATCATCGGGCAGGCGGCCGAATTTGATTATTCGGGCACACAGGCCTGCCGCGCGCTGAAAGAGGAAGGCATCGAAACCGTCCTGCTCAACTCAAACCCCGCCACCATTATGACGGACCCCGAGGTAGCCGACCATGTATATATCGAGCCGATGAAGCTCGAAGTTGTCGAGCGCATCCTTGAGATCGAAAAGCCCGATTCCGTGCTGCCGAACCTCGGCGGCCAGATGGGCCTGAACCTTTCGATGGAGCTGGCGCGCAGCGGCTACCTCGACAAACACGGCATTCGCCTTTTGGCCTGTAAGCCCGATACCATCGACCGCGCCGAGGACCGCGAGCTTTTTAAGGAGACGATGGAAAAGCTGCATCAGCCCATCATCCCCTCCGAGGTCGTGGAGGATCTGCCGAGCGCCTTGGCCTGTGCCGACCACATCGGCTACCCGGTGATCGTGCGGCCCGCCTTTACGATGGGCGGCACGGGCGGCGGCATCTGCGCCACACGCGAAAAACTTGTGGAGATCGGCACAAACGGGCTGCGGCTTTCCCCTATCCATCAGATTTTGGTGGAAAAGTGCATTGCGGGCTGGAAAGAGATCGAGTATGAGGTGATGCGCGACCACAAGGGCAATGTCATCACCGTATGTAATATGGAAAACCTCGACCCTGTGGGCATCCACACGGGCGATTCCGTCGTCGTGGCCCCGAGCCAGACGCTTTCTGACCACGAATATCAGATGCTGCGCACCGCGGCGCTCGACATTATCACCGAGCTTGGCATCGAGGGCGGCTGCAACTGCCAGTTTGCCTTAAAGCCCGATAGCTTCGATTACGCCGTAATCGAGGTCAACCCGCGCGTTTCGCGCTCTTCGGCGCTGGCCAGCAAGGCGACGGGCTACCCCATCGCCAAGGTGGCGACGAAGATTGCGATGGGCTATACCCTCGATGAAATCACAAACGATGTCACAGGAAAAACCTGTGCCTGCTTTGAGCCTGCGCTTGATTATGTCGTCGTCAAATACCCGAAATGGCCCTTTGATAAGTTTGTCTACGCGGATAAATCCCTCGGCACACAGATGATGGCGACGGGCGAAGTAATGGCGATCGGCAACAGCTTCGAGGCCGCCATGATGAAAGCGGTTTCTTCGATCGAGCTTGGCATGGATACGCTGACGCTGCACACCTTTGCCGCATGGAGCGATGAGGCTGTGATCGACCATTTGCATGTACAGGATTCCGAGCGGGTGTTCTGCGTGTACGAGGCGCTCAAGCGCGGCATCGACCATAAAACGATCTGGGACATTACGAAAATCGACTGGTGGTTTTTGGATAAGCTGCAGCACCTTGCCAATATGGAAAAGGCGCTGGCCGCCTGCGGCGGCACGATCGGCAAGGCACAGTATCAGGAAGCCAAAAAGTACGGTTTTCAGGATAAAACCATCCGCCGCCTGACGGGCGCAAAGGCGCTGCCGCTGGAAAACTACCGCGCGGGCTTTAAGATGGTGGATACCTGCGCCGCCGAGTTCTCGGCCTCGACGCCGTACTTCTACTCTACCTACGACGGCGACAACGAAGCCGCTGAATTTATCGCGGAAAAGGAGCAAAAGGCCGGCAAAAAGAAAAAGGTGCTGGTGTTTGGCTCCGGGCCGATCCGCATTGGGCAGGGCATCGAGTTTGATTACTGCTCGGTGCACTGCGTCTGGACGCTGAAAGCCCACGGGTGTGAGGCCATCATCGTCAACAACAACCCCGAAACCGTTTCGACCGATTTTGATACGGGCGACCGCCTGTATTTCGACCCGCTGACGCCCGAAAGCGTAGATAACGTGATCGCGGCGGAAAAACCGGATGCCTGTGTGGTGCAGTTTGGCGGCCAGACGGCCATCAAGCTGGCAAAGCACATGGACGAAATCGGCCTGCCCATCCTTGGTACGCCTGCCGACGCCATCGACGAAGCAGAGGACCGCGAGCGCTTTGACGAGCTTTTGGAGCGCTGCAAAATCCCGCGCGCGGCGGGCCGCACCGTGTTTAACCTCGACGAAGCCCTTGCGGCCGCCGACGAGGTGGGCTTCCCGGTTTTGATGCGCCCGAGCTATGTGCTGGGCGGCCAGAACATGATCGTCGCGTTTAACACGGCGGACGTGAAAGAATATATGGGCGTCATCATGGAGCATGTGGATATGGAGCATCCTGTGCTGATGGACAAATATATTCAGGGCATCGAGTGCGAAGTGGACGCCATCTGCGATGGCACGGATTTCCTGATTCCCGGCATCATGGAGCAGGTCGAGCGCACAGGCGTCCACTCGGGCGATTCCATCTGTGTCTATCCGGCGCAGCGCCTGACCAAAGAAGAAATCGACACGATCGTGGATTACACGGGCCGTTTTGCGCGTGAGCTGCATGTGGTGGGCCTTGTTAACGTACAGTACGCCGTCTCAAACGGGAAGGTATACGTCATTGAGGTAAACCCGCGCTCCTCGCGCACGGTGCCGTATATTTCTAAGGTAACGGGCGTACCGATGGTTGATTTGGCCGTGCGGTGCTGCCTTGGCGAAAAGCTGGCTGCGATGGGCCACGGCACGGGCCTGCACCCGGCGGCGAAAAATATCGCCATCAAGGTGCCTGTGTTCAGCTTTGAAAAGCTGCACGGCGTGGATACGCAGTTTGGCCCCGAGATGAAATCGACGGGCGAGGTGCTGGGCATCGCGCCGAACTATCACGATGCGCTGCTGAAAGGCCTGATCGGCGCGGGCTACACCTTTAAAACGCCGGGGCCTGCCTCCTGCTGCCTGTTTACTGTAAAGGATACCGATAAGCCGGAGTTTGTGGACATTGCGTGGAAGATGAAGGCTTTGGGCTATAAGCTGTACGGCACGGCCGGCACCTGCGCGTGGCTAAACCAGCACATGGTACCCTGCAACGAGGTGCGCCCCCTTTCCGAGCCGCACCCGAACGTGCAGGACCTGCTGGAAAGCGGCCTCGTGGATTATGTGTTCTCCACCAGCGCGAAAGGGCGCGACCCAAAGCGCGATTCCGTCCGGCTGCGCCGCAAAGCGGTGGAGCTGAGCATCCCCTGCATCACGGCCGTCGATACCGCGACCGCGGTTGTGGACTGTCTGCGCAGCGAACACGATCTGAAAAAAGTTCCCCTTATTGATATTGCCACATTATAGCGTTAAAACTCCGGGATTTTTGAAGCAAATACTTTTCGCGTGTTTTTCGTGATGTTTTACGTGTTGAATATCGTAAAGAGAAAAGCCATCTGCTATACTGTACATCGCGTGATTTGACTGCAAAGCGCGGTTTTTTAACGTATATAACAGATTCCGGAGGTTTTCAAAACTTATGACACGTTCTCAAATGATTACGACCGTTGCCGAAAAGACGGGCTACAACGCCCAGCAAGTAGAAGCGACGATGGATGCCCTGTTCGATCAGATCGCGGAGTGCCTGAAGGCTGACGAAAAGGTTACCATCGCGGGTTTTGGCCGCTTCGAGATGCGTCCCCGCAAGCCGAAAGCCTATACGAACCCGAAGACGAAGGTCTCCAGCCGTCTGGAATCTACGTCGATCCCCGGGTTTAAGGCCAGCGGCCGCTTCAAGCAGAAGCTGGACGAAGCCTAAATTGTATTTTAAGGCAGAGAGAGGAGAACCGTGTGCCGTTTGGGCATGCGGTTCTTTTTTCTGTATGGTGTTTGCCATGCCTGCGCCGACGGGCTATAATACAAACAGAAATCTGGCCTAAACGGAGGAAACCGCGATGGAAACCGAAAAAAATAAACAACGCCGTGTGGCGTACAGGCGTTTTGGCGTGGCGGCGCTTTGGCTGCTGGCGCTGGCGGCGTTTTCGCTGGCGCTGGGCGTGCGGCGCCTTGCTGTGTGCGATTATGTTTCCGTCGACGGCGATTGGCAGAGCTATAACGTGTTCCGCCGCATGCTGGCCGGCCAGCGCCCCTATACGGATTTTGCCAACTACATCGGTATGGCGCCGGTGGTGTGCAATCTGCCGCTGTTGGCGCTTTTGGGCGGAAGCTTTGCCCAAAGCCTTTTTGTAACGAACGTTACGGCAAACGTGCTGTTCAGCTTGGCGGTGTTTTGCCTTTTTTACCTTGTAACGCAAAAGGCCTTGCCCTCGATGGCGGCCTCAGCCGTGTTTTCCAAGCTGGTTTCGACGCAGATCTTTTCCGCTATACCCGGCGGCGCGGCGGGCGCTTGGCTGAATGAAACTTTTACGGGGCTGTATACGCCCTCAAACTCGATGCGCGTGGCGCGCAGCTGGCTGCCGTTTTTGCTGGTGCTGGGTATCCTTTTGTGGAACCGCCTTTGCCCGCAGCATGCGTGGGATGTGCGCGAAAGCTTTTCTGCGCCGCGGCGCGCGGCGGCCTGCGGCGCCGTGCTGGGCTTTTGCATCACATGGTCGAGCGATTACGGCTTGGCCTGCATCGCGGCCGCGAGCGTGATTTTTGTGCTGCTGCATCTGTGCCGCTACCGTGCGGGCGTTAAGCGATTTTTGGTGTGCCTCGCCGCATATACGCTTGCGCTGGCCGTGGGCGTTTTTGCCTCGGCGGCGCTGGTAACGGGCGGCGCGCCGGGCGCTTGGTTTGCCTCGCTTGCGGCGACAGGGCAGGCGCAGTATTACTATTTTAATGGGACGGGCAGCCGCCCGGCCATAAGCTATCTGTTTACCTGCGGGCGCTTTTGGCTGGGCGCGGCCGTGTGCCTTGTATTTTTACTTTTCTGCACGGTGCGCCTTATTCAAAAAAAGCTCTCGGCAAACGGGCTGCTGCTGTACTTTTTGATGGCGAGCGTTTTGGCGGGCACGGTGGCGTACATTCTGGCGGGCAGCGGCTATAACGCGCGTGAGCCGCTGGAAGGCTACTCGGCGATATTGGCGCTGGCGGGCGCGGTGCGCGGCGTGTATGCGTTGGCAGCGCAAAAAAATCTGCTTGGCGCAAAAGCCGCGCCGCGGCTGGCGGCGGGGCGCGCTGCCCACGCGAGGATGCCGGCCGAGCGTATCCTTGCCGGGCTGTGCGCGGCCGTGCTGGCGGGCAGCTGCCTTTTATGCGGCCGGGATGCGCTGGCGGCGCGCCGCGGCATCGGCACAAGCGGCACACAGATCCCTGCGCTGGGCGGCACAAGCACCTATACTGCGGCGCTGTGCACGGCCGATACGCTGACGGGCGGCGACGCGGTATTCAGCGTGTACGCGACGGGGCTGGAAACCGTAAAGGGCCAGTTTCAGCCGACAGGATACGATTATATTATCCACGCGTTGGGCCAAAACGCCCAGAATGCCTACAGCGAAAATTTTGCCGCGGGCGAATATCGCTGGGTGCAAACGCCAAATTTGCCTGTCGATGGCTGGCTGGCTTTGCAAAACTGGTATTTTTACCGCCAAGTATGGCGTTATTATGATAAAGTGCAGGCCACCGAATACAGCTGGCTTTGGCAGCGCGCGGGCGATAAGGCGCTGGGCGCCGAGGTATCTGTGTGCATACAGGATAACGGCGACGGCAGCGTGACGCTTTCGTGCCAAAGCGATACACAGGGCGCGTTTATTGCCGATGTGGAAGTGGAGTATGCCCTTACGGGCGGCGACGCCCTGCAAAAAGCGCTGAACCTCGGCCGCGGGGCCGTGTATGCCGCCACGGGCAGCCTGTATGCCGACGACGATACCTACACGGGCTTTTGTCTGCCGGCATCCGGCCGCCAGTATGTGCCCGTTGTGATGCAAAACGGCAGCGGCAGCGTCCGCCTTTCTTCGCTGTACACGGGCGGCGGCACGGTAACGGTAAACTCCGCCGCGTGCGCCGATGCACTGCCCCGTTGGAACCTGCATACCGCAGACGCCGCTGGCTGAACGGCAGCGTTTTTTTGCGCCGCGCGAAAATCAGAAAAGCTGCATCGCGGAAAAACGGTATATTCGGGCGCAGCCGTGAAAACGAAAAATTTGTGATGTACCCCAAAGCCTTAAAGCCAGCGGCTTTTGCCGCCAAAGGAGAAGCCCATGAATGACCGCCTGCGGCCCCGCGCCGTGCAAGTTTCGCCCCTGCTGCCCTGCCTGCTGGGCGCGGCGGTGGGCGGCATCCTGTTTTTGTGCCTGTACGGTGTGCGCCCGCTGGACGTGACGTATGATGCATGGATTTTCAACGGCTATGTGGAAACCGATGTAACGCAGCGCTATGCCGGGTGGCTGGCCTACCGGCAGGCGGGCGCATTTTTTCCGCTGACCTTTTCAGAGCTTATATCGTTTCCCTTCGGCGGGTACACAAGCCTGTGCGATAGCATCCCGCTGTTTGAAATTTTCTTCAAGCTGATCGGCGGCATTTTGCCCGCCACTTTTCAGTTTGAGGGGATTTTGTGCCTTTTCAACCTGATGATGCAGGGCGCCTGCGGGGCGCTGCTTGTTTCGCTTTTTGCCGAAAGCCGTGCCGCGGCCGTGCTGGGCGGCGGCATTTTTTGCTTTTCGCCGGTCTTGCTCGAGCGGCTGTTTCGGCATACGTCGCTTTCGTTTCAGTGGATACTGTTGCTGGCGCTGTGGCTGTATTTTACCTGCCGGCGCACGGGCCGGCTGGGCGCATATATCGCGTTTGCGGCGCTGGGGGCTGGCTCGGTTTGGCTGCACGTGTATTTTACGCCGATGGTGCTTGGCTTTTTTGCCGCGGCTGTGGGCGATGGCTTTGTGCGCGCGGCGCCAAAACGCGGAGGGCTTCGGCGTTTTGCGCCGTTGGGGCTATGGATGCTTTCGGCCGCGGGGGCCGTGGGCAGCGCTGCGCTGCTGGGCGATTTGACGCTGGGCACGGGCAACACAAGCGGCTACGGCACGATGGGCCTGAACCTGAACGCGCTGTTCAACCCGAAAAGCCTTGGGCCGAACTGGTGGGTGCCCGGGCAGGGCACGATTGCTTGGTCGCTTATTTTGCCGATGCGCGCTTATGCCGAAAACGGGCTGGAAAGCTTTAATTATTTAGGGCTGGGCGTGTTGGCGGCGCTGGCGGTGGCCGCGCTTTGGCTGGCGGTTCGGTTTTGCCGTGCGCCGCGGGCGGGGCTGCGGAAAATCGGCGCAAGGCTGCGCGCCTACCCATCTCTGACGGCATTCTTGGCGTTTTCGACGGTGTTTGCCGTCAGCAACGTGGTGTGTGCGTTCAGCCATGTGCTGGTGCGCCTGCCGCTGCCGGCCGGCATCGAGAGCGTGTGCAGCGCGTTCCGCGCCAGCGGGCGCCTGTTTTGGAGCGTGAACGAGACGCTTGTGCTGGCAGGCATTGTGTTCTGGCTGCGGCAGGCGTCGGCGCTGGCAGCACGGCGGAAAGCAAATGCGCCGCAGGCCAAAGAAAACACGCCGCAGGAGTTTTGTGTGCCGGATGCGGCCGCACAAGCGGCGCAAAAAGCCAACAAATCGCGCACACACTTTTCCGCGCAGGGCACGGCGCACAATCGCTGGGCGGTATTGGCGCTGGCCGTGCTGCTAGCCGTGCAGGCCTTAGACCTTGCGCCCGCGCTGGCCGTGAAGCATGCCGATTTTGCGCAGACGCAAACTTGGGCAGGGCAGGCGGATGCCGCAGCGCTGCGGGCCGCGATGGGCGGCAAAACGGTGCTGTATAACCTCGAGCTGCGGGATGACCGCCCGACATGCGCCTATCTGCTGCAATACGGCGTTGCCTCGAACTTTTGGCTCATCAGCCGCGATGCCTATGGTGTGCCGGAGCTGACGCAGGATATGGCGGCCACGCAAGCCGCGCTTCTGGCCGCGCAAAACCCCTATCCGGCCGCCGCCTACTGCACGGCCGAGGCCGATACCGCCGCGGCGTTGGCCGATGCGGGCTGTACCGTGACGCCGTGCGGCGGCGTTTGGGTTGTGTTTGCAAAATAGTTTTTTAGGGCGCAGCCTTTTCGTGGGCGGTGCCTTTTTGTTTAGAACGCAATATGGTATAATCGGAAAAATGGAAAAAGCCGCTGAGATGGGAGTTTTTGAAAATGCTGTATACCGAGCTGAACGTCTGCCCCGCGCTGCACAAGGCCGTGGAGCGTATGGGCTTTACCGAAATGACCGAAATTCAACAAAAGGCGATTCCCCTGATGCTCGCGGGGCATGATGTCATTGCAAAAGCGCCCACAGGCACGGGCAAAACCTGTGCTTTCGGCATCCCCCTGATTGAAAACACCGACCGCGCCGCCACGCTGCCGCAGGCCGTAATCCTTGCGCCGACGCGCGAGCTGGCGCAGCAGATCACAAACGACTTATCCGATTTGGCATATTTCATTGAAGAAATCCACATTGTATGCGTCTATGGCGGTGCCAACCTTGAGGCACAGGCCGCAAAACTGAAAGCCGGCTGCCAGATCGTGGTGGCCACGCCGGGCCGCTTGATGGACCACTATAAGCATCATGCCATCGACCTTTCGCATGTGACGCAGATCGTGCTGGACGAAGCGGACGAGATGCTGAACATGGGCTTTTATAAGGATGTCCGCCATATTCTCGACCTGATGAAGGCTAAAAAGCACCTTTCGATGTTTTCGGCGACAATCAGCCGCGAGGTGATGGACATCGGCTGGCTGTATCAGCACGACGCCGAAGAGATCGACGTGCAGCCCAAAGAGGAAAGCCAGCCCAAAATCACGCAGTATATGCTCGAAACCTCGGGCCGCAATAAGCTTGCCGATCTGGCGCAGCTGATCGTGGGCGAAAAATATCAGCGCGTGATGGTGTTCTGCGATACAAAATTTACGACGGCCACCCTTGCCAATCAGCTGGCGCGGCTGGGCTTTTCGGTCGATTGCCTGCATGGCGATATGAGCCAGAGCGAGCGCAACCGCATTATGGAAGTGTTCAAGGCGGGCAAGCTGAATGTGCTTGTGGCCACGGATGTGGCCGCGCGCGGCATCGACGTATCGGATGTGGACGCCGTCGTGAACTACGATGTGCCCGGCGATAACGAGCATTATACCCACCGCATCGGCCGCACGGGCCGTGCGAAAAAAGAGGGTGTCAGCTACCTGTTCTATGTGCCCGAAGAAAAAAAGCGCGTGGATGAACTGCTGCGCATGACGCGCAACGCAGAGCTTTGTACGCCGGTTTCGTTCGACTTCAATCACGAGCATATTGTGGTACAACCGAAAAAAGAAACCGGCGATAAATTTCAGATACGCTCCTATTTTTAAGCGCGCACGGCCGCGAACCTTCCCCCGGCAGGGAAGGCTTTTTCTTTGCAAAATGTGCTTTTTTGCCCCGAATGCCGGAGAAACCCCAAGTATTTGCCCTTGACTTTCCCCTTTCTGGAAGGTCTATATTGTTTTTCGCAAGGAGGATTGCGGCGATGAAGATCAACGAGGTCGAAGCTGCGGTAGGCATTACCAAAAAAAACATCCGGTTTTATGAGGAGGAGGGCCTGCTGCAGCCGCGGCGGGATGCCGGCAACGGCTACCGGGATTATGCTCCGCAGGATGTCGAGCGGCTTCAGCGCATCAAGCTTTTACGAAAGCTGGATGTGCCTCTGGCTGAGATCCGGCAGATGCTGGATGGGCAGCTAAGCCTTTCGGACGGCATGCGGCGCCATATGCAGGAGCTGCAAGTGCGCCAGAGCAGCCTTGCCGAGGCGATGGAGTTCTGCCGGGTGTTGGGCGAAAAGCCGAGCATGGACGACCTTGATGTATCCGAAGCGCTGAATACTCTTGAAAAAAGAGAACGTCAGGGGGTAAGATTTGTGAATGTGCAGAAAGTGGACCGCAAAACGCAGCGCTATCAGGGCGCTGTGCTTGGGGCAGGTATCTTTATTGCGATGATGGCGTTTATAATCGCCTTTGTCGTATGGGCTTGCATGGAGGACCCGGCCGGTGCGCCGCCGGCGCCGCTGGTGGCTTTGCTGATCGGGATTCCGGCAATCTGTATTATCTGTGTGCTGGTGGTGCTGTATCAGCGCTTTAAGGAGATTCAAGGAGGAGAAGAAGATGCTTATCGTAACTACTAATGACATCCCGGGTAAGCGATTCGAGGTTTTGGGCGTCGTGCGCGGCAGCACGGTGCAATCGAAAAATTTTGGGCATGATCTGCTCGCCGGGTTCCGCACGTTGGTGGGCGGCGAGATCAAGGATTATGCCGAGATGCTGGTAGAGGCGCGCCAGATCGCCACAGGGCGCATGGTAAAAGATGCCGAGGCGCTGGGGGCGGATGCCGTGGTGTGCATGCGCTATGCTTCCTCAAGCGTAATGCAGGGCGCAGCCGAAGTAATTGCTTACGGAACGGCGGTGAAGTTTGTATGACAGAACAAATGCATGATACGCAGCCGGCCGCGCAGGCTGTACAAAGCCCGGCAGAAGAAACCAGCACGGCGCAAACGGCCGTGGCCGAAGCCCAAAGCGCCGCCCCGGCGCAGGATCTTTCCAAGGGGCTTTCAAAGTATTTGATTTTTGCGTTCGGCATCGCATGGGCGCTGTTTATTACCGGCTGCGTGATGACGCTGAACGGCAACGCGGCCGCATTTACGCTTTTTTCTTCGCTGGGGATGTTTGCGCCGCTGATCGCGGCATGCATCGTATCGCGCGGGATCAGCCGCAAAAAAACCGGCGTACAGTGGAAGCCGCTTTTTAAGGGCCGCTGGGGCTGGTGGCTTTTGGCGTGGGTATCGCCTGCGCTTTTGACGCTGTTGGGCGCGGGGCTGTTTTTTGTTTTGTTCCCGGCCGCGTTCGACCCCACTTGCAGCGAGTACTTGACGGCCAAATTTGGCGCGGCGACGGCAGCGGCCACGATGGCGAACCTTACGCCCGCCGCCTATATGGCGATTGGGTGTGTACAGGCGCTGCTGGGTGCTTTCTTTAATATGCTGTTTGCCGTTGGCGAGGAGGCAGGCTGGCGGGGCTATATGTACCCGCGGCTGAAAGCGCGCTTCGGCGAGGCAAAGGGCCGCATCGTGGGCGGCCTGATTTGGGGCAGCTGGCATTGGCCGCTGATTATTTTGGTGGGATACGAGTATAACCTTGGCATCTTCAACGCGCCGTGGTATATGGTGCTGGCCGGCATGGGGCTGTTCTGCATCGTGTGCGTGGCGCTGGGCACGTTGATGGATTTCTTCTACGAAAAAGCGGGCAACATTTGGGCGCCGGCGCTGGCGCACGGCGCGTTTAACGCGATCGCGAGCTTCGGCCTGATGATGACGACGGCGGCTTATCTCGACCGTCAGATGCTTGGGCCTATGCCGATCAGCGTGATCGGCGGGCTGCCGCTGTTTCTTACGGCGGCTGTGATCTTGGCAAGATCCGCGCGCAAAAAGGCCTAAGGGCCACGCGAAAATTTTGGATAAAACAAAACGGACGTCTGCCGGATTTTCCCCGGCGGGCGCCCGTTTTTTGATGGATTCCAGCCGCGGCTGAATGGCAAAAGCAAAATTTTCCTGCCGCGGCCGCCTTACAAAACCAGTGCTTCGATCAGCTCGGCCACGCCGTCATGGTCGTTATCGGCGGCGCTGACATAGCGCGCAAGGGCTTTTGTTTCGGGCGTGGCGTTTGCCATCGCGGCGGGATAGCCGGCCACGCGCAGCATGCCCCAATCGTTTTCGCTGTCGCCGATGGCCAGCGCGGCTTCAGGCTGGATGCCCAGCGCCGTGCACAGCCGGCGCAGCCCGAGGCCCTTATCCACGCCGGGGGCTGTGATTTCGAGGTTGTCGGGCGAGCCCTGCACCACTTCGATGTCCGTAATGCGGCCCAGCGCCGTGCGCGCCGCGCAAAGCGTTTTTTCATCGCGGAAAAACATGCAAAACTTTTCGATGCGGCCATCCTCGGCGCGCAGCGCATCGGGCAAGCTTTCCACTACCGTGGAAAGCCCCGGCCCCGGGCGGAAACCCGCCGAGCCGTGCGCCTGCTCCCAATCGTAGCTCGGGCGGGCGCTGACGCTGCGGCCCTCAAGAAAAGCTTTCAGGTTGCCGGGCAAAAAAGGCGCCAGTACATCATGCACTTCCAGCGCCTTTTGGGCCGAAAGCCCTTTTAGCGCGACACAGCGGCAATCCGGCGGAAGCCGGCCTGCCGGGGCACCGATGTTTTCGCCCCAACGGCTGCGCACGGCGGCCTCGGGCCTGCTGCCCAGCTGCCAAACGGCCGCGCCGTTCGAGGTCAGCGCATAGGGCAAAAGGCCCGGCAGCTGCTCGACAACGCTGAGGTTTGCGAGGGTGCGGCCCGTGGCGGGCGCCAGAACGACGCCTTTTTTTGCGGCGGCAGCCAGCGCGGCGTGGGTGCGGGGCGTGATGATTTTTTCATGATTCAAAACGGTGCCGTCGAGATCAAATGCGATCAGACGGATCGGAAGCTTCTCCATGCAATTCTCCTTATAGGGTAAAGGGCGGCGCGAAAAACGCAAGCGATTTCCCTTTTTTATTGTACCCGCCCGGGCCGCCTTGCGCAAGGGCAAGGCCCTGTGCTAGAATAGCCCCATCGACAAAAAAGGAGCTGCCTGCATGCAAACGATCAAAAAGATGCTGACGGCGCGGCCGCATTTGTGGTATCAAAGCTACTGGCTTTTATACTTAGTGTGGTTCTTCGCGCTGGATCTTACCGTAAAAGCCAAATATATCCTGTGGTGCCCGTTGGATGGCGCTATCCCCTTCTGCGAGTGGTTCGTGATCCCGTATTGCAGCTGGTTTGTGCTGTTGGCGGCGGTAACGGCGAGCCTATGGTGGGCGGATACGGCCGCTTATGGTAAATTGTGCCTGATGATGTTTTCGGGCATGACGTTTTGCCTGATTGTGTACATGCTTCTCCCGAACGGCCTTGCGTTGCGCCCGGATGTGGCCGCGCTGGGGCGTGATAACTGGGCCATTCGCCTTATGCAGATGCTTTGGCGCGCCGACGCTGCCGTAAACGTGTGCCCGTCTATCCACTGCCAAAGCTCGGCGGCGATGGCGCTGGCGTTCAGCGAAAGCAAACTTGCCGCAAAACGCCCGAAGCTGAAAATTGTGGCGTGGGCATGGGCCGCGCTGATCTGCGCCTCTACCGTGTTTACCAAGCAGCATTCCGTGATTGACGTGGCATGCGGGCTGGCGCTGGTGATTCCGTGGTATTTTCTTCTGTATTTTCGCAAAAAGCCGCGCCGCGCGGCATAAAAAAGCGCCTCGCTTTGGCCTGTTGAAAGCCATTGCGAGGCGCATTTTTTTGTGCTGGAAAAGGTTGACGGCGCTGCCCGGAAAAATGGTCTGCGGGGCAGGCCGCAAAGCCTCGTAAAAAGTTACTTCATAAAAAAGCCGCAGAGCGTCCCGTCCTCGTAAAAGCTGACGGTAAACGTCGCTTTGCCGTTTGCATACTGCGCGGGCAAAATCACGGTAACGTATTCCGTGCCGGATTTGTCTTTCCCGCCCGTAAACGTGGCATCGCCGAAGCTGTCGAACGCGCCGTAGCCCTGCACCGTCGTATACGATGTCGTAAACATATCCGCGGTAACATCCTGTGTGCCAAACGCCGTGGCGACGGCATCAAGGTCTCCGCCGTTGAAGGTATCGACAACGCCCTCGGCAAGGCCGCTGAACTTTGCTTCGTCCGCCCAAGCGGGCGCCTTTGCCCCGCACGAAACGAGCACAAATGAAACCAGCGCAACGGCCAGTGCAAACAGAATTCCGGTTCTCTTTTTCATGGAAAAATACGCTTCCTTTCGCATCGTAAAAATAAAATCACGTGCGGCGCGCGGCAAAGCGCCGCCTGCGCTTTCCCTTGTCATACAGCTTCCAGCAGGGGGAAAGTCAAGCGCTTTTGGAGATTATTTCAAAAATCCGTTAACAATCTGCTCTTCGGCTTCCTTTTCCGTCAGGCCGAGGGTCTCCAGCTTTGTCAGCTGCTCGCCCGCAATCTTGCCGATCGCGGCCTCGTGGATCAGGCTTGCGTCGAGATCGTTCGCCGTCAGCTGGGGGCTGGCCGAAACGCAGCCGTGCTCCATGATGATCGCATCGCATTCCGAGTGGCCCGCGCAGGGCGCATTGCCCACGATGTTCGAGGAAAAATGCTGGCGGCTGTGGCCTTTGGCGACGCTGCGGCTGATGATATTGCAGCTGGCGCCTGCGCCGTTCATCTCGGCGGAAAAATCTGTCTCGGCATGCTGCTCGCCGGTTGTCATGATCTTTTCGTGCACGACGAACGCGGCGCCTTCGGCCAATGTGGCGCTGGTTTTGCGCAGCGTGTCGTGGATGCCCGCGATCTGCGTCGTTTCCATCTCCATCTGCGCGCCCTTTTCGAGATACACGACGGTGGTGGGGTTCATCAGGCGCTTACCCTCGCCCGTGCCGTCGCCGTAATGCTTTTCTACATAGCGCACTTTGCTGTTTGCCCCGACGTGGAACGTGTGGATGCCGTCATGCTGGCTATCTTGGCCGCCGCAGTTATGGATGCCGCAGCCCGCGATGATCGTCACATCGCAATCGGCCCCGACGAAGAAATCATTGTACACACATTCCTTCAGGCCCGTTTCGCTGATGACGACGGGGATGTGCACACTTTCGTTTTTCGTGCCGGGGGCAATGATGATGTCGATGCCGCTTTTATCCGTTTTCGTCACGATATTGATGTGCGCGGTTGTGTTGCGGGCGGCAAGGCCGCCGTTGGCACGGATGTTGTACGCGCCGACGGGCAGCGCGTCAAGGTCGGCGATCTCGTGCAGAAGATTCTTTTCAAATACGTCCAGTTCTGCCATTATGCCTTCGCCCCCTGATTCTTCGGCTGATCGCCGGGTGTAAGCTTGTCCGTAAGCACCTTACAGGCCGCGGCGCTTTCCGCATGCAAAAGGCCGGGCAGCACTTCTTCGCGCGGGCCGTATTTTTCGATGCGGCCGTCGCGGATATAGATGATCTGATCGGCAATGTTCAAAATGCGCTCCTGATGGCTGATAATCAGGATACTGCCGCGCGTTTTTTCATACATCGTCTCAAATACGTGGATCAGGTTTTGGAAGCTCCAAAGGTCGATCCCGGCCTCCGGCTCGTCAAATACCGTAAGCTTTGTGCCGCGGGCCAAGGCCATCGCGATCTCAATGCGCTTCAGCTCGCCCCCGGAAAGGGTATCGTTCAGCTCGCGGTCGACATAATCGCGCGCACACAGGCCCACTTCGCTTAAAACGGCGCAGGCATCCGCAATGTCGGCATCCTTGCCGGCCGCCAGCGCCAAAAGATCGCGCACCCGCAGCCCCTTAAAGCGCACCGGCTGCTGAAAGGCATAGCTGATGCCTTTATTGGCGCGCTCGGTGATGGAAAGGGCGGTGATGTCCTCGCCGTCGAGCAGGATGCGGCCCGCGGTGGGCGTATCAATGCCCATGATGATCTTAGCAAGCGTCGATTTCCCGCCGCCGTTCGGGCCGGTGATGGCCACAAAGCGATCGTCGATTTTTAGGTTTACCTCGCGCAGAATTTCTTTGCCTTCGGCGGCAAAGCTGACATTTTGTAATTCGAGCATGAACGAACCTCCGAAATCCGCCCGGCGCTTAAGCGCCGGCACATAACTTAGTATACGATACTTTTTTGCGCAAAACAAGGCGCGGGATTGCGGCCGCCGGGCCAAAATGTTATACTTGCGCCGGGGCCGCGCCGCCTGCGCTTGGCACAGCGCGGCAGGCATCGAAAAAGTACAAGCATACAAGGAGGGTTTTGAGGATGGAATACCGTCGCTTTGAAAACACGATTGTTGCCCGGCTTGACCGCGGCGAGGAGATTACGGCCCAGCTGAAGCTGATTGCCCAAAAGGCGGGCGTCCGCCTTGGCATGGTAAACGCGCTGGGCGCCGTCGACGACTTTACCGTCGGCGTATACAACGTGGCGGAACAGAAATACTACAAAAACCATTTTGCGGGCGCATACGAGATCGTCAGTTTGCACGGCAATATTTCCGAGATGGACGGCGAATGCTATCTCCACCTGCACATGAGCGCCGGCGATGCCGAGGGCCATGTAGTGGGCGGCCATTTGAACGAGGCCCGCATCAGCGCGACGTGCGAGATTTTTATTACCTGCCTCGAAGGCAGCGTCGGCCGCAAAAAAGATGCCGTTACCGGGCTGAACCTTTACGATTTTACAAAATAACAGTTCCCCTATGTATTTTCAGGGGGCGGCCGGCGTGCCGCCCCCTTTTTGCGTGTTTTCGCTTTTTCCTTGACAGGCTGCACTTTGCTGGCGTATACTTACCCGCATAAGGAACAGAGGCGCGGAAGCGATGAGTACCTGCGGCAAAGCCGGGCGGCAGCCCGCTGCAGGGAAAGGCCCTTCCGCCGAAGACCTGCCCGCCTGCCGGCGCGCGGGATCTGGTGCGGCACAAAAAATGTGCCTCACTGTCGCAGATCCTGCGGAGAGCTGTTTGCCGGCAGATGCCGGGCGATTTTGTGCACGTTTTGAGGCACAGGCTCTTTTTAGGGGCCTGTGCCTCTTTTGATGTTTTGGGAGGAAATCGAGACATGAAAAAACGCAACTGGGCCATCCTTGCGGCGGCGATTGCGGCGCTGGTGTTTTTATGCTGGCGCACAGCCGTCACGCCGGGGCAGGCGGACACGGATACCTTCACCCCTGCAGTGTTTGGTACGGCGTGGGCGCTGCTGCCGCCGGTAATCGCCATTGTGCTGGCGCTGCTGACAAAAGAGGTGTACTCCTCGCTGTTTGTGGGCATTTTGACGGGCGCGCTGCTGTATGCGGGCGGCAACCTTGTGCTGACGCTGAACACCGTGTTTTTTGCGCAGGGCGCCGAGGCGGCCTACGGCATGGTGCCGAAGCTTGCGGCCAACGCCTCGAACACCGTGTTTTTGGTTTTGCTGGGCATCCTTGTGGCGGTGATGAACAAAGCCGGCGGCAGCGCCGCGTTCGGCCGCTGGGCCTCAAAGCACATCAAATCGCGCACGGGCGCACAGCTGGCCACGATGCTGCTGGGTGTGCTGATCTTCGTCGATGATTATTTCAACTGCCTGACGGTGGGCAGCGTGATGCGCCCCGTAACAGACCGCAACAAGATTTCGCGCGCAAAGCTGGCCTACCTGATCGACGCCACGGCCGCGCCCGTGTGCATCATTGCGCCGATCTCCAGCTGGGCGGCGGCTGTATCCTCCTCGGTGCCGGCCGATTCGGGCATTAACGGGTTTAGTATGTTCATGCAGGCTATCCCCTATAATTACTACGCCCTGCTTACTATCGTCATGATGGTGACGATCATCGTGCTTAAAATGGATTATGGCCCGATGAAACGGCACGAAGACAACGCCGCTAAAGGCGACCTGTTTACAACGGCGGCCCGCCCGTATGGGGATGTGGACGACGAGGACGTTTCGACAAAAGGCACCGTGGCCGATCTGGTTGTGCCCGTTTTGGTGCTGATCGCGGGCTGCGTGGTGGGCATGATCTACACGGGCGGATTTTTCTCCGGCGCCGGCTTTGTGGATGCTTTTGCAAACTGCGATGCGCCGACGGCGCTTGTGTTCGGCAGCTTTACGGCGCTGGCGTTTACGTTTGTGTTTTATATGGTGCGCGGCGTTTTGGATTTCAAGAGCTTTATGGAGTGCATTCCGGCCGGCTTTAAGGCGATGGTGGCCGCCATCTTGATTTTGACGATGGCATGGACGCTTTCGGGCATGACGGCGCTGTTGGGCGCAAAGGTTTTTGTCGCTGATCTGGTGGCAAGCGGCGCGGCCGGGCTTCAATACTTTTTGCCGATGATTATTTTCCTCGTGGCGCTAGGGCTGGCGTTTGCCACGGGTACCTCGTGGGGCACCTTCTCCATCCTGATCCCGATTGTGTGCAACGTGTTCCCGCAGGGGACGATGCTGACGATCGGCATCGCAGCCTGCCTCGCCGGCGCTGTCTGCGGCGATCACTGCTCGCCGATCTCGGATACGACAATCATGGCCTCGGCGGGCGCGCACAGCGATCACGTCAACCATGTTTCCACCCAGCTGCCCTATGCGATGACGGTGGCCGCCGTGAGCTTTGTGAGCTACGGCATTGCGGCGTTTGTGCAAAACGTGTGGGTTAGCCTTGTGATCGCCGTTGTGCTGATGGTGGGCACACTGCTGGTGATCCGTGCAAGAAGCGCAAAAAAGGCCGCCGCCGAGCAGGCATAACGAGTTGCCAAAACGTATATAAAGTGAGCAAACAGAAAAGCGCCGCCCTCTGGCAGGGGCGGCGCTTTTCGCTGTTCAAAAAATATAGCGGGGCGCAGGGCCGGACAAAAAGCAGCCCGACGAAAATAGGCCTGCGCGCCTTTGCGGCGGCGCTTTCACGCGCCTTAAAGCGATACGCTGCCGCCGGCGTCATACGCGCGCTTCAGCTCGGCCCAAGTTGCGTGGTAGTATTCGGCCGCCGCAGCGTAACCGGCATAGGCAGGGTCATCCAAATGCGTGGGCAAGGCATACTGCTGTATGGTGTAATCGGCCAGCCATGCCGTGATTTTCTCCGCGCCGCTGAAGTTTGCGTGGCTGCGGTGGAAGAAATCGGGATAATCCAGCCCCGGCACTTGCCCGTTGAGATCAAGATAAGGGTAGCCTGCGGCCTCGGCCAGCGCGCCGACCTCGCCCGACATCTTGTCGTCCCAGTTGGTGGCGTACATCGGCACCCGGATAAACACGATCTGCGTATCGGGATATTGCTTGCCGAGGGCAAACATTTTGTTGAGATACTCGACGGAAAGATCGGGCAGCGAACACTGGGCCAGATCCTCGTCGGAAATGTTTTCGTTCGCTTCATCGCCGGGCACCATCTGCGTGAACATCATCGTCGAATAGGCAAAGCCGCGTGTTTTTTCGTAGGGGCGCGTTGTGGCAAACTCCCAGTTTTCTTCGGTGAGATCCTGCCAGCGGGAGCTATCGGCCGTAAGGTTGAAAAAATCCCACAAAACATAGCTGCTGTCCTGCGCCATCATATCGCGCATGGCGGCAAACTTGGCGCGCGTGGGGCGCATGACCTTTACGCCGCGCAAATCGGCGGCGTAAAAGTTGCCCTCGGCCATACACGCCACGTCGATATAAATCACTTTCGGGTGCTGGCGTGTAAGCGCCTCCTGCAAATAGTAGTAGCTGACGCGTGTGGATTGCTGGCTGCTGGAAAGCAGCGCACAGGCTGCGCCGCCCGAATCCTCCCAGAAAAGGCCGGGGTTAATGCCGCAGTATACATGGCTTGAGCCGATGCATACCACGTCGGCCGAATCCCGCGGAAGCTCATAGAATAAATCCACACTGTCGTCGTTTTGCGTGCGCGCCTTATACAAGGAATTCAAAAACCAGAAGCCCACAAAAACAAGGCCCAGAAATACGGCGAGGTACAAGAGGCGTTTGGCCCAAAGCAGCGCCGTGAACAGGATTTTTTTCGCAAGCTGCATTTTCGTGTGCCCCCTTAAAACTGGAAATAGATAAACTGTGCCGCGTCGGCGCCGCGGCCGTATACGCCAAAGCACGCCAGCGCCAAAAGCCCGGCCAGCGCCACGGCCCAGCGCAGCGGCGCGTGGCCTTTCGCCAACGTGCGGCTTACCGATACGCCCTCGGCCACGGCCAGCTCGCCCAGCATCAAAAGGCAGATCGACGCGACAGCCAGCCAAAACTCCGGCTGTGTAAGGCCCAGCGTGTACAGCGCTTGTAAGGGTGCGCCCGTTAGCTTTGCCATGCGGGCCAGCATTGAAAACGCCTGCCCTACTGTTTCGGCGCGGAAAAACACATACCCGACGCAGACAAAGAAAAACGTTTTGATACGGCAAAGTGCCTTATGGATCGGATTTTCGCGGTTGATATGCAGCAGCGCCACGTATTTGTCGCGCAGCGGGCGCGAAAGGTGCGAAAGCGCCACCCATACGCCGTGATACAGCCCCCAAAACACAAAATGCCATGCGGCGCCGTGCCATAGCCCGCTAAGCAGCATCGTAAGCAAAAGGTTTAAGTAGCGCCGCGGCTGGCCCTTGCGGTTACCGCCCAGCGGGATATAGATGTAATCACGCAGCCATGTAGAAAGCGAAATGTGCCAGCGATCCCAGAAATCCACGCCGGACACGGCCA
This sequence comes from Faecalibacterium sp., assembly GCA_022652735.1. GTDB lineage: Bacteria > Bacillota > Clostridia > Oscillospirales > Ruminococcaceae > Faecalibacterium. The sequence continues at coordinate 24,875 of JALCRP010000010.1, read as the reverse complement.
AAAACGGGCGGTTGAAGTTTTCCATCAGCTCGACGCCCATCGTGCGCGCCGCGCCGATGGCGATGCAGGAATACGAGTTGAAATCGCAGTAGAGCTGAAAGGTGAAAAATACGGCGGCGACTGCGAGCGCCCAGCTGCCATAGCCGGCCGAAGCGCCAAACACGCGGTCAACCAAAATGCCAAGCCGATCGGCAATCACGACCTTTTGCACAAGGCCCCATAGCATCAGCAAAAGGCCCGAGACCACATTTTCGTAGTTGAGATGCCGCAGGCTGCGCAGCTGCGGCAAAATGTGCTCGCTGCGCTCGATCGGGCCGGCAACAAGCTGCGGGAAAAAGCTAACGAACAGCGCATAGCGGAAAAAGTTTTTTTCGGCGGGGATCGTCCCGCGGTAGACATCTATCGTATAGCCGATGGCCTGCAGCGTATAAAAGCTGATACCTACCGGCAGCAGCACATCCAGCTGTGGCAGGCCGAACGTCAGCCCTGCCGCGGCGAACAGCGCGGCAAGGTTATCCCACACAAAATTGTAGTATTTGAAGAAAAAGAGAATTGCAAGGTTGGCCGCAAGGCATACGGCCAGCGTAATATGCCGGATGCGCGGCGCCTTTTCAAGGGTTTCGGGCGCTTTTTCTTCCGCGCCGATACCCGCGGCGATGGGCACACGGGCCGGCTCCGGCGCCGGAAACTGCGCCAGCACCAGCCCCGCCGCGTAGGTCAGCGCCGTGCTAAGCAGCATCAGCCCGGCGTATTTCACGTTCCAGCAGGCATAAAAATAATAGCTGGCCGCCAGCAGCCAAAGATACTTTACTTTTTTAGGCAGCACGGCATACCCTGCCAGCGCCACCGCAAAAAAGCCCGCAAATTGCAGCGAGTTGAACTGCATATTTCTTCCTCCGCAACACTCGTTTTTTCAGAACTTGCAAAAAGTATACCATATTTTTCCGTATAAAAAGCGAAATGCCGCGTAAAAACACGCAAAAAATATAAAAAATCCCCCCGCGGCCCGAAGGCCGCGAGGGGAAAGGAGAAACCATAAGGATACTTTTTCCGCATTTTCTACGTGACAAGGTGGCCGCGAAAGGCATTAGAGGCACAGGGCTTAGGCCATCCGCTCGTCAAAAACTGCATGGAACGATTAGGTGCTTGTGTTTCGTGCGCGGCGGGCCGCCCACACGCAAATAAGCGTAAGCATAAGGCCAATGAGGAAAACAACAAGCTGTACAAAGAGAAGGACGCGGCTAAACACGGTCATGATCTCCATCGAGGAACCGAGACAAATTTCTCCGTTCATGTACGCCTGCTGGAGAGAAGAAATACCGATTGGAATGCAGGCTAAAGCCAGTGCCGCAAGCATCCTTTTCAAAATGTATGCATTTTTCGTGTACAGCACATAAATTGCCATTAAGATTATCAGCGCGGTTGCCTGCTGGATGGCGCACAGCAAAAAGCTAAGCGCAAGGAACAAACAATCCAGCGGCGTATTCTTTGATGTTTCTATGTTCATCTTTCCTCCTCGGTCGATTAAAATTTAGTGTTTCATTGTAATTTTTGATTTGTCGGAACGACAGGCTGCGAAAGGGTTTGCTCTTTCCTACAAAATGCCTAAAGTTTACCGGCATCGGCGATTTCGCCTGAAAAATTTTCCGTTTCGGCGATTGCCTCCAAACGTTTTTTCGGCCAACCGATTTGCAAATCATTTTAAATAGGCCTATCTGAAAAGTGGCTGGCAGATTTTTACAGCCCAATAAATTCATCAATATACCATACGGCAGCGGTTTTTATCAGGTGCACGAAGCACATCCCGCATTGCCCGTCGTCATATTCCACCCGAAGGCACAGCACGGCGGTATCTTGCGTTTGGTACAGCAAAAAAGCTGGGTTGCCACGCAAGGCATTAGTTCCCGAAAAGCCGTCTCGTTGATAGAGCTTTCCCGCTTTTTCTATCCAAAGGGGCGTATCGCTTTGTGTAAAGCTTGTGTAAATTTCCGTTGCGGCCTTGGGCGAATATGCTGTAGAAAGTTCGGTATATATCTGCCGCAGAGAAGACCACGAATCGTCGTAGGGGAAATACCAGCCATCATACAAGGCTAAGACAGACAGATTCTCTGTTCTTCCGCTGCCAAAAACCATATCCTTGCCCACGAAATCGCCTCGCACGAGCGAATAGCAACTTGTATAGCGAGGCTCAAGGCTTTTCCATATCGTTTGCCCTTGAATAAAACCATTCAACAAGAAAACCAATAATAGCAACCCGATCACAAAGCTGTAATGGGCAGCTTTCCTATCGGGCTTCTGGAGGTATGTCCGCGCCATAGCTCTGCCTCTATTTTGTGTAGGTATATAATCTGTTTACATACCCTTCGCCAGTTTTTGTTAACTGAATCATAAATCTTAATACAATACTTGTCAATAACAAATATTGATTTTTTTAAGATTGATGATAAGCTGTTTTATAAAGTAAGGAACAAAAATGGAAAAAGAAAACAACACTGCTAACGCAAAAAGCGGTACACCGGCGGGAATGAAAGACGCTATGAAAAAGGCAACGACAGAAATGTTGGTGCTGTTTTTGCTGCGCCAAAAAAATATGTATGTCTACGAGATGATTCAGGAGGCTGCCCGAATCACCAAGGGCGTGCTTACCTTTAATACGCTTTATCTTGCGATCTATCGCTTAAAAGAGCGAGGCTATATCCAAGAGGACGAAAAACGCATTATGGAAAACCGCACCCGTGTCTATTTTGCGATTACAGAAAGCGGGCAAGCCTATTTACAGGCACTTTTGCAGGAGTATCGCCAAACTACGCAGGCGATTGACAGCCTGCTGCAACAGGACGGAAAATTATACGGAGGCTCGGCATGTACGAAGGAGAACTAAAGGACTATTTGCGGCGAGCAGAACCCTACCTGCGCTGTGAAAAAGCACAGAGAGAAACGTTTCGACAGTATATTCTGGCTTCGGCACAAGATTTTTTGACCGAACAGCCAGAGGCTTCTTTTCAGGAGTTAGAAGCCGCGCTTGGTACGCCAGAAAAAGCCGCGGCAATATTCATGGAGACACTTGCACCCGAAGAGCCGCTCCGGTATGAGAAAAGACGGCGGCATCACCGCTGGCTCTGGGCAGCCGGGATTGCTGCTGTAATTGTGCTTTTGGCAGCAATGGTGATTTATTACTATGTGGTTCGAGGCATCTTTGTTGTAGAAACCACGATCGTGTACGATAATGTCGGAATCCTGCTAGCGTCTTTGCTTTTTTCATAAAAAAGAAAGGAGAATATAAAATGAAGAAATTTGTTGTGAGTCTTGTTACATTCTGTATGTTGGTGTTTTGTCCTCTTACATGCTTTGCGGCATCTGCTGATACGGTATGCTCGCCACAACAGGAGATAACCTACACACAAAAGCTGCCGGATAATGTGGTAGTAGTTACGACGATTACTTACGAAGATGCAGTAAACAGCCGTGCCGCGGCTTCTACGCGCTCCGGCCATAAAACGAACAACTATTACCACAGCGGTGAATATGTGGGAACGGTAACCATTTATGGTACCTTTGCTTATACCGGCTCGGCCGCATGGGCGACAAACGTTTCAGGCGGGCACAGCACGGCCGCAGGTTGGGCTTACGGCGGAGAGAAGACCTCCTCCAGCGGCGCAGCCGTTTATCTTCATGCTTCCTTTTCAAAGAATGGACTGACTTGCCCGGTAGATTTGGCTCTTACCTGCTCGGCGAACGGCACCTTGTCTTAAATCGTCTTTTGATAGCCTTATGGAGCGGCCCCACTTTTGCGGGGTCGCTCTTGTGTTTTCTCTAAAAAAATCATGGTTTGCTGCGCCGAAAAGTATAAAAAATCCCCCCGCGGCCCGAAGGCCGCGAGGGGAAAGGAGAAGAAGATGGCTTAAAAAGTGCGAGGCAAAGCAGAAGGCGCGCTGGCCGAACAGGTCAGACGGCGGCCCACCAAAGGGCCGTGGCAGCCGCAAAGAGGCTGCTTAGCGCAGATGCCAGACGTCTTTGTTATATTGCTCGATCGTGCGGTCGGATGAGAAATAGCCGGCCTTGGCGATGTTCACAAGCATCTTTTCGGCCCACTGGGTTTTCGCCGTGGTGTCGTGCAAGGCATGCTTTTTCGCCGCGCAGTAGCTTTCAAAATCGGGCAAAGACATGAACCAGTCCTTGTTCAAAATCTCTTTGTACAGGCGGGTGAGGTTTTCTTCGTCGCCAACGGCGAGCATCTCTTTGCCCACAAGGAAATCCAGCGCCGCTTTGATCGCGGGATCTTTCTTGTACCAATCCTTCGCGACATAATCGGCGGCCTTGTAGTGCGCGATTACTTCGTTGCTTGACTGGCCGAAGGTGTAGATGTTATCCTTGCCCACAAGCTCGGCAATCTCAACGTTTGCGCCGTCCATCGTGCCAAGCGTTACGGCGCCGTTCAGCATGAACTTCATGTTCGAGGTGCCGCTCGCCTCTTTCGAGGCAAGGCTGATCTGCTCGGAGATGTCGGCGGCCGGGATAAGCTTTTCGGCCGCGGTGACATTGTAGTTTTCCACCATCACGATCTGCAGATAGGGGCGAACTTCCTCGTCGGCGTTGCAAATTTCGGCAAAGCACAAAATCGCATGGATGATGTCTTTCGCGATGGTATACGCCGGGGCGGCTTTTGCGCCGAAGATGGCCACAACGGGCACCTCGGGCTTTTCGCCCGCCTTAATGGCGAGATATTCGTGGATGCACCACAAAAGGTTCATCTGCTGGCGCTTGTATTCGTGCAGGCGTTTGATCTGCACATCAAACACGGCGTCGGGGTTTACCGTAACGCCCTGTGTGCTTTCCAGCCACGCGGCCAGCGCCTTTTTGTTGTCGGCCTTGATAGCGGCCAGCCGCGCCAGCAGCTTTTGATCGCCCTGATGCTTCATCAGGGCCTCGAGCTTATCGGCGTCCTGCTTCCAGCCCGCGCCGATGGTATCCGTGATGCATTCGGCCAAAGCCGGGTCGCACTCCATCAGCCAGCGGCGGAACGTGATGCCGTTTGTTTTATTGTTGAACTTTTCGGGATACAGCTTGTAAAAAGGCGCAAGCTCCGTATTTTTGAGGATTTCGGTGTGCAGCGCGGCCACGCCGTTCGTCGAATGCGTAAAGTGGATGTCGAGGTTTGCCATGTGGACGCGGTTATCTTTGTCGATGATCTGCACAAATTCCTCGGTCGTCTTGGCTTTTACGCGCTGATCCAGCATCTCGATGATGGGCATAAGCTGCGGCACGACAGTATCCAAAAAGCTGCGCGGCCAAGTTTCCAGCGCCTCGGCAAGGATCGTGTGGTTGGTATAGGCACACACCTTTTCCACGATCGAGACGGCCTCCTCCTCGCCGATGCCGCGCGCTTCCAGCAAGCGGATCAGCTCAGGAATCACCATCGTCGGGTGGGTATCGTTGATCTGCACGGCGGCGTAATCGGCCAGATCGTGCAGGTTCGAGCCGCGCGCTACGCACTCATCCAGAAGCAGCTGCGCACCGTTTGAAACCATGAAATACTGCTGATAGATGCGCAGCAGGCGGCCTTTGTCGTCGCTGTCGTCCGGGTACAAAAACAGCGTGAGGTTCTGCGCGATCTTTTCTTTATCAAAGTCGATGCCGTCCTTGACAAGGTCATCGCAGACGCTGTCAACATCAAACAGGCGCAGCTTGCCGGATTTGGCGTTGTAGCCCGTCACGTCCAGCTCATACAGAGTACTTTTAAGCGTCAGGCCGCCGAACGATACGGTGTAGTGGGTATCGGTGCGGCGCAGCCAGCTTTCAGTGCCCCAGCCAAGCCAGGGGTTGGGCATCTCACGCTGCTTATGGTCAGTAAAAACCTGCTTAAACAGGCCGTTGTGGTAAGCAAGGCCCACGCCGTCTGCGGGCAGGCCCAGCGTTGCGCAGCTATCCATAAAGCAGGCGGCAAGGCGGCCAAGCCCGCCGTTGCCCAGCGAAGGCTCGGCCTCATACTCTTCCAGCGCGGCAAGATCTTTGCCGGCGGCGGCCAGCTCGGCTTTTACCTTTTCATATAGGCCGAGGTTGATGAGGTTATTCGACATCAGCTTGCCGATCAAAAACTCAGCAGAGATATAATAAAGCTTCTTTTTGCCCGTGTTGTAGCCGCGGCCCTTGGCGGCGGCCTGCGTGTAGGCAACAAGCGCGTTGTACGCTTCACGGTCAGAGCAATCGGCCAGCGGTTTGCCGGCATAGGCGGCGATGCCAGTCAGGCCCGCCGGGGCATTGGCCGGCTGCGGGGCAGTGGCCGCGTTTGTGTGATTCCAGAACATATTCAAAACCTCCGTTTATTTTTCGGTTGTGCTTTTGTCTGATTTGCATTATAATCGCAATATCAAATGGATTCTAGCATTATTCTGCCTCAAACTTGTACGATTCTATCTTTTGCCGGATGCCTACGGGCAGACTGCACAGAGATGCCGCGCCCAAGTTGGAAAAACTGCACAGAACGGGGCGAAACGCCGCTTAAGGGGAAACGGAATTCGCGGCCAGCGGCCCGCTTCAAAAGGAGGCTCGATCATGGAGCTGGAAGAATATGCGCAGTACCGTGAGACAAAAGTGCACGGCCGGGCGGGCTTTGATTACAATACATATATTTGCACGATCCCGCTGGATTTTGCGCGCGTGCGCCCCCATTGGCATGATGCGATGGAGATCATCTACATTAAAAAGGGCAGCGGCTGCGTTACGGTAAATTTGCACAGCTACCCGGTAGCGGCCGGCTCCATCGTGCTGGTGGCGCCGGGGCGGCTGCATGCCATCGACGGCGCGCCGGGCGGCCGCATGGAGTATGAAAACATCATCTTTTCGCTCGACATCCTCGATACGCCGCAAGGGGATTGGTGCCAAGAAAATGTGCTGCGGCCCCTGCGGGATGGGCGGCTGGACATCCCGGTGTGTTTGGCGCCGGGCGCGCCGCTGCATGAAGCCGCCGCCCATGCGCTGGATGCCGCGGACGCGGCCTGCGGCACGGCAGGGCCGGGCTATTCCCTTTTGGTAAAAAGCCAGCTGTATCAGCTTTTATACCTGTTATATCATGCGGCCGGCAGCGCCCCCGCGGCCCGTGCGGATTCCAACGCGGCGCGCCTAAAAACGGTGCTTTCGTATGTGGGCGAACATTATGCCGAGCCGATCACTGTGGCACAGGCGGCGCGCGCCGCCCATTACAGCCCAGCGCATTTTATGCGGTTCTTCCATGCGGGCACGGGCCAAAGCTTCATCGAGTACCTGACGGAACATCGGTTGGCCGCGGCCGCGCGCGCTTTGCAGGAAACCGATGCCGCCGTCAGCGAAATCGCACAGAGCTGCGGGTTTGCCTCAGCTTCTTATTTTTGCCGGCGCTTCCGTGAAAAATACGGTACATCCCCGCGGGATTATCGCAGCGGGCGCTAGCGTGGTGCGCAGCACATAATGGCGCCAGACAAAAAGCATGCGTTTTGCGCAAAAAAGCCGGCAGAGCAAGTATAAGCAAAAACCGCGGCAAAAAAGTTTTTGCCAAAATTTCGCAAAAAAACGAAATACAGAAAAACGGCCCATGATTTTCACGATGCTACGTAAAATCATGGGCCGTTTTTTCTACCTCTACTATACCACAAACTGCGCAAAATTTCAAGGCTTGTACTGCCCGGGAAACGGGTGTAAGAAAAGGGAAAGGGGGCGTATCAAATGAAACAAAAAGACGATGAATTGCGCTTTTCGCCGCAGGCGGCGCGCAAGGAGAAAAGCACTGCAGGCGCAGCCGCACTCTCGCCGGAGGCGCAGCATAGGGTAAACGATACCGAAGAAGCCCTTACGGCCTTTGGGCAGGCGGCACAGCTGGCCGCAGCCGCGCGTGAGCTGCCGGCCTGCAACCGCATCGCTGCGCACTACGGGTTGGTTTTGACGCCGCAGCAGATGCAGACGCTGACCGAGCGGCGCTTTGCCGCGCTGCGGCGCACCGGGCGCATCGAGTTTTCGGGCGGCATTTTGAAAGCCCTGATTGACACCTTTTGCGATTCGCCCTATCTCGCGCCGGACAATTACGAGCAGACGCTGATTGCCTTGCAGGATTTGTTTTATGCGCACAAAGGCGCATGCCGCGAACAATTATCGGATGATGAGCTGCTGGCCGCCATGCGCCTGTTGTGGGATAAACGCGCACAGGGCTCGCTTGAATATCTGGCCGGCGTTTCGCCCGAGGAGCTGGCCGATGCGGCGCAGGGCATTTTGGCGCCGGCCGCGCCAGAATGGGAAACGGAGGAGGACGAATGAACGAACCAGAGGAAATTTTTGCCCCGCTTTCGGCCGCAGAGCAGGCCGCTTTTCAGGCAAAGCTTTGGCCGCTGCTGGCGCGGCAGGCCTCACTTTTAACGATGGGCGAAAGCACTTCTCTGCCCGAGGAAGCTGCCGAAAGCCTGCTGGCCTCAGTATGCTATACGCTTGGGGCCGATACGCCGGCGCATATCCGCGCCCTGATGGCTTGCCCCGATCTCGAAGCCGCGCTGGATGCAGGCCGCGCGCGCTTGGCCGCGCATACGCGCTACGGCAAAGCGCTTTGGCAAACTTTGTGCCAGCGGCTGCCGCCCGTTACCAGCGAGGCCATGCTCGATTCCCTTCGGGGCATTGGCGATTTTTTTCGCCTGTACGACATCCGTTATGCGGCCCACTGCGTCGCCACGCCGGTTTTGATTGATTACCCGCTCGCCTGCCCCGTGGACGAGGCCTTGCAGGGCATCGACTATATCAACGAATGGCTGCGGCGCTTTGCGCTGGAAAGCAGCCTGCTGCACCTGTACCCGGCCGCCGAGCTTGCGGCGCTGCTAAATGTGGCCGTGCCCGATTGGAAAACGCTGCCGTTAAGCCTGTATCAGCCCGTGGCAGAGCAGGCAATCGGGCGTGTGCTGGCCGGGCAGGCGCCGGATGCGCTTGCGGTTACGCCCGCCATGCGGCAGGCGATCGCCGCAAAATTTGAGGTTTTGCCCCGCGGCACGGCGCTAAACGCGCTGGAAACGGCCGCCGCACAGCTTTGCCGCGTCCCCGCGCTGCATTCGGGTGCACAGCGGCGCTATCTGAAGGCCGGGGCACATGCGCTGTATCCGCGCCTTGCCGTTGCTTTGCCGGGCAAAAACCTTGGCGGCATCTTCTTTTCGGCCCGCACATAAAAAAAGCGCGGGCCGTGCTTTTGGGACACTTTCGCGCTTTACTGCCCGGCATTGCGCCGGGCGCAAAACCCCATTATAATAGCGAAAACGGGCAAAAGAGGGGTTTCGCATGAAAATTATGGCATACGAAGTGCGCGCGGACGAGCGCCAGACGCTTGCCGCCCGCGCTGCCGCGCGCGGCGCTGAATTGACGATGACCGAGGCCGCGCTGGACGATACCACCGCCGCCCTGGCAAAAGGCGCCGACGGCGTAACGATGCTGGGCCAAAGCCGTATGGATACGGGCGTGATCCGAAAGCTGGCCGCGGCAGGGGTAAAAGTGATTTCAACGCGTACCGTCGGCACAGACCATATCGAGCTGGCCGCGGCCAAGGGCGAGGGGCTGCATGTGTTTCATGCGCGCTATGCGCCCGATGGCGTGGCCGAGTTTACCGTGATGCTGATGCTGATGGCGCTGCGCAACTATAAACAGGCGCTTTATCGCGCCAATGCAAACGATTATTCGCTGGCAGGGCTTTGCGGGCGCGAGCTGCGCAGCCTGACGGTGGGCGTCGTGGGCACGGGCGCCATCGGCGCAAAGGTGATCGAGATTTTGTCGGGCTTCGGCTGCCGCATCCTTGCGTACAACCGGCATCAGGCCCTGCCGCCAAAGCTGGCGGCGCTGGCAACGGTATGCCCGCTGGAAACGCTGTATGCCGAAAGCGACGTCATCACGCTGCATCTGCCGCTGGCCGAGGGCACTTGGCACATGATCGACCGCACGACGCTGCCTAAAATGAAGGATGGCGTCGTGCTGATCAACTGCGCGCGCGGCAGCCTGATGTGCATCGAGGATGTGATCCACGGCATCGAAACACAAAAAATCGGCGCGCTGGGCCTCGATGTGATCGAGGATGAGGCGGGCATCTATCATCAGGATCGCCGCAGCGACATCCTAATCAATCGCAATATGGCCTACATCCGCCAGTTCCCGAACGTGATCCTCACGCAGCACATGGCGTTTTATACGGCCGAGGCCGTGCGCAGCATGGCGCTTTGCGGCATCGACAACATTGTGGATTTTTTGGAAAACGGCTGCACCGAAAACGAAGTGAACTAAGCTGCGGATAGCACCAAAGGTGGCCCGCTTTGTGCGGGCACAGATGCGTTTGCGGCAACCTTTTGCGGCGCCGTGCGCCCGCTTTTTCTTTGCGTTACCCGAGCGCCCCGGCCGAAAGGCGCTGCTGTACCTCGGCAAGCGAGGCGCAGCAGGCCGTGTACAGCGTTTGAATCTCGGCATCCGGCTGCATCAAATCGGGCACCATCACGGTGACAAAGCCGCCCGCCGCGCCCGCACGGACGCCGGCAAAGCTGTCCTCCAGCACAAGCGTATGCGCGGGCGCAACCTCCAAAAGCGCGGCCGCATGCAAAAAGATGTCCGGCGCAGGCTTGGAGCGCGCAATGTGCTCGCCGGAAACGACAGTCTGAAAGCAGCTTTCGATGCCTGCGTTTTTTAGGTTGCGGCGGATCATTTCTTCGGGGCTGCTGGAAGCGACGGCCGCGGGGATTTTTTGCGCCCGCAAATATGCCAGCAGGCCGTCGAGGCCGGGCTTTTTCGGCACACCCGCCGCAAACCGCGCATAGGCAAGGCGCGTCAGCTCTGCTAAAAGCGCGTCGGCATCCACCGCTGTGCCATAGTAGCGGCGCGTGACGGCTTTCTGTGCGTCGCCGGTCGTCCCGCGGGAATCGGCCGCGAAGCCCGGCTTTTCCGTAAGGCCGAACTTTGCCAGCGCCGGCGCCCAGCATTCGCCCCAGATGCGCTCGGTATCAAACATCAGCCCGTCCATATCAAAAATTACGCCCTGTATCATCTTTGCTTTCCTCCTGCGCTGCGCGATGTGGCTTTGCCGCTATTATACCATAGCGGCGGCATAAATCGCATTTTCTCATGAAAAAGTGCACAATTTTGCGCTGACGCCCTTGTAAAATGCGCTCACTTTACTATAATAAAAAGCATACCGATAACACGGCGCAGTGTGCGCGCGCCGCGGCAATAAGAGGAAAGAGGGTAAACGATTATGTTAAACATCAAAATCACTCGTACCACGGCCCCAAAGGCCAAACCGACGGACGAAACGAAGCTCGGCTTCGGTAAAATCTTCTCCGATCACATGTTTGTGATGGAATACACCAAGGGCAAAGGCTGGCATGACCCGCGGGTTGAGCCGTACCGCAATTTCAGCCTGGATCCGGCCTGTGTCGTGTTCCATTATGCGCAGGAGATTTTCGAGGGCATGAAGGCCTACCGTACCGCAGATAACAAGATTCAGCTTTTCCGCCCCGATTGCAACGCCAAGCGTTTTCAGGATTCGGCGGATCGCCTTTGCATCCCGCAGATCCCGGTTGAGGATTACATTCAGGCCGTTAAGGCGCTGGTTGATGTCGACCGCGACTGGGTGCCGCACTCCGACGGCGCATCGCTTTATCTGCGCCCGTTTGTGTTTGCCACGGATGTGGGCCTCGGCGTCCATGCAAGCCCGACGTATACCTTCTGCATCATCGCAAGCCCGTCCGGCGCCTATTACGCCGAGGGCATCAACCCGGTAAAGATCTATGTCGAGGATGAATATATCCGCGCCGCGCCGGGCCTGACGGGCTTTACCAAGTGCGGCGGCAACTATGCTGCCTCTATCAAGGCCGGCGAAATGGCCGAGGAAAAGGGCTTTGCACAGGTGCTGTGGCTGGACGGCGTAGAAAAGAAGTACGTCGAAGAAGTGGGCAGCATGAACATCATGTTCAAGATCGACGGCAAAGTTTATACCGCCGCCTGCACGGGCACGGTTTTGCCGGGCGTTACGCGCCGCAGCTGCATTGAGCTTTTGAAGGATTGGGGCTATGAGGTTGTCGAGGGCAAGCTCGCCATCGCCGACATCATGAAGGCCGCGCGCGAGGGCAAGCTGGAAGAAGTGTTCGGCACCGGTACGGCCGCCGTCGTCAGCCCCGTAAAGGAGCTGGATTGGAAGGGCGAAACCGCCAAGATTGGCGATGGCAAGATCGGCCCCGTTACCCAAAAGCTGTATGATACCATGACGGGCATGCAGTGGGGCAAGCTGCCCGATACCAAGGGCTGGATCGTGCCGGTTGAGAAGAAATTCTAAGCCGGCCCGGCGGGCAAGGCGCCTTTTGCCGCTGCGCCGCGTAGGCGCAGCCTAAGGCGGGCAACGTTTTGGTATGCGGCCGTTTTATGCCCATGCCGCATTTGATTTTGCATAAAAAAGAGGCGCTGCCAAAAGCAGCGTCTCTTTTTTGTATACGAAGTTCTTGTTTTCCACACATTTTTCTGCTAGGCTGTAAAAAGCGAATCGTGCCGGGCGCTTTGTCGTGCCGGCCGGAAAGGAGCCTTTGCATTGAAAAAGTTCATGACGGTATGTATCTGTGCGGCGGCAATTCTCTTTTGTGTGCTGATCGGCTCGCTGATCGGAAAAGGAATGGCCGCACACTTCCACGTTTCTTCGTCCTCTGAAAGCACGGCGGTTTCTTCCGAAGCCGCAGCCTCCGCCTCCGCGACAGCGGAGGCTTTTTCTATGATTGCGCCAAAAAGCTTTGCCGCGACGTAAAACCGATATAAGGGCGTGGCCCTTTACCCGTTTGCCGCGACGGTTTGGTAGATGCCGTCAGCGATAGCGCCGCCCTCGGCCCAAAGCGTCCGGGTGCTGGCGCAATCCTCATACTCGGCAGGGTTTGTGACAAAGCCAAGCTCCAGCAGGGTGGCCGGGCAGATGTTAGAGCGCGTGACATAATAGTATCCGTAATCGCTGCCGCGGTTTTGGCGGCCTGTGGCTGTGCACACGCCGGCAATCAGGTTATCGGCAAGCACTTCGCCCTCATCGTAGAACCAGTAGGCCTCCGTACCCGTCGAAAGGTTGACATCGTTGGTCAGCTCGACGCTGTTGTGGTGTACGCTGACGAAAAGGTCAGGGTGCTGCTCGTTCATGGCGGTAACGCGCTGGCCGAGGGTAACGGTGGTGTCGTCGCCGCGCGTCAGGATGACGGTGGCACCCAGCTGCTCAAGGCGGTATTTGGCGGCTTGCGCGGCCGAAAGGTTTAGCTCCTTTTCTACGGGCGCCTCCATGCCGGCCGAGCCCATCGCGCCTTTTTCATCGCCGCCGTGGCCGGGGTCAAGCATGACGGTAAGGCCGGTAAGCGGGCCGGTTGCCGCATCGGAAAGGTGCGGCGTATGCTTAAGCCAGATCGTCGTGGTGTTGGCGTCGGTATCATAGTTGACGGCCCAGCCATACAGAGGATCGGTTTCCGGGAAGGTAAGCGTCAGCTTGAAAAGGCCATCGCCGTTTTCCACGGTGGCCCCTGTCAGCCAGCCGCCGTTTGTGATGGCGTCTGTGCCGGCCGCACATTGGGCGGAAAGGAACGTCAGCGTGAGGGTGTTATCCTCCCAGTTATGGTAGACGGCAGGGGTGCCGCCGGGCAGCGTGATCGTGGCGCAGTTTGCGCCCGCATCGTTCAGATAATCCAGCGAAGAAACCGCCGCATCCGGCACATCGACGATCTGGCACGAGGCGGCGCGCACGTACTCGCCCGTTGTCAGCTGATAGGCGTGGGTGATCTTTGCGCCGCTGGTATACGTGCGCACACCTGTAATGGTGGCGGTGGCCCCGCAGTACAGCGTTTCGCCGATCGTGGAGGAGTTGGCCGCATCCTGCAAAGCGGAAGCGATGGCGTCCGTGATCTGGATTTTCTTGCCGATGGCTTCTTCGCCGGCCGTGCCGTCGGCTGCCGGCGAAACCGTGCCGCCGGCCGCTGCGGTGTAGTTGACGGTATAATGCAGCGTGGCCGAGCCGTTTGCGAGATCAAAGGCGTTTGCGCCGCTGTTCAGCGAAAGCAAAATGCCCCACACGCCCCCGGTGCCGTAGCGGGTGATGTCGCTGCCGTTCAGCGTTAAAGGCTGGGCAGGGTCGCTTGTGCCCATCAAAAACAGCGCGGCTGTATGTACCTCGTCGTTATCGGGCGTCGGGTAAGTAACGGCCAGCGTCTGCGCAATCGTCTTACCGTTTTGGTACGAGGCGAGGCTTGGCAGCGCGCCGCCCGAAACATAGGCGTGATAAAGCGTTACGGCGGAAATGTCCGTTTTCAGGGTAGAGTAGCTGCCGAGGATCACGCCCGCGGCGGCCCCATCGGCGGCATTTTGCAGCGCGCTGGCCAGCAGCGCGGGGTTGCCGTCGGCCCGCAGAAAGGCGGCACCCGCATCCTGTGGCACATAAACGGAAACCAGCGCGCTGCCGGTATCCTGCGGCGCAAGGATTGTCAGGCCGTGCTTTTCAGCAAGCCTTGTTTCCCATTCGGGCAGCGAGGCAAGCGCATCTGCGCCAAGCGCACTGCGCCCGTCGGAGGCCAGCAGATAAACCTGTATGCCCTGCCCCGCTGCCGCGCGCACCAAATACTGTACCGCATCAAACGGCAGCGCAAACGCCTTGGCCGCTTCAAGGCTGGCCGCGGGCGAAAGGGTTTTGGTGGTGTCCTGAAAAAGCGCCGAGCCGCCGCCGGTGCAGCCCGTCAGCGCGACGGCGTTGGCCCCAAGGGCTTTTACATCTGCAAGCGTCTGATCGAGCTTGGCTTCCAGCTCTTTCCGGGAGGCGCAGGCCGCGGCCTGTGCAGACCATGTATCATCCAGCAAAACAACCTCCGGGGCGGCGACGGCCGTGGTTTTGGCCTCGGGCCATTCCCCGGAAAGGACGGCCCGCAAAAATAGGCCGAACGCGCCGAAAATCGCCAGCGCCGCCAAAATCAACAGCACGGGCAGCACACGCGAGCGCTTTTTTTGTTTTCTGGGAGCCTGCGGGGTTGCTTCGGTTTGTGTCATTTTTGCCTCCATGCGCCCCGGCCGCGGGCCTTGCTGCGGCGGGGCTTTTTGTTTTTACATTACTATATATACGATCAAAAGCATTTGACTATTAGAAAGATTGCGCCGCAAAACACAAAGCGGCGCCCCGGCGGCCTTTCATCCGGGCAAAAAGGCGGCCTGCCACTATTATAGCACGAAGAAAAAAGAATGGGGAAATCGGGCAGAAAAAGGCAGCCCCACGCCGAAAAGCGCGCGCAAAAAAGCGGCATTGCACCTTTTCTCGGAAAGTGCTATGGTATCTGTATCTTTTTAAGGAGGGGCCTTTATGAGCAAACCTGTGATCGGCATCCCTTCCCCGCGCGCCGAGGGGGAAATTTTGGCGCGGTATTCCGTGACGGCGGATTATATTGAGCAGATCGAGCGCGCCGGCGGCATCCCGCTGATGCTGCCGATCACCCCGGAAACGGGAAAGGCACAGCTGCACCGCTGGGTGGCTTTGTGCGACGGCGTACTGCTGCCGGG
The DNA here is from genome assembly GCA_022652735.1 of Faecalibacterium sp. Taxonomy (GTDB): domain Bacteria; phylum Bacillota; class Clostridia; order Oscillospirales; family Ruminococcaceae; genus Faecalibacterium. Next base: position 9,344 of record JALCRP010000010.1, on the reverse strand, counting down.
CGGCGGCGATCTCGACCCTGCGTTTTACGGCCGGCCGCTGCTGGCTGGCATGGCGCCGTGCACCGATGCGGCGCATCGCTGGCAAAAGATCGAGCTGGAATTTACGCTGCTGGCCGCAAACAAGGGCCTGCCCATCTTGGGCATCTGCCTTGGGGCACAGGCGCTGAACGTGGCTTTCGGCGGGACGCTGGTACAGGACATCCCCACCGAGGTGCCCAAGGCACTGGCACACGAACAGCCCGCCGGGCACCGGGCAGAAGTAACACACTCGGCCGAAGTAAAGCCCGGCTCGCGAACCGCGCGCATTTTGGGCATTCCCGGCGGGGGCGAAATTTGGGTAAATACTTACCACCATCAGGCCGTGGCCCAGCCTGCGCCGGGCTTTATCGTCAGCGCAGTAGCGCCCGACGGCGTGATCGAGGCCATCGAGTGCCCCAAGCGGCATTTGCTGGGCATCCAGTGGCACCCGGAAAATCTCGCCGCGGCGCGGCCCGAGGCTTTCGCCTTCTTTCAGTGGCTTATCAAAAAGGCAAAATGAGGCGGCATAGGCCCGAAAAGCGCAGAACCCATCAGACGCCGCGCATTAGGCGGCCGCAAAATAAAAACAATCTAAAAATCGCCCCGAGCCCGGCCGCAAAAAGCCGAGATCGGGGCGATTGTGTTTTGTGGCAAAGCCTGTGCGCATCGGCGTACTTACATAGCCGGGCCGCTTTTGCCGTGGCGCTTACTGGCGCGCGTTTACTGCATACGTGCGGGCAAAAGCCATCAGATGATCCCACCCGAGCATCTGGCCGTTAAAGCTCGCCTTGCCATACGGCGTGACGATCTGATAACCTGTCCACAGCATCGCACTGGTAGAAAAGCACAGCGCTGTCACCTCGCCCCAAGGGCAGGAAAAGCTTTTGCCGTTGATTTTTGTCACATGCAGGCCCACCGTATCATAGGTGATACAAAAGCGGCGGATGCGGTTGCGCGTAAAGATGCCGAGCCAGAGGTACAGCCCGCCCATTGCGCAGAAAATGATCAAAAGCGAAAGCCCGGCGGCCATCTCGCCGCCCAGCATCAAGCCCCCGCCGGCAATCAGCCCGATTGCAAACATCAAAACGGCAACGATCAAAAGCACGATAAAGGTGGCTGTTCCGTTGGTTTTTCCGCGCGGAAAACGCACTTCAAAACGGGCGGGCGCATCGGCCTGCGCCCCATAAGGGGCGGCGCTTTGTAAAGCAGCCCCATAGGGCGAAGCCGCCCCGGCTTGCTCGGCATTTTGGCCGGCCGCGGGCGCTGCGGCAAAAGCCGTGCTTTGTGCCGGTACGCCATACGCGGCGCCCTGCCCCGCAGGCACCCCGACCGGGGCCGTTACGCCGCCCGGGCAGCGTCTGCTTTTGGCAAAGCTGCTGATTTCAATCAAACCGAACACAAAGGTAAGCCCGGCGCCGATCGCATATTCGCCCCAGAACTGGCCCAAAAGCTCGATCTCGGCCAGCGTGGGGAACAGCTGCGGCAATACATCAAATACGGTGACATAGTAATAATCAGCCAGCGCATCCGCCACCGCGGCGGAATACACAAGATAGTTCGCCGGGAAAAGCATGATAAGCGATACGACAAGGCAGATCCAGCCCGCCGTTTTATCCAAACGGCCCGCCACCTGCTTAAAGCCGTACAGCGCCAGCGCAACCACCAGCAGGCCGATCCAGCCGGACATATAGCCCGCCAAGCCTACAAGGCCCCACAGGGTACATCCCAGCATTGCGCCCAAAACGGCGCCAAGCGCACCCTTTCCATAATCCGGCTTTTGTGCCTCACTGCCAGGGCCTTGCACATCCGGCTGCATCTGGATGCCGACGCTGGTATCCGCGGCCAAAAAGCCCGGCAGCATATCGCAGGGCTGGCCCGCCGCGGGCGTATTTTGGGTGCCGGCCGTCAGCTCGGGCAGGCGCGCGGCCAAAAAGCCGGTCAGGTTGCGCAGCTCGGCGCGCGCCGCGCTGTTCCACTGAAAGCGCGGCAGCAGCGTTTCGCCGCCGTTATGGCTGCGCAGCACAAGGCGTGCCTTGCCGCCGCAGGTGCGGCAGGTAATGTTTACAATATCGCCCAGCGGCACGATCACAAGCCCGGCCCCGTGCGAAAGCAGGCAGGTAGCTGTGACTACGACGCCGAGCGCTTTATAGTAGCTGCCGCCGGCCGCCACTTCCGCATCAATCGCGGCCAGCTGCTCGGGGCCGTAGAGGCCGCAGGTAAAGCGCGTTTGCGCCGCGTGGCGGCTGCTGACAAGCAGCGCCCAGATCAGGCCCGCAAGCCCGGCCATTGCCACAAAAAATACCGCCATTTTCGGCGTATGGGCCTCGTAAGGAACCGCCACAAGCAGCCCCACCAGCATAAGGCCAAACAGGCCCAGCACGATGCTGCTGACGATTATGGCCGCCAGCAACCCGCCGCGGCGGCCGTTGGCAAAACGTTTCAGATTTACAGGCATGATATTCTCCTTTTTCAAAAGCAAAGACAAACAAAAAAGCGGCCTGCCGCCCAAAAGGCAGACAGCAAAGCCAGTATAGCACAATTTGGTAAAACTTCGCATAAAAACAGCGATAGAAGCACAAAAAAGTTGCAAGAAACACTTGACAGGAGCATGGGCGCTCTTTATAATGAACACATGAACAGTTGTTCAAATGTTCATTGCAAAGGAGACACAGGAATGCCGGAACAAGCAAAGAACCCCACAATGCCCGTAAAGGCGTCGGCTACGGCACAGCCCGCCGAAAAAGCGCCGCTGCCCGAAATGCCGGATGATGAAGTACTGTATGATCTGGCAGATGTGTTTCGCGTGTTCGGAGATTCGACGCGCATTAAAATTTTATATGCGCTTTACGATCATGAGCTGTGTGTACAGGATATTTCGCAGGCGCTTGGCGCGAGCCAATCGGCGATCAGCCACCAGTTGCGTGTATTAAAGGATGCGCGTCTGGTGCGCTTTCGGCGCGATGGCAAGGCCGTGTATTATGCGCTGGATGACGACCATGTGCGCACGATCCTGTCGCTTGGGATGGAGCACGTCGAAGAGTAACCGCGAAGCTGCGCAAACAGAGGTTTGCCGCCGCAAAAAATCATTTTGAAGAGGGGTATTCTTATGAAAAAAACCTATCGGATCGAAGTGGATTGCGCAAACTGCGCCGCCAAAATGGAAGAGGCCGCGCGCAATGTGCCGGGCGTGGCGGCGGTGGCCGTTGCGTATATGACGCAGAAAATGCAGGTGGAGTTTGCTGAGGGCGCCGATGTGGCCGCCACGATGCAGGCTGTGGTAAAGGCCTGCAAGCATGTAGAGGATGACTGCGAGATCTATTTGTAAGCCGGCGACGCGGGTATAATCGCCGGGCCGCGGCCGAAAACCGAAAAATATTTGGCGGGCATTTTGGCCTGCCGTGGGAGGATTTCGCGTATGACCCCAAAACAGAAAAAATCGCTTTATAAGATCATCGCCGCAGCGGCGGCGCTGGTGGCGCTGCATTTTGTCTCGGCCGCATGGGCGCTGCCCGCGTGGGCATTGCTGGCGCTGTATCTGGTGCCATACCTTTTGGTTGGCTGGGGCACTTTGAAAAAAGCGGCAAAAGGCGTAAAAAACCGCCAGCCGTTCGATGAATGCTTTTTGATGGCGGTGGCTACCGTGGGCGCGTTTGCGCTTGGGCAGTATGCCGAGGGCTGCGCCGTGATTTTGTTTTACCAGATCGGCGAGCTGTTTGAAAGCTATGCCGTCGGGAAAAGCCGCAAAAGCATCTCGGATTTGATGGACATCCGCCCCGATTCTGCCAACCTCGAGCAGCCGGACGGCACCTTTTCTGCCGTGGCCCCGGACGATGTGCCTGTGGGCAGCGTGATCGTGGTACAGCCCGGCGAAAGGGTGCCAATCGACGGCACGGTGCTTTCGGGCAACAGCGCGCTGAACACGGCGGCCTTGACGGGCGAAAGCCTGCCGCGGGATGTTGCCCCCGGCGATGATGTCATCAGCGGCTGTGTAAATATGACGGGGCTTTTGCGCATCCGCACCACAAAAGCCTTTGGGGAATCGACGGTATCGAAGATTCTCGATCTTGTCGAAAACTCCAGCATGAAAAAATCCCGCAGCGAGGCGTTTATTACTCGTTTTGCCCGCATCTATACGCCCGCCGTATGCTATGGCGCGCTGGCGCTGGCCGTTGTGCCGCCGCTTGTGCTGCTGGCGCTGGGGCAGCCCGCCGCATGGGGCACATGGGTATACCGTGCGCTGACCTTCTTGGTCATCAGCTGCCCCTGTGCGCTCGTGATCTCAATCCCGCTGAGCTTTTTCGGCGGCATCGGCGGGGCATCGGCCTGCGGTATCCTTGTAAAAGGCTCGAACTATCTCGAAGCCCTTTCCAAAACGGGCATCGTCGTATTTGATAAAACCGGCACGTTGACAAAAGGTGCCTTCGCCGTTTCGGCCGTTTGCCCGGAGGCCGGCTATACGAAAGAAAACCTGCTGGAAACGGCCGCGCTTGCCGAAAGCTACTCGAAGCACCCAATCAGCCTGAGCCTGAAAGCGGCTTGTAAGGAGCCGCTGGATGCCGCGCGCGTCAGCAATGTCGAAGAGCTGGGCGGGCACGGCATTACGGCTACAGTTGACGGGCACAGCGTTGCGGCCGGCAACGCCCGCCTGATGGAAAAGCTGGGCCTTGCCGCAAAGCCGTGTGAAGAAGCCGTCGGCACGATTGTGCATGTGGCTGTGGACGGCGTATATGCCGGGCATATCGTCATCAGCGATACGGTAAAGCCGCATGCCAAAGCCGCCATCGACGGCCTGCGCGCGGCGGGAGTGCGCAAAAACGTGATGCTGACGGGCGACGCAGAGCCTGTGGCGAAAGCCGTTGCGGGCGAGATCGGCCTCGACGAATATCACGCCGGGCTGCTGCCCGCCGATAAGGTTGACCGCGTGGAGGCCCTGCTGGCCGAAAAGCGCGGTAAGGAGACGCTCGCCTTTGTGGGCGACGGCGTAAATGATGCGCCCGTGCTTTCGCGCGCCGACATCGGCGTGGCAATGGGCGCGCTGGGCAGCGACGCCGCGATCGAGGCCGCCGATGTGGTTTTGATGGATGACGACCCCGCAAAGCTGGCGCTGGCGATGCGCATTTCGCGCCGTACCCTGCGTATTGTGCATCAAAACATTGTGTTCGCGCTTGGCGTAAAGGCGGCATGCCTTCTTTTAGGCGCGCTGGGGCTGGCCGGCATGTGGGCTGCGATTTTCGCCGATGTGGGCGTGATGGTGCTGGCCGTGCTGAACGCAACGCGCGCATTGTATGTCCGTGATTTGAAGCGTGGGCTGTAAGCCGGCGCATTTTGCCCAAGCAAAAGGAGGGCGGCTATGTTCCGCATTGCGCTTTGTCTGCCGGATGCTGCCCAGCGGCATGCCGTGCTGACGCTTTGTACCGAATATTTTGCGCGCCACATCGAATCGCTGCAGGTAACAACCCCCACCGTGGATGCCGCGCCGCCGGATGCCGATCTGATCTTTTTCTCGGCTTCCGGCCCGCGCCCGAACGGGTTGGATGCGGCGGCCCGCCTGCGGCGGGATAGCAGCCGGACGTCTTTTGTGTTTCTCGCCTCCGGGCCGGAGCATGCGATGGATGCGTTTCGGCTTTCGGCGCTGCAATATCTGGTGCCGCCCGTTTCGCCGGCGCGCATTTTCGAGACGCTGGACCGCGCTATGCTGCGCCGCCGCGGGCCTTCGCTGCCGCTGATGACGCGCTTGGGGATGCTGCGGCTGCCCTTTGCCGAGATCGAATATGTGGAATGTACCGACCATACGCTGCATTTCCACATGCTCAGCCAGCATGTGCTGCGCAGCACAACGCTGCGGGTGCCTTTGAAACAGGCGCTTGCCCCTTTAATGGATGACGAGCGCTTTTATCAGCCCCATCGCAGCTATGTGGTAAATCTGGACGCTGTGGCGCTTTTGACAGATACGGAATTCCAAATGGAAAGCGGGGCACGGGTTCCGGTGCCGCGCGGGCGCGCGGCTGAGGCACGGCAGGCTTTTTGGACCGTTATTCAGCCTTTGCAGCGGTACTGCCCGTTTTCGGAAAAACAAAGATTTGAATAAAGCCCCGCCACGGGGCAGAAAAAAAGCGGTACGCAGCGCGTACCGCTTTTTCTTATATCACGTAGTCGTTGCCCGGCTGGCCGGAAGCCATCAGGTCGGCAAGGGTAATGCCGTCGAAAAACTCCTGCATCAGTTTGTCGAGCTTTTGCCACATCGGAAGTGTGCGGCAGCTTGCCATGCGTGGGCAGGCGTTTACAGGGTTTTCTAAGCAGGCAACAGGCGCAAGGCTGCCCTCCGTCAGGCGCAGGATGCTGCCAACCGTATATTGCTCGGGCGCACGGCAAAGCTGATAGCCGCCGCCTTTGCCCCGCAGGCCGACCAAATAGCCCTGCTGTACCAAAACTTTCAAAATGCTTTCAAGATATTTTTCAGAGATCTCCTGACGCTCGGCGATCTCTTTTAAGGGCACATAGCCATCCGCGCGATGCTCGGCAAGATCTACCATTACGCGCAGCGCATAGCGGCCTTTTGTGGATACAACCATCGAATTACCTCCCAGAGCGAGATTTTTACCTATTATACTATTTGGTTAATAGGATGGCAACTTAAAAAGATTTGCTTACTCCCCTTGACAAACATCGGGGCACGGTTTATAATTCCAACAAACCCAGTAGAAAGGTTGGTATAAATGAAAAGCTACACTTTTTTGCCGAATTCCCGGCGATGTTGTACAAAAGTGCGCGGAGGCCGAAAAGCCGCCGCCTGATGTTCGCCCATCAACATACGCAGGAAGAAAGGAAGAATTTTTATGAGCAAAATTTATACATCTGCCGATCAGCTGATCGGCCATACCCCGCTGCTGGAGCTTACCCATCTCGAAGCCGAGGAAAGCGCCGGCGCGCGCATTTTGGCAAAGCTGGAATATTTTAATCCGGCCGGCTCGGTAAAGGACCGTATCGCTAAGGCAATGATCGACGACGCCGAGGCCAAGGGCCTTTTGAAGCCGGATTCCGTTATCATCGAGCCGACCTCCGGTAATACGGGCATCGGGCTTGCCTCTGTGGCCGCGGCGCGCGGCTACCGTATCATTATCGTCATGCCGGAAACGATGTCTGTCGAGCGGCGCCAGCTCATGAAGGCTTATGGCGCCGAGCTGGTTTTAACCGAGGGAGCTAAGGGCATGAAAGGCGCCATCGCAAAGGCCGACGAGCTGGCAAAAGAGATCAAGAACAGCTTTTTGCCCGGCCAGTTTGTGAACCCGGCCAACCCCGCCGCACATCAGGCGACGACCGGGCCGGAAATTTGGGCGGATACCGATGGCAATGTAGACTTTTTTGTGGCCGGCGTGGGCACAGGCGGCACGATCACCGGCGTGGGTGAATATCTGAAAAGTAAGAATCCCGGCGTAAAGATTGTGGCTGTAGAGCCTGCCGGCTCGCCGGTTTTAAGCAAAGGCACCGCCGGCCCGCACAAGATTCAGGGCATCGGCGCCGGCTTTGTGCCGGATGTACTGGATACCAAAATCTACGATGAGATCATCCCCGTGGAAAATGAAGATGCCTTTGCCACCGGCCGCCGGATCGGCCATAAGGAAGGCGTATTGGTCGGCATTTCGTCGGGCGCGGCAATTTGGGCCGCGCTTCAGCTGGCAAAGCGCCCGGAAAATAAGGGTAAAACGATCGTGGCGCTGCTGCCGGATACCGGCGACCGCTATCTTTCCACGCCACTGTTTGCGGAATAAGCGCAAAACGGCCCTTTTATAAAATAGTCGATACCATGCGGCAGGCTTCCTCTTTTCAGGAAGCCTGCCGCATTGCTTTTGCCGAAGATGCGCCGAGATAGCAGGGCCGCCCAACAAAACAAGCTATGATTTTTTAGAATATTTGTTCATGGAACGCGAAAATGTTTCGCTGTAAAATGAAAAGAGAAGCAGAAAAAAGCAGAGGAGGCCCCCTTTTCATGACAATCTTTTTTGCGGAAATATTTGCGCCGGATGCGCTTTTGCTCTGGCTGTTTTTGGCGGCAATTTTGGCTGTGCTTTTGGTGGGCGCAAAGTGTGCGCCCAAAGGCGCATGGCAGCCCGCGCCCTTGGGGCGGGAAGGTGCAAAGTGCATCCAAGGCATCTGCGCAGTGGCAATCATTCTCCACCATGCCTGCCAAGCCATCGAAAATGCCGGGATGAATCCCGGCGCGCTGCTGCTGTTTCGGGATGCGGGCGTACTGTTTGTGGCGGTATTCTTCTTTTTCTCGGGGTATGGCCTGCTGAAAAGCGTCCAGACAAAGCCGGATTACCTCAAAGGCTTTTTGCGGCATCGCCTGCTGACGGTGCTGATCCCATTTTGGGTATGCACGGTGATTTTCGGATTGGCCGGCATGGCGGCCGGCGAGGGCGTACCGCTTTGGGTGTTTGCCGTGGAGCTTACAGGCTGGTGGCCGGCAAACGATCACATGTGGTATGTGATCGAGCTGGTACTTCTGTATGTGCTGTTTTGGGCGGTGTTCCGCCGCGCAAAAAATCTCGGCCGGGCGCTGGCGGGGCTTTCGGTGCCTATTATCGCCTTTGTTTTGGCGGGGCCGCTGTTCGGCCACGGTGGGATGTGGTTTCAGGGCGAATGGTGGTATAATACCACGCTGCTGTTTTTGGCCGGGGCATGGATGGCCTACGCAGAGCAGCCGGTTACGGCCTTTCTGCGGCGGCATTTCGTGCCGCTGCTGTGCGGGTTTGCCGTAGGCTTCGTCGCTCTTTTCGCGGCCACCTCGTATGTGCTTACGGCGTGGTCCTACTGGGGCACACTGGCGGGCGCCTACGGCTGCCTCGCCGTACAGGAGCCGATGGTGCTGTGCTGGGTGGCGCTGATCGTAACAATTTTGCAGAAAGTGCGCTTTGAAAACGCGGCTTCCCGCTTTTTGGGCGAAATCGGGCTGGAAATCTATTTGCTGCACAATTTGTTTCTGCGCGCCCTGCCCATCGGGCAAAACGGTTTCTTCTATGTGCTGCTGACCGAGTTTGGCGCCATTTTGCTGGCGGTTGGCGTCCACTGGCTGGATGCCAAGCTGACGGCCCGGCTCGCCGGCAAAAACCGTGCGCCTGCGCAAAAGGTTTGATGCGCAAGGCATAAGGCGCGCCGGCCGCCGAAAGCGGAAAAGACCAAGCGATAAAACAACAAAAAATGGGGCTGTTGCAAAATAGCTTCTGCATAAAAAATGAGATAGACTTCCCCGAAAGGGGTTGCCTATCTCATTTTTTGTTGTAATCTGAAACTGTCATGAAACAAACACAACATGAACAGTATAGCGG
>JALCRP010000009.1 GCA_022652735.1 Faecalibacterium sp. | reverse complement strand
CTGGATATACAGCGGCCAAAACGCCCAACACGCCAAAGGTGGAGGTGAACAGCGTGATCTTGCGGCTGTAGCCGTCCAGCTTAATGAACTGCATGGAACCAATCGGCACAGAGAAGGTGCAGGCGCCCATCATGATTGGGAAGGCAACGCCCGGGTTCAGGCCCAGCGCGTACACCGTGGCCATCGTCAGCGCATAAGAGCCGATACCGATGTTGTTCAGCGCACCGTAAACAAGGCACAGAACAGCGAACACAACCAGCTTGACGCCCGTCAGAGCAGTGGATTCGCCGCCGGAGGGGTATACGCCGAACTTGTTGGCAAGGATCAAGGCCGCGGCAATAAACAGGCCGGCCGCCACAAACTTTTTAATCGTGTTTGCGGGCAGCTTCACGACGAAGCGCGGGCTGATGTAAGCGCCGATAACCTGGCAGACGATGGCAGTAATCAGCGTAGCCAAACCTACGTTGATCGTAGAAATGTAGCACAGCGCCATGACTGCGACAGGGATAACACATTCTGTGTTCAGTGTGCCGGGCAGCTTTTTGTCGCTGACCCACTTTGCCTTCGGATACAAAGAGGAACCGATGGCAAAATCGGAAATGCCAAAAGTGGAAAGCAGGAAAATGGTGAAAGAAGAAATCGCCATAGCAATGGGATTGCCGGGCTCTTTCATGGTTTCTCCTTTATGCGCGAGCAAGTCACGGATAAAGGCGATCGCAAACGCACCATTGACGATTACGACCAGGGCGAGAATGATTTTTACCAGCACAAGACTCATCCTTTCTTTTATCGCGGACGATACAGCCTTGTGCCGTATCGCTCCATCCTAAATATTGAACACGTCGCGGATGCCTTCGAGTTCAGGGCCGAACTTTTCCGCGGCTTCTGCCGGAAGCTCTTTAATCAGACGCAGGCAGTAAGCGTCGTGATACACATATTCCCGCGCGAGCAGGGCCATATCGGCGTTTCTGGTATAGATGGCCTGCGTCATGCCCGCGTCCGAGAAGGTGATATAGATCATTTCGTGGTCGTCGGTAGTAATCATGAGCCAGTGACCATTCATATCCAGCAGCTTATCCTTTTCAAAGCCGTGCCGATATAAACGCGGGATACGGGTGCGGTATTTTCCCGTTTCGTCGTACAGAATAACCAGCACGTGCGGAAGGCCAGCCTCCTTTTGGACGATGGCGGTTTCCAGCTCGGGGTCAAGCTCACGCGCCCAAATCTGCATCATAACATGAGATTTTGCCTCGGTAATCATCGTGAGGCAGCGGGATTTTACCGTATCCCAATCATACAGATGCCAGATCTGCTCGTCGGTGGGCGGGGCCGTAAACTTGGCGGCTTCTTGCTCGAGCTGAACCAGATTGCGGTCGATGCGCTTACGCAGCACGGCAGTCAAATCCTGAATAGCTACCGCCTGATACAGCGTGGATTTATCGCTCTGGCAGCAGGTGATGGCACCGCGCTGTAACAAGGATTCCAAAATATTGTAGATTTTGGAGCGCGCCACGCCGGAAAGCTTGCTGATTTCATAACCGGTACTGGCACCGTTTTTTAGCAGAGCAACGTAAACTTTTGCCTCGGATTCCGTGAAATCGAATTCACGGAGCAACATGATCGTAGAAGTCATCTCTTTAACCACCTTTTTTCGATTCTACTGCAATGATACGCGATGCCGCGTAAAGTTGCAAGAAACTTAGAAAGAGAATAACCAAGAGATGAAATTAGTAGTTACCAAGAGTAGCTACTATTGCTCGCTGGCAACAATATACGGCATTGTTAACAATATGTCAATACAAAATGCAAAGGTGCGGCGGCAATTCTCTGATTTGCCACAAAATTCGCGTTGGTTTTGTGCATAACGGCAGGGATGCTCTTTCCGCGGAAACCATCGCTAAACTTGGCTAAGAGAAAAAGCAAAACAGCCGCCCCGGCCAATTCTATTTGGCCCGGGCGGCTGTTTTGATATGAGATACAATTTTTTGAATCGGTGGCAAATGACCAATGCTGTTTCTCCGTCGGCAGTAAGGAAAATCAAACTTTGGGTGGATTACAAGCGTACGTTCTTCTGTTACAATAGATCTAAATTTTATGCGACGCATCAAACAATACAACAAATGCAAGGGAGATTACGCATGGGGTATGAAGCCGGCATCCTGATAAAACCCGCCTTGGAAGAGCTCTTTTCTTCCTGCTGGCGGCAGTACCGGGTGATTTTGTTCAGCGCGCCGTGCGGCGTGGGCAAAACTACTGTGGCCGCGAAGCTTCTGGCCCGCCATACCGTCTGTACTTATGCCGCGGCGCAGCAGGATTGCCTTGCGGCCCCGATCCCACCGGCCTGCGATGCTGTATTGATAGACGATTTTCAGCTGCTCCAAGACGAAGAAGAACAGCAGACTGTCTGTGCTTGGATCAGAGCAAACCCGGACAAGCATTTTGTGTTTTTGAGCCGCGGCACCGTGCCCGGCTGGCTGATGCCGTTTCAGTTTACCGGGCTTTTGTGCACGATCGATACGGCAGCCATGATGTTTGACCGCGCCGCCACAGCACAGTTTTTGGCACAAAACGGTGTTACCGTTACGGATACAGAGCTTGCCGCGATTCAGCGTGATACGCAAGGATACCCGCTTTTGCTCTCGCTGCTTTGCCGCTGCATGGCGGGCGGCGAGGGGTACAGCACGGCCATGCTGGACAAAGCGCGCCAAGAAATGTACTTCCACTACGAAGAAGCATTTTACCGCCGCCTGAATTTGCCTCTGCGTCAGCTTGTGCTGAATTTGTGCCCGTTTGAACATTTTGATCTGGAACTTGCCAAGATGGTCAGCGGCGACAGCCATGTAGGCGAGATGCTGGGGTACTTACAGCGCAGTAGCGGCACACTGCTGTTCGATGGACAGAATCAATATCACTTTTGGCCTGTTCTGCGCAACTTTTTGCTGTGGGAGCTTGTACAGGAACGCACGGTGCCCGAACAAAACGCCTTGTATAGCCGTGCGGGGCTGTACTACGAATTGTCGGATGATTATGCCCACGCGCTGGAATGCTATTCCCGCTGTGGCGATCAGCGCAAAATCATCGAGCTGCTGGCAAAATACGCCGAGCATCACCCCGGCGTAGGGCAGTTTTATGAAATGGAAAACTATTACTATGCCCTGCCGCGCGAGGAAGTGCTGCGTTCGCCCGCGCTGATGTGCGGCATGAGCATGGTCACCTCGCTGAACCTCGATTACGAGGCCTCCGAGCAATGGTATGCCGAGCTGCAAAGCTACGCCGCCGGGCTGAAAAAATCAGATGCGGAATATAAGGATGCGCAAAGCAAGCTGGCATATTTGGATATTGCTTTACCGCAGCGCGGCAGCAAGGGCCTGCTGGAAATCATCAACAGCGTATTTACTATTTTAAGCAAGAAAGATATTGTGCTGCCCACTTTTTCCGTCACCAGCTCGCTGCCCAGCATATTGAACGGCGGCAAAGATTTCAGCGATTGGACAAAGCGCGATGAGCTGCTGTATGCCACGATGCGCAAGCCGGTGGAAGCAGTTTTGGGCAAGGACGGCATCGGCCTTGCCGACTGTGCCCTGTGCGAAAGCAAGTTTGAAAAGGACGAGGACATTTCCGCCCGGCTGTTGGCGCTGGTATCGCGCATCAGTGAAATCCACCGCAAAGGTACGCCCGATATGGAATTCGCCGTAACAGGCCTTTTGGCGCGGGTACAGGTAAGCCAAGGCAAAGCGCAGGCCGCGCTCGAAACCCTGCAAAATCTGCGGGACGAGCTGGCCGACGCCAATCAAACCCGTTTCTTGCCCAACCTTGATGCAATGCGCTGCCGCATCTGGCTGCGCATGGGCGAGCAGGAAAAGGCGGCCGAATGGCTGCGCACCGAAGCGCCGCCCAGCGGGCCGCGCCTGCGCGGGCTGTGGCGCTATCGCTACATTACGCGTGCGATGGCCGAGATTACAAACGACGATTGCGACGAAGCGCTGTTGATTTTGGTGCGCCTGCTGCCCTTTACGCAGCAATGTGCCCGTACACTGGATGCGCTGACGATTCGCCTTTTGATGGCGATCTGCTATTTCCGGCAGGAAAACGAAACTTGGAAAGCAGAGTTTTCGGCCGCGCTGGATTCTGCGTGGGAATATCGCTACATCCGCCCTGTGGCACAGCTGGGCGGCGCGGTTTTGCCGCTGATTACCGCCTGCGGGTGGGATAAAGACAGCGAATATCTTAGCCATCTGCTGGCCGCTGCACGGGCGCAGGCTGTGCTTTACCCGGATTTCCTGCGCAAGGCGGATGCTTTATCCGAGCCGCTTTCCCCGGCGGAAACACAGGTGCTGCGGCTGATCTGCCATAACCGAAGCAATCAGGAAATCGGCGATGTTTTGGGCATTAAACTGGCAACCGTCAAAACCCATGTGAACCACATCCTGCAAAAGCTGGGCGTGAAACGCCGCAGCGAAGCAAAGGCCGCGGCCGAAACGCTGCACTTGCTTTAAGGGGGCGCTCATGATGGAACAAAACACGCAGCTGTGCTTAAAGCCGAACGTAACGCTGCTGGAAAACGGCACGAGTATCGGCCTTGGCCTTGCGGGCAAAACCCGCTTTGCAAGAAACGATATACAGGCAAAACTTTTGCGGGCGCTGGCGGGCCATGCGCTGGATTTGGCAGCTTTGTCCGCGGCGGAAAAAACGCTGCCCGGCGCGGTGCTCGGCCCGCTGGATTTGGCCGCATTCATATTGGATTTTGGAGATTATTTGGAGGAATCGTGATGAACGACCGAGAAAAAGAGCCTGACTGCGGGCAGAATAAAAATTTCAAACTGACGATCACCGGCACAGATTACGGCGAATGGCAGGGATACTTAACCGGTGAAGACGGCGAAAAAGTGATGTTTCGCTCTCTGCTGGAGCTGATGCGGGCGATTCGCCGCGTGATGGAGAAAGCGCCGGCATAAGGAGCCTTTTCGCAGGGCCTGCGGCCTCGCGCTTTGGGCGGGAAGCTTTCCCTTGCGGGAAGGCTTATTCCGCCTTGGCGCGCACAAGGCGCAGCATATTCCAGCTATGGCGGCCAAGGCGCGCGGTAAGCCGGCCGTCTTTCAGCTCGGATACGCCGCCGTTTACCGGGCAAACCGTATCGGGGGCGGCTTCGGTGTTTACGGCATAGCGGTCGTCGTGCGTCAGCACAATGTGCTCGGCCACACGGAAACCTGCATATTGGCGCAAATCGCAGCACAGCGTCATATCGTCATCCATATCCTTGTTGACGGCGAACAACGTCAGCGTGTCGGCGTCGTTTTCCACAAATACCGCGTCGAGGTAGGCGGCGTCGCCGTACTTTTTCGATTCGTAACTGGGGCTTTCCACCAAGGTGTTCATCACCCGGCCGCGGCCGTAACGGCTGGCGTAGTAGTACGGCCAGAAGATCGTCTGGCGCCATGCGCCGGTATCGCTTGTCATGATCGGGGCAATTACGTTTACCAGCTGGGCTAGGCATGCGATCTTCACACGGTCGGCGTGGCGCAGCAGGGTAATCAGCATGCTGCCGACCAAAAGCGCATCTTCAAAGTTGTAGACGTCCTCGAGCTGATGCGGCGCCTGACACCAGCGCTCAAGCTTTTTGTCGGCTTCGGCCGAATGATACCAGACATTCCACTCATCAAACGAAAGGTTGATTTTGCGCGTGGTGTGGCGGCGCGCGGCGGCCGCATCGCACAGAGAAACAACCTGCGAGATGAAACG
The DNA here is from genome assembly GCA_022652735.1 of Faecalibacterium sp. Taxonomy (GTDB): domain Bacteria; phylum Bacillota; class Clostridia; order Oscillospirales; family Ruminococcaceae; genus Faecalibacterium. The sequence goes on along the minus strand of JALCRP010000009.1, from coordinate 71,369 downwards.
ATCCATACCTTGGCTGGCGGCCAAAAACTCGGCGGTGTCCTTTTCGTGGTTGGCATAATACTGATGCATCGAAAGATAATCGACGGTATCATAGCATTCGTCCAGCACGGTGCTTTCCCATGCGCCGAAGGTGGGCATATCCAGCGAGGAAGACCCACATGCCACCAGCTCGATTTCGGGGCAGAGCATTTTCATCAGGCGGCCTGTTTCGTTGGCGAGGCGGCCATATTCGTAAGCGGTTTTATGGCCGATCTGCCACGGGCCGTCCATCTCGTTGCCAAGGCACCACAGCTTTATATCGTGCGGCGCGGCAAAGCCGTGGCTGCAGCGCAAATCGCTGTAGTAGGTGCCGCCGGGCAGGTTGCAGTATTCAAGCAGATTTTTGGCCTCGAGCGTACCGCGCGTGGCAAGGTTGACGGCCATCATCGTGCTGGTGCCCGCAGCCTTGGCCCAAGTGCTGAACTCGTTCAGGCCAAACTGATTTGATTCGATCACGCCCCATGCGGCTTCGGGCTTGGCGCGGCGTTCGGCCGCGGGGCCAACGCTGTCTTCCCAGCAAAAACCGGAGACAAAGTTGCCGCCCGGATAGCGCACCAGCGGGACGTTCAGCTCCCTTACCAGAGCAAGCACATCCCGGCGGAAGCCCCGCTCGTCGGAAAGCGGGCTGCCCGGCTGATAAATGCCGCCATATACGGCGCGGCCTAAGTGCTCGATAAACGAGCCGAAAAGGCGGTCGTCGGTTTCTCCTACGGCAAAATGACGATCCAGATACAACTGCGCTTGTTTCATGATAAGCCTCCTATGCCCGCAGCGAAAAGGCCCCGTGCCCTTCGCCTGCGGGCTTTGCTTTTTTGTGCTTTCAGCATACCATGCGCGGCGGGAAAACCAATAGCTTTTTCTCCACACTTCTTGACCTTTTGTCCGATTTCCGTTATGCTGAACAGAAAAGGCGGGAGGAAACGCGCACGATGCTTACGCTGAACTACTGCGGCTATGACGTCAAAAACCCGGACAGAGATACAATTTTGCGCCCGCATGGAAGCGGCGACTGGCTATTTTTATATGTGCAGGCAGAGATGACGTTTTATCTGCCGGATGGGCCGGCCCGCGCGATGCCGGGCGCGTGTTTGCTGTATGCGCCCGGTATGCCGCAGCATTATCAGGCCGAGGCGCTGTTCCTGAACAGCTTTGCGCATTTTTCTGCCGCGCCCCGGGATGCTGCTTTGCTTGCGGGGCTTACCGTCGGGCAGCTGTTTTATCCCGCGCCGGAGGAGCTGCATACCCTGCATGATGTGCTGCGCCGTCTGCAAAGCGAATTCTTTACGCCCGCGGCGTATGGCGCCGAGATGCAGCATACTTTGCTGGCCGAGCTTTTAACTTTGCTGCACCGCGCCAAGACGCAGCAAAGGCACGGCACTGCCGCGCCGCGCCCGTGGGAAGAAGAAATTGCCCGCACACGCTTTCACATGCTGGCCTACTGCGAGCAGGCATGGGATGCCGCGCGCCTATGCGAAAGCGTCCATTTAAGCAAAAGCCAATTTTATGCCTGCTATCAGGCAATTTATCATACTACACCCAAGGCGGAGCTGCTGCATGCGCGGCTTGAACGCGCCAAAAATTTGCTGACGAACGAAAGCCTGCAGGTGCAGCAGGTGGCGCGGCTTTGCGGCTTTGCGAGCGTATGCCATTTCAACCGCTATTTTCAGGCCGCCTGCGGCTGTTCCCCGCGGGAGTATGTGCGCCGCGGGCACATGTAAAGCTGCGCCGAAAGGTCATTGACTTTATGCCGAAAGCGGAATAGAAAAGACAATTAGCAGAATTGTGTACTTCAAGGGGATTTCAACACCTGCTATAATAGAAAAAACGAACGGGGGAAGTACGGCTATGTATGCGAAAATTAGAGACGCCTGTAAAAAGCTGTCTGTAAAAGTGTTCGCACTGATGCTGGTCGGGCTTGTCCTGCCCAGTTCCGTTATGATGCTGTACATGCGCTATCGGTATGAAAGCTATATTCAAACCGAACTGAGCGACAGAACGATTCAGAACCTGCAAAAGAGTGAACAAGAAATTTTGATCCTGTTTCAAAGGATGGTAAATATCTCCAGCGTAGTAGCCAACGATAAGGATCTGGCGCATGCGATGCAGGATGATGCGATGGATCGTTATGATAAAACCAAGTGCTTTGATAAGATCGTACAAACGATCGAAACGAACAACCTTTATGATATGGAAGGCATACGGATTACGGTGTTCGACCGTCAGGGACAGGTATACGCAAACTGGAGCACGAACTACCATGATTACAGCTTTTTGTATCAGCAGGATTGGGTACAGCGTAGTATCCGCGCAAAAGGTCATGTTACGTGGAACCTGTTTGCCCCTGCATACGTGATCGAGGAAAATGGAAGCTCAAACTACATCTCACTGGCGCGCTCGATTCTTGCCCCTGCGGGCGGCACAGCCGTGGCGACGGAGATCATCAGCGTCGAACAGGGGCAGCTGAACGCGGCACTGCGGCAATATGCCACGCCGGAGGACTTTACCTATATCTGTACGCCGGATGGAAATGTAGTGCTCAAGTTGGACGATCAGCAGGTTCTTTCTGATGCAGAGGCCGCAGCGCTGGCAGCTGGGTTGGAAGCGGAGAAAAACGGCAGCCATATGGTTACCGAAAACGGAAAAAAGTACTTGATGTCCTACTATACGCTTTCGAGCCAATGGTCCTTTGAGGGCAAAACGCTTCAGGTTATGCAGTTTACAGCATACGATGCCATTACTGGGCAGATGGCGGCGATCTCGGGACAAATTCGCAACTGGATTGTGTTCTGCCTGTGCATCCTGATTTTCATGATTGCGCTGATCGTGCGCGCGGTAGTACGGCCGATCTCGCTGCTTTCCCGCAAAATGGAAGCCTACCGTTTGGACGATGAGCTGGTAGAGCTGGATTTTCGGCGCAGAGATGAAATTGGGCAGCTAAATCGCTCGTTCCGGCAAATGTCGGCCACGATCCGAACCCTGATTGCACAGGCCAAAGAGGAGGCGCAAGAGCGTGAGCGCTATCGATTTGAGGCACTGCGGGCGCAGGTGAACCCGCATTTCTTATTCAACACGCTGAATATGATCCGCTGGATGGCAATCATCCGCCACGCTGACAACATCGTCGACAGTATCGACGCGCTGGCCACTATGCTGAAATACAGCATGAACCGCGGCGGCGAGCTGGTGCATTTGCGGGAGGAAATCGCTAATATCCAAAGCTATATCTTTATCCAGAACTGCCGTTATGGCGACCGTATCCTGCTGGAAACTGATCTCGACGAAGAACTGCTGGAGCTGCCCGTAATCAAATTTATCCTTCAGCCGATCGTGGAAAATGCAGTAATCCACGGCTTTAGGGGCAGCGATAAGGCCGGAAAAATCCTGATCTACGGAGATCAGGAGAAGGATACCTTACAGCTTTTTGTAGAGGATAACGGCATCGGAATGGAGGCGGATATTCTGGACCGTGTACAAAAGCACCGCAGCGAAAAGAAAGTGACCGGCATCGGGATTGCTAATGTGGATGCCCGCATCCGATCCGCTTACGGCGATGCCTACGGGCTAACAGTACAAAGCACCCCCGGCAGGGGGACTGTAATCGCATACAAACTCCCGGCCCTGAAGGAGGCGAAGCTGGATGAGGAAAATTCTGATTGTAGATGATGAGATCCTTGTGCGGGTGGGGTTCCGCTCCATTACGGATTGGGAGGCGCATGGTTATACGATCCTCGGCGAAGCTTCGGACGGTGCGGAGGCGATGGAACTGATCCGTGCCCAGCAACCCGATATTGTCCTGACCGATCTGATGATGGGTAAAATGGACGGCTTCGCCTTGATTCTGGCCTGCAAGCAGGAGTTCCCGCAGGTGCGCTTTGTGGTGCTCAGCAGCTATAACGATTTTGAAAATGTAAAGCGTGCGATGAAGCTCGGCGCCGTGGATTATATCTTTAAGCTGACAGCGAAGCCCGCGGAGATTCTGAAAATTTTGGATGAAATCCCCGAAACGGCGCCCAGCGCCCCAAAGGATGAGGCTCTGGTGCGAAAAAATCTGCCGGCCATCAAGGCGAACCTTATCCTGACGGCCGCGCAGAAATCCTATCTGCGCGCCGCCTCGCTGGAAGCAAAGTTTCGGGAGATGGGCCTTACCACCGATTTTGAAAAACCGTACCGTGTGATGTACTTCCGCAACGATTCGCTGCCGACGCTTGTGGCGCGCGGAGACATCCCCGAAACCCAGCTGATGAAATATTCGATGGGCAATATCATTCAGGAGGTGCTTTCCTCCTGCTGCCCAGCGGAAACCTACAGCTTTACGGGCAGCGACGTGCTCTCGGTACTTGCCGTAAGCACGGATTCGGCGCCGGGAGAGGAGACGCTGGGCAGTACCTTTGCGCGCATTTACGAATATATCAAACGATATTTGGGTATTGAGACGGCGGCCGCGCTCAGCGGCGTTTTCTGCGGGCTGGATGCCTTTTCGGAGGCCGTGCGCAGCTGCGAGCGGACGCTGAACCGGCAGGCGGCGGCGCCGAAAGGCGTATTGCAGCTTGACAGCGGCGGCTGCCGCCCGGAGATCGAGCAGATCAAGCAGCAAATCAAACGCAACATTCAGGAGAACTTCACGGTGCCGGATGCCGCTGTCTGCTGCAATATGAGCGAAAGCTACTTTTCCCATCTGTTCAAAAAAGAGGTGGGCATGAGCTTCGTGGATTATGTAAACCTCTGCAAAATTCAGGAGGCACAGCACCTTTTGGCCGAAACAGATCTGCGCATCAGCGAAATCGGAGAAAAGGTTGGCGTTTTGAACCCCAACTATTTCAGTGTCCTTTTCAAGAAAACAACGGGCTGCTCCCCGCAGGATTACCGCCGGGCAGCAGGATCGTGAAAGCGGCACGGCAAAAAAGTGATAGCGGAGCAGAAAAGGCGGAAAAAAGTGGGCAGAATCCTGAAATCGTTTCGCAGTTCGGTTGATTCCTTTGCGGCGGGCTTTCTCCTATAATGGGGGCACACAAAGAGCTTCGGCTCGAAAAAATAGGAGGAGACAAATTATGAAAAAGATTTCTCGCCGTGATTTCTTGAAAGCGGCCGCGCTTTCCACCGCTGTGGTGGGGCTGAGCGGCTGCGGCGCGGCTGCTTCGTCCGCTGCGGCATCGTCGTCTGCGTCCGGTGCTGCATCCGGTGCAGCTTCCGCCCCGAAAACGTTCGATAATGTGACGCTGCACATGTGGGGCGGTGTCCCGGCAGAAAACGGCCCGCAGGCCGCCTGCGATGCCTTTAATGAAGAGTACAAGGATAAGGGAATTCAGTGCGAATACGAGCGTTTTGTTAACGATGAAACCGGCAACGTAAAGCTGGAAACTAACCTGATGGGCGGCAGCGAAATCGATGTTTACATGTCTTACGGCATGACGCAGGTTTCCAAACGTGCAGAGGGCAACATGGCGCTTGACCTGACGGAGCTTTGCACACGGGATAACTTCGACCTCGAAAGCTATCTCGGTGATATGGTGGAAGCCTACTATCTCGACGGCAAGGCCTACTGCATCCCCTGCAAGCGCGATCAGTACGGTATGGTGCTGAACAAGGATATGTTCGATGCCGCGGGCATCGAGATCCCGACGGAATGGACATATGAGGAATTTATGGAGGCCGCGAAAAAGCTGACCAGCGGCGAAGGCCAGGATAAGGTTTACGGCTGCTACTGGAACAGCCAGCAAGATATGCTGCAATACGCAAACTATCTGGCCTGCCAGACGCTCGGCGGCAACGGCATGTATACTTCTGACGGAAAAGCCAGCAACTTTACTGACCCTGTATGGGAGCAGACCATCGGCCTCATCAACGATACGATGCAGAACGGCTATGCGCCGACGCACGCCGATTCCGTGACCGAGAAGCTCTCACAGGAAAGCATGTTCCTCTCCGGGAAATGTGCGATGACGATCGGCCCGTGGATGGTGCGCAACATTAAGGATACGGCAACCTACCCGCACACCTTCGTTACCGCTTTTGCGCCGTACCCGGTATGCGCCGAGGGCGAACGTAAATATACGCAGGGCGGCTATGGTGATTTGCTCAGCATCAATCCGCAGTCCGAAAATGTGGATGCCGCGTGGGAATTTGCCAAATGGTATCTGACGAAGGGCGGCATTTATCTGGCCGGCGGCGGCCGCGTACCGGCGGCGAATACCTATAACTCCGACGATGTGACGAAAGCCTTTGTGGAAGGCGCGGAAAGCCTCTTCGACGCTGCGAGCACGACCTATGTTCTATTGGCAGTAAAAGAGAACTACGCTGTGCAGACGATCACCACCAAGAGCAGCGAAATCACCGATGTGGCGAACGAAGATCTTGAGGCAATCTATAACGGAAAATCGACCGTGGAAGACGGCCTGCTTGATGCAAAGACGCGCGCGGACGCGATTTTGGCACAGGCGTAAATGTAAACCGCTGGCAGGGCAGGTATGGTCTGCCCTGCCTTTTTTCTGCCATTTTTTACCTGGGAGGGGCCTATCCATGAAAGAAAAAACGCAAAAATCGCTGTGGCTGCGGCTGAAACCGCAGACGCGCACCGATATTACCGGATACGGTTTTCTGCTGCCAAATCTGATCGGAAGCTTTTTGTTTACCTTCCTGCCGGTCGTGTTTTCGCTGGTTATCAGCTTTACCGATTGGGATTACACAAAAGGTATCGGAAACTGGAATGTTGTCGGCATCAAAAACTATATCGACATGTGGTCGGATGAGTGGTTTCGCGCATCTCTGCTGAACACGCTGATCTTTACCGTGGCGGTCGTGCCGATCACAATTTTTTTGGCGCTGGTGCTGGGCGTCTTGATCGACAAATACTGCTTTGGCAAGCTGCCGATCCGCCTTGCGATGCTGATGCCGTACATCTCGAACTGTGTCGCTGTGGCAATCGTGTGGGTGATGATGTACTCCTCGTTCGGCCCGGTTACACAGCTGTGCAAGCTGCTGGGCATCCAGAATGTGCCGCAGTGGCTGGCCGATTACAAGTGGGCGCTTCCCGCGGTAATTTTAATGACGATCTGGTCAAACGTGGGCTATTCTACGTTAATCTACACCTCGGCGATCCAAGCGTTGCCGCAGGATGTATACGAGGCTGCCGACATCGACGGTGCGGGCGCGCTGACGCGCTTCTTCCGCTTGACGGTGCCGCTGCTTTCCCCCACGACCTTCTTTCTGATCATCACGAATATCATTACATCGTTTCAGGTTTTCGCGCCGATTCAGATCATGACGCGCGGCGGCCCGGGCACCTCGACGTATGTGCTGGTGTACTATATCTACACCTCTGCATTCAGCTACTATAAGATGGGGTATGCCTCGGCGATGGCGTGGATTCTGTTCATTTTGATCTTTATTGTGACGATGATCCAGTGGCGCGGCCAGAAAAAATGGGTCGGATATTAAAGGGAGAGGGAGTTACTGCCATGCTGCAATTTACAAAAAAGCCCGGCCTCGGCCGGAAGCCGAACGAAAAGCTGGCGCCGCGCGTGATTTGGACGATCGTGATCGCCGTGCTGGCGTTCCTGATGACGATCCCGTTTTTCTGGATGCTGTCCGCTTCCATGAAATATGAAACCGACGTGATGAAGCTGCCGATCGAATGGATCCCCAAGTATTTCAATATCGACAACTATAAGGAAGTTTGGAACATTGGCGGCGCGGCGAAAAAGGATTATCATTTCGCGCTGGCTTATTTCAACTCCATCAAGATCGCGATCATCAACGTGACGGGCGCTGTGCTGACAAGCGCGCTGGCCGGATACGCCTTCGCTAAGCTCAAGTTCCGCGGGCGCAATGTAGTGTTTTTACTGTATCTGTCCACCATGATGATTCCTTCTCAGATTACGATTATCCCGAAATTTGTCGTGTTCAAGCAGCTGGGCCTGATCGGCACACACTGGACGCTGATTTTGCCGGGTATCTTTACGATCACGGGCACGTTCCTGATGCGGCAGTATTTTATGCAGGTGCCGGATGAGCTGCGAGAATCGGGGCGTATCGACGGCGCAAGCGAGCTGCGCATCTGGTGGCAGATCATGCTGCCGATTGCCAAAGCCAGCCTCGCGGCGCTGGGCATGATGGTATTTCTGTGGACATGGAACAACTACCTCGATGCCCTTGTCTTTTTGCCGAACTGGAAACTGTATACCATCCCTCTGGCGCTGACGAACTTCATCGAGGAAAGCTCAACGCAGTATGCTTTGATGATGGCGGCTGCGGCCTCGGCGCTGGTTCCTGTATTTATTGTGTTCATCGCAGGGCAGAAGTTCTTTGTAAAAGGGCTGACGGCCGGCGCGGTGAAGGGCTAAGCCCAAAAGGAGAAAAAACATGAAAATGTATCGGGAAGAGGCACGGGAAATCCCTGTTGCCGCGCAGGTGGATGTGTTGGTGCTGGGGGCGGGGCCTGCGGGCTTCTCCGCGGCCGTATGCGCGGCACGTCAGGGGGCAAATACTCTGCTTGTGGAGCAGGGGGGAGACGTCGGAGGCATCGCAACCTCAGGGCTGATGAGCCACTGGACGGGTACGACGCAGGGCGGTTTTTACGAGGAAATCTTGGACCGCAGCGCCGATTGCCGCGGCGGAAAAGACCTCGGATTTAACGGTTCGGAACGCAACATCATCAACCCGGAGCGCTTAAAAACGGTGATGCTGCAAATGCTGGAGGAAGCCGGCGCGCACCTGCGGCTGTATACTTTTGCCAGCGGTGTTGTGATGGAGGGCAGCCGCCTGCGTGGCGTAATCGTCGAGAGCAAATCCGGGCGGCAGCTGATCGAAGCCAAAATTGTGATTGACTGCACAGGCGATGGAGATATTGCCGCGAAAACCGGCGCGGCCTACACAAAAGGGCGCGAGGGCGACGGCGCGATGCAGCCCGTGTCGATTATGTTCAAGGTGGGCGGCGTGGATTACAGCCGCGCCATCTTCCCCGGCGGCTTTGAGGAAGAGATCGAGATCCCCGGCAAGGGCGGCGTACAGGCACTGGGCAAGAAAAAGCTGCCGTTTCCCGCGGGACATGTCCTTTTGTACCGCAGCACACTGCCGGGCGTGGTAACCTGCAATATGACGAACTGCATCGGCATCGACGGCACAAGCGCGGACGATCTGACGCATGCCACGCTTATCTGCCGCAGCCAGATCGAGCCGATCACCGCCTTTTTGCGGGAAAATGTGCCCGGATATGAAGCCTGTTATGTTGTTAGCTCGGCCTCGCTGATCGGTGTGCGCGAGACGCGGCACTTCAAGGGCCTTGCAACCATCACGGAGCAGGATATTCTTTCGGCCCGGGTATTCGATGATTGGGCGGTTACAAAGGCGTGCTTTAATTTTGATGTGCACAATATGACGGGCAATGGGCTGGACGCGACCGGCTCGCAGAAAAACTTTACCCAGACGAAAGGGTACACCATCCCTTACGGATGCCTTGTGCCCGAAAAAATCGACGGCCTGCTTTTGGCCGGGCGGGATATTTCCGGCACGCACCTTGCGCATGCCAACTACCGCGTAATGCCGATCTGCGCCAACATGGGGCAGGCGGCAGGCATCGCAGCCGCGCTGTGCGTCGAGCATAACATTCAGCCACGGGCGCTGGATGTGGCATTGCTGCAAAAAGAACTGATCGCGCAGGGCGTTACCCCGTAACAGGAAAGGCAGGGCCGGAAAAGCGACCCTGCCTTTTTGCAGAAAAGGAGAAAGCGGAACATGAATACATGCGCGCAAAAAGAACACCATGCCGACCTGTGCGTGATCGGCGGCGGGCTGGCGGGGCTGACGGCGGGGCTGGCGGCGGCACGCCACGGCTGCCGCGTGGTTTTGATGCAGGATCGCCCGGTACTGGGCGGAAACTGCTCCTCGGAAATTCGGATGTGGCCGCTGGGCTGCCATGAAGGCTGGAACCGAGAAGCCGGGATCTTGGAAGAACTTCAGCTGGAAAACCTTTACCGCAACCCGCGCAAAAATTACTCCCTGTGGGACAGTGTGCTGTTCGGGGCGGCTTTACAGCAGCCAAACCTTGAGCTGCTGCTGAACTGTACCTGCCAAAGCGCGGAAATGGCCTCGACAAACCGTATCGCCGCGGTAACGGGCTGGCAGCTTACCACCTATACAAGCCACCGCATTTCGGCGGATTATTTTGCCGATTGCTCCGGCGACAGCATCCTCTCCTTTTTGACAGGAGCACATTTTCGCAAAGGGCGCGAAGGCAGGGAAGAGTACGGCGAATCCATCGCGCCCGAGAAGGCTGATGCTTGTACAATGGGCATGTCCTGCCTTTTGCAGGCGCAGCAGCGGCAAGCACCCTCCGGATTTATTCCGCCCGCATGGGCAAACCGCTATCCTTCGCCGGAAAGCTTCCCGAACCGCCCGCATGATCTTACAGATAAGACATTCAACTACTGGTGGCTCGAGCTCGGTGGCACACAGGATACCATCGCCGATACGGAGACGCTGCGGGATGAGCTGGTGAAAACCGCGTTGGGCGCATGGGATCATATCAAAAATCACGGCGCCCACCACGCCGAAAACTGGGAGCTGATGTGGGCGGGCTTTTTGCCCGGCAAGCGCGAAAGCCGCCGCTATGTCGGTGCGTATACGATGACGGAAAACGATGTGCGCGCCGAGGGACAATTTTCGGACGTCATTGCCTACGGCGGCTGGACGATGGACGATCATCACCCTGAGGGGCTGCGCTACCCCGGGGAACCGAATATTTTTCATCCGGCGCCTTCGCCTTTTGGGATACCGCTGCGCTGCCTGTATTCCGAAAACATCGAAAACCTCGGCTTTGCAGGGCGGAATATCAGCGTAACGCATGCGGCTATGAGCGCCAGCCGCGTGATGAACACCTGTGCTTTGCTGGGGCAGGCGCTGGGCACAGCGGTTTTTGTTGCATACAAAAACGGGCTGCGGGATTTTTCGGCGCTTTATCCCGCGTATGTGCCGGAAATTCAACAGTTTTTGCAGGAAGACGATTGCTATCTGCCGCGGCATCGCCGTACTGTGGCGCCCGGATGCCTTACGGCAAAGCTGGAAGGCGCAGAGGAAACGATCCGCGATGGAGTTGACCGCGATCTTCCGGGCGAGGCGCACGGCTGCCTGCTGTCCTGCGGGCAGGAGATTCGGTATACATGGGACGGGGTAAAACAGATCCGCTCGATCCGCCTCGTATTCGACAGCGACTTTGCACGAGAGACCGTCAACAGTGACCCGGTGTTGCGCTGGTATCCTATGCTGTGCAATATTCCGGCAGGGATGGAGGATTTTCATGTGCCGGCCACGCTCGTGAAAAACTACCGCATCTTTTGGCGGGATGCGGCGGGGCAGTGGAAGCAGTACCGGGCCGTGACAAACAATTATCAGCGGCTGAACCACTATGTCTGCGGCCTTGCGGCAACCGGGCTGGCTTTTCTCCCGATGTCCACATGGGGCGCGGAAAAATGCCATGTGTTCAGCTTCGATTTTGAAGAAGGCCCGGCGGCTCTCTCACAATAAAATAGCTAAAAGAAAAAGGGCGGGCACTTCACGGAGAAATATGTGGTGCCCGCCTTTTTATGATAGAAGTTTTATACGCCCTGCGCGCAACTTTTGCCGCTTAGCAGCACAAAGCATAGAAAACCTGACAAAATAAAGCACAAAAACTGACAGCATAGAAAACGCAACAAGCATAGGCGGCGGTAGGCTTGACACCGCTCTTTCAAAATGATAGTCTATCTATCAGTAAGAACGTATACCACTATGAGAAGGGGGAGTTGCCCGGTGCGCTGTCCGCAGGATGAGGAGCGCCGCAAGGCAGATTGGCGGGAAAGCATCGTAATGACGGCTGCTGGGCTGTTTTTGAAAAACGGCATCGAGCCGGTGGCGATGACAGATATTGCCAAGGCCTGCGACATCGGGGTTGCCACGCTTTACCGCTACTACGGCACAAAGGCGGGCATTGTAGTCGAAGCCGGCGCGCTGCTTTGGAAAGATCTGCTGCGCCTGTTTGACGGCATTTTTGAAACGGACGGCTACCGCAGCAAATCCGGCATGGCGCAAATTGAGGAGCTGTTGGGCTTTTTTCTGCGCCTGTACCGTGAGCAGCAGCCCTTTTTGCGCTTTGTACAGCAGTTCGACCGTTTCGTCCTCGCCGAGAAGGTGCCGCCGGAAAAGCTGCTGTCGTATCAGGCGCATGTGCTGGATCTCTACCCGCTGTTTGAGGCGGCCTACGAAAAGGCCTGCCGCGAGGGCAGCGCACGGCCGGGGCTGCCGGCTGCGTTGGTGTATGCGTCCGTCTCGCATGCGCTGATGGCCGTCAGCCAGAAATTTTTGGCCGGCGATGTGCTGCCCAGCGATGCGGTTGCCGATAAGGATGCAGAGCTGGCCCGGCTGGTGGATATAACGCTGTACTATTTGAAAGCCGCGCCAACCGTATAAAATGCCCCTTGCCGCACGAAAAGAAAGGAAGAATCTGTATGAAACCCGTCACCAATAAAATGCTCTGGCTTTTTGCCGTCGGGCAGTTCGGATGGTCGCTTTTGTCGGGCGTGATCACCAACTGGCTGGTGTTCTTCTATCAGCCCAGCGCAGAAACCGTCAGCGCCGGGCAGACGCTATTTATCACACAGGGCGCGGTGTTTTTGGGCCTGACCGTGCTGGGGCTGATTACGGCCGTCTGCCGCATCTTTGATGCGGTAACCGACCCGTGGGTTGCTTCTCTTTCTGACCGCTGCAAGAGCAAGGCCGGGCGGCGCATCCCGTTTTTGCGGGGCGCGGCCCTGCCGTTTGCCGCGGTTACGGTGCTGGTATTTATGGCGCCGGTCAGCGGCGTTAGCCTCTGGAACAACTTCTATCTGCTGGCGGCGCTGGTGTTGTTTTATCTCTTCCTCACCCTTTATTGCACACCGTTCAACGCCCTGATCCCGGAGCTGGGTAAAACGCCGAAGGACCGCATCAATGTTTCCACCTATATCTCGGTTACGTTTTTTCTGGGCACCGGCACGGCATATCTGCTGCCCAATGTGGCTGGGGCGTTTGCGCCGCGGTTTGGGTATGTCGGCTCGCTGCGCATAACGGTGGCGATTTTCGCCGTGGTGGCGCTGGCGGCTATGCTGGTGCCTGCGCTGACACTGAAAGAGGCCGAGTTTGCCGATACTACGCCAAGCCAAACGCCGGGCGTGAAAAGCCTTGTAAAAACCTTCCGCAATAAGGAGTTTCAAACCTTTGTCAAATCCGATATTCTCTATTGGATTGCGCTGACGATCTTTCAGACGGGGCTGCCTTTTTACATCACCGTGCTGATGAAGCTCGATGCCGGCATGAGCTTTGTACTGTTTGCGCTGATGACGCTGCTCTCGCTGGTTTTCTATGTGCCCGTCAACCTGCTGGCGAAAAAATGGGGCAAGAAAAAGCTTGTCTCGTTTGCCTTCCTGTTTTTCAGCGCAGTTTTTCTGCTTACAACCTTTAGCGGCATGGCGGGCTTTACCGGCCTTGGCTGCGGGCTGATTGTGTCCGGGTTGGCGGCGGTTCCGATGGCAGTGCTGGGCATTCTGCCGCAGGCTGTGGTGGCCGATATTGCCGAGGCGGACGCTGTGACGACGCACGAAAACCGCGAGGGCATGTTTTATGCGGCGCGCACGTTTGCGTTTAAGTTGGGCCAATCGGCGGCGATGCTGATCTTCACAGCGCTGGCGGGCATTGGGCAAAACGGCTTTGGCTACCGCGTTTCCGCTGTGGTTGCTGCCGTGCTGTGCCTTGCGGGCGGGCTGGTTTTCCTCAAATACCACGAGGATACCGTAGCCCGCACGATTGCGAAAGAATAAAAAGAAAGGGGCGGCGCCGCTTTTGCGGTGCCGCCCCGTGTATTAGCCTCGTACTTTTTGCAAAAGCGTTATGACTTGCTCTTTCTTCAGCACCTTGCCATAGCAAACCACCTTGCCGTCCACAACAAGCGCCGGGGTAGTCATTACGCCGTAAGCGGCGATCTGCGCAAAATCTGTGACGTGATCGATGGCGGTATCCATACCGAGCGCTTCGAGCGCTTCTACCGTGGCGGCTTCCAGCGCGTTGCACTTTGCGCAGCCTGAGCCAAGCACTTTGACGGAAGCGCCGCCCGCTTTTACCGCCTCGGCATCTGCCGACGGCTTAGCGCCGCAGCAGCCGGCATTTTCCGCCGCTTTTGCTTCGGCCGCTTGCTTGGCCGCGATCTCCGAGGGCTTGCACATGCCGCCGCAGGCGCACGGCACCGGCGTCTCTTCCGCTTGCTTTTTCTTGCCAAATCCAAATACACTCATCTGAAAAGCCTCCTATAAAAAATTAAAGAAAGAAAAACGAAAATGCGTTAAACAGATACCCGACAAGGATGATCCCTACCGTACAAATGGCGACAAACAGCGCGAGCAGCTTTGGCTTTACCGCCTTGCGCAGCATAATGAGGGAAGGCAGGCTCAGGGTTGTGACGGCCATCATAAAAGAAAGTACCGTGCCGAGCTGAGCGCCTTTATACAACAGCGCTTCCGCCACAGGGATAGTGCCGAAAATATCGGCGTACATCGGTACGCCCAGCGCAGTGGCCAAAATTACGCCCAAGGGGTTGCGGCTGCCCAGCACGGTTTCGATCCATGCTTCGGGAATCCAGTTGTGGATTACCGCGCCGATGCCGACACCGATCAAAATATAGGGAAAAACTTTTCGGAAGGTGGACGCTACCTGCTCTTTGGCATAGAGCAACCGCTCTTTTTGCGTTAGCGTGGGCGATTCGATGTCCACCGCACCGGCGCGGCGGATAAAGGCTTCTACCTGATCTTCCATGTGGAGCTTTTCGATCAGGTTGCCGCCGGCCACGGCCACGACCAGCCCTAGCAAAACATAAGCCAGCGCTACTTTGCTGCCAAAAATGCTCATCAGCAAAACGAGCGAACCGAGATCTACCATAGGCGAGGAGATCAAAAACGAAAAGGTTACGCCCAACGGCAGCCCGGCGCTTGTAAAGCCGATAAACAGCGGGATGGACGAGCATGAGCAAAACGGCGTTACCGTGCCCAGCAGCGCGGCGATGGCGTTGGCCCAAATGCCGTGGAAACGGCCCATGATCTTTTTGCTGCGCTCCGGCGGAAAATAGCTTTGAAGATAGGAGATCAAAAAGATCAGGCAGCACAGCAGCACGGTGATTTTGATAACATCGTAAAGAAAGAACTGGATGCTGCCGCCCCAGCGCGTGGAAGTATCCAGCCCCAGCGCGCCGAGCAGACGGCCGAGCAAGGCGTTCAGCCATTTCATGCCGAGAATTTGATTTTGTACAAAGTTCCAGATCATGTGCAGCTGCCTCCGTGCTTTTCATTTTGGCAGCAGGCAAGGCCGCCGATAAACTGCTGAAAAGCGAAAAATACCGCACAGTTTAGGGAGTAGTGGCTCCATTTCCCTACCTTGCGCACCTGAACCAAGCCGCACTCGCACAGCACCTTCATGTGGTGCGAAAGCGTCGGCTGCGTAATGGCAAAGGCCTCCAACAGCTTGCAGCCACACTTTTCTCCGTCGGCCAGCATTTGCACGATTTGCAGGCGGTTGGCATCCCCTAAAGCCTTGCAGATCAAGGCGACGTCGATCGTATTCATGCTTATCACCTCACATAGATATTTGTCTATATGAAAATATAAAGCATATATTGATGAATGTCAATATGTATTCCCTAAAAAAATATTTGCTTTTTTTTGGATGGCGCTAGGAGGGTCGTCCATCTTGTTTTTTGTCGATGCCGCGTTCCGGCGCGCGTGCGTCGGCGGCATTTTGCGCGGCAAGGCATGCGCCGGCGTGGCAAAATGAAAGGCAAGACAGTGAAAATCGTTCGTATTATGCTGGCAATAGCGCTTTTCCTGTGCTAAACTCACCTTATTAGACAAGATTCGCAAAAAGGGTGGGTGGAACTTCTTGTATAAAGGAAAACAACGCACAATCCGGCAGGGCCTGCGGAAAGCGGCAGGTGCCCTTTTTGCATGGGCGCTGCTGTGTGTGGCCGTGCGCCCGATGCCCTGCATGGCGGCAAATGCAGAGCAAACGCCACAGGATGCACCGCTGGAGCTATCCATCGCGATGGATACCAGCTGGGTGCCGTATTGCTTTGTGGATAAAGGCGGCGAAGTGAACGGCATCATCCGCAACATTCTGGATGCCGCCGCCGAAAACGTCAACATCCATATTACCTATCTGCCGTGCGCATCTTATGCTGCTTTGCGAGGATCATCCGCTGAATAAGCAGATCGCGGAAAAGCTGTTGAGCAAAGAGGGCGTTATTACCGATTGGGCACGAAACGGCCAAGAGGCTGTGGAGAGGTTCGATACATCCGCCGAGGATTTTTACGCGGCGATTTTGATGGACATCCGCATGCCGGTGATGGATGGGCTGGAAGCGGCCCGCAGAATCCGCAAGTTATCTCGGCCGGACGCAAAAAGCGTCCCCATCCTCGCCATGAGCGCTAACGCCTTTGCGGAGGATGTAAAAGCGAGCCTCGCGGCAGGGATGAACGCGCATCTGCCGAAGCCGATCGATCCACAGGCACTGTATCAGGCGCTGGCAGAGCAGATCGGAAAAGAAAAATGCTGAAACAGATGCCCTGCGCCCGGATAGCGCAAAACGAAAAAAACGGCCTTAAAGGAGGAAGTTTCGATGCATACACCGAAAAGCATGAAGGACAAGATGCATACGGGAGAACTATATTTGCCCGGCGATGCAGAGATTATGCGCGAGCAGCTAAAGCGGCTCGATCGCCTTTATGATTTCAACCAGACGCGCCCCACCGAACTGAAAAAACGCGAAGCGCTTTTGAAAGAGATGTTTGCCGAGATCGGCGAGGGCTGCTATATCGAGCCGCCGCTTCACGCAAACTTTGGCGGCGGGCATGTGCATTTCGGGAAAAATGTCTATGCCAATTTCAACCTGACGCTGGTGGACGATACCCATATCTATATCGGCGATTCCACGATGCTCGGGCCGAACGTTGTAATTGCCACGGCGGGGCATCCGATCCTGCCCGAGCTGCGGGAAAAGGGATACCAGTATAATTTCGCCGTACATATCGGCAAAAACTGCTGGCTCGGCGCGGGCGTGCTGGTGATGCCGGGCATCACCATCGGCGACAACGTTGTGGTCGGCGCGGGCAGCGTCGTTACAAAAGATCTGCCCTCGAATGTAGTGGCGGTGGGCAACCCCTGCAGGGTGCTGCGCGCCGTAAACGAGCACGACAGAGAATACTATTTCAAAGATCGAAAAATAGATGAGGATGTTTTTGCGGAATGATCCGGCGGAAATTTTTGGCATTTGAAAAGGGAGCTTGCCCGGCGGGCAAGCTCCCTTTTGTGGTATCTGCGCCTGCGGCAAAAACCGCCGGCCGGAAAAATGGCAAGATGTCAGGCCTTTGCCCGTGCGCCGCGGTAGACGGATGCAATGACAACTGCGGAGATCAAAAATGTGAGCACATCCGATACCGGCATGGAATACAGTAAGCCATCCAGCCCCCAAGAGATCGGCAACAAAAGCGCAAAGCCGACGCCGAACACAACCTCCCGCACCATAGAAAGCAGGGTGGAAAGCAGCGCTTTGCCCAAGGATTGCAAATAGATGAAGGTGGCCTTGTTTACCGTCGCGAATACCATCATGCACAAATAGATGCGGAAGCATTTTACGGCAAACTGGGTGTAGTATACGCTCTCGTTCGCCGCGCCGAAAATGCCGATGAGCGCGACAGGGAACACTTCTACGATCACGAGCGCCGCCGCGCCCACGGCGGCCTCGGCAAGGAGCAAATGCGTAAACAGGCTTAGGGTACGATCTTTGCGGCCGGCGCCCATGTTGTAGCCGACAATCGGGATGCAGCCCGCCGCCATGCCCACGGCGATGGAGATCACGATCTGGAAAAACTTCATGACGATGCCAAGCACCGCCATCGGGATTTGTGCGTAGGCGGCTTGCCCGAAAATAGGGTCAAGCGCGCCGTATTTCAGCGTCATATTCTGGATGGCTGCCATTGCGGCAACCAGAGAAATTTGCGAAAGAAAGCTGCAAATGCCAAGGGAAAGGTAGCGGGCGGCCAACTTTGCGTGGATGCCGAAGCTGCGCCGCTCCAGCCGGACGGCCTTCATGTGGCAGAGATACCACGCGGCCAGCCCGGCCGTCAATACCTGCCCCAGCACGGTGGCCGCCGCCGCCCCTGCCATGCCCCAGCGGAAGCCGAAAATAAACACCGGGTCCAGAATGATATTCACCACAGCACCCGCCAGCGTGGAAAACATCGCAAACCGGGGGCTGCCGTCCGAGCGGATGATGGGGTTCATGGCCTGCCCGAACATATAAAACGGGACGCCAAGGGTGATCCAGAAAAAGTATTCCTTGGCACACTGAAAGGTTTGGGCGTTGACGCGGCCGCCGAACAGCGTCAAAATCGGCTCTTGAAAAATCAGGTACAGCGTCGTTAAAATAAGGCTGCCGGCCACACAAAGCACAATGGCGCTGCCGATGCCTCTATGTGCGTCCTCTTTCCGGTTTGCGCCGAGGCTGATGCTGACAAATGCACAGCAGCCGTCGCCGATCATGACGGCGATGGCAAGCGCCACAACGGTGAGCGGAAAAACCACGGTGTTGGCGGCGTTTCCGTAAGAGCCGAGATAGTTTGCGTTGGCAATGAAAATTTGGTCGACGATGTTATAAAGCGCCGCGACCAAAAGAGAGATGATGCACGGCACCGCGTACTTTCGCATCAATGCCCCGATGGGCTGTGTTTCCAAAAAAGCATTCGATTTTTCGTCCATAATAATGGTTCCCTCCTGAAATAAAATGCGCATAGCCAAAGAGCTGGATTTATGCCTCTTTGGCTACACGCATGGCCGGCGGTTTTGGGCCGCCGATATTTTTGATATTCTGTTGTGCAAGGCCTACTTTGCGCCCGACGGCGCGGATGTTCCCTTCTTTCCGTGCAAAATAAAAACAGCGTGTGGCTGCAACCGGATTTACGCAGTTAAGCCACACGCTGTTTTTATCAGGATAGCAGATTTCCGGGCCGCTGTCAAAAGGGAATCTGCCCAAAAATCCGGCTGTGTAAAGAAGGATTTCAAGAACTTTTGCCCTTTCGGCGGGAAAAGCCCACCTGCGTTTTCCGCAGGGGACGAGCATCCGGCCGGAGCACACCCCTTTCCGCGCACCTGCCCCATAAATGCGCCGCAGGGCCATATTACTTCTTTTTCTCGGGGGTGTGAAACTCACCGGCCCACTCGAAGCCTTTCTTTGCCGCGATCACGGCGATGATTTCGTTGATAACTGCCGCCGCGGCAATGGTGCCTTGGATGATTTTGGCGCACTGCGGCGCAGGCGCGGCCAAAACCGATACGGCGATCCCGGTGAATACCAGCGAAACGCCGGAGTGCGGCAGCAGCGTAAAGCCCAGATATTTTTGCACGGTAGCGGGCAGGCCGGTGGCCTTTGCGCCAAGGCGTGCCCCAAAATATTTCCCAAAAGCCCGCGCGGCAATATAAATGACGGTGAACCAGCCCGCCCCAAGGATTGCATGATAATCCAGCGGCGCGCCCAGATTCAAGATCACGAGGATCATCGAGACGCCTAGAAACGGGTTGAAATCCTGTACGATCTGCGCCAGCCGAGCTTCCGTCACCAGATTGGAAAAGACAGCCGAAAAGGCCATTCCCATCAGCATAAAGTTTAGCAGGGGCGAGGGCATCAGGTAGGTGTTGTAAAATAAGCCGATCCCCGCCGTCACCGCAATCATGGCAAGCAACAGCGTCAGCGTCAGCGCTTTGGAATGCACCTTTTGCAAAAGCAGGCCTGTGGGCAGGCCCGTGACGGCCCCGATGAGCAGTGGCAGAAAAATCATCACGGGGATCATAATCAGCGGCATCCCGCCGCCGGAAAGCTGCCGCGCCACCACGGCGATCGTGGTAAAGAACACGACGACCCCCACGATGTCGTCCAGCGCCGCCATCGGGATGAGCGTTTGGGTAACGGGGCCGTCCGTGTGAAACTCTCTTACAATAGAAAGCGCCGGGGCCGGGGCGGTAGCCAGCGCGATCCCGCCAAAAAGAAATGCGAGATAAATGGGGATGCCGCTTATGGCAAATACGGCGGCGAATGCGGCGCTGACGACGGCAAATGTGCCGAGCGACTGCGCCAGCGTAGTTAGGATCAGGGCCCGCCCATATTGTTTCAGCTTGCTCCATACAAGCTCGGTGCCGATCATCAGGCCCACGGCACACTCAAGCACATGCACAAAGTTTTGGTAAAAGGCCTCGTCCATCAAGGCCTGCGGCATTAGATTGACGGCATGCGGGCCGAGCAGCATCCCCGCCAAAAGCCAGCCGAGGATAGAGGGCAGCCGGCATTTAGAAACCAGCTTGCCGCACAAAAAAGCGAGCACGATCGTGCCGCCCCAGCGAAGCAATAAAAAAACCATCAAAGGCTCCTTCTTTCCGCGATCCCGTAAAGTATGCAATCCAGCAGCTTTTTTAGGCCCTTTTCGTGCGCGGCCATGCGGGCCGTAAAGGAAAGCTCAGAATATGCCGTGCTGCAAAAAGATGTGTTGAAGCTGTTTTGCATCAGCGAGAAATAAGCCACCGCGTCCTCGCGCGTGATGCCGTCGCGCAGCGGCAGAGAATCCAAAATGGTTTCGTAAAGCTGTAGATTCAGTTGATCCAGCGCGCGGCGCTGTATGGCAATCTTGTCGCGCAGCGCTTCGGGCGGCTGTAAAATCGCCTCGAAAAAAAGATGCGCCTGCCGCTCGTGCTCTCGGAAAAAGCGCAGCCGAACCTCCATGTATTTTTGCAGATCGCCGCCGATCTCGGCCGCGCGCAGCGTTTGCGTCAGCGCGTCAAAGCATTGTGCCGTGCAGGCCAGATAAAGTGCATCCTTGCTTTCAAAGTTGTGATATAGCAAGCCTTTTGAGATGCCGGCACCGCACACGGCGTTGAGCGAAGCGCCCGCATAGCCGTTTGTGCCGAATTCCTCCATTGCGGCCGACAGAATCTTTTGCCGGGTTCGCTCGGTTTTTTCTTCCTGTTTCATCGCTGCCTCCTGCATATAAAAAATAAACCTTGTGGTCTATTATATGCAAAACAGACTGATTGGTCAATAACATTTCGATTTTTGGGGATATGCCTGTTGCTGACGCTTGGCTTTGCGCCGT
This sequence comes from Faecalibacterium sp., assembly GCA_022652735.1. Taxonomy (GTDB): domain Bacteria; phylum Bacillota; class Clostridia; order Oscillospirales; family Ruminococcaceae; genus Faecalibacterium. The sequence continues at coordinate 50,148 of JALCRP010000009.1, read as the reverse complement.
GCAGAGGATTTTACCGCTGTAAATTCCGGCCCGCCGCCGGCAGGCCCGCGCGCCTGCACGTTGACGGCAGGCGGTTAGCTTGTTACACTGATTTTGATCGCCCGGAAACGGAACAACGCGCCTGCACAGATTCTTTGGAAAGGAAGCCGCCATGAGGATAAAATTAAAGGATGACTTTGACCTGCGAAAGATTGCCGAAAGCGGCCAATGCTTTCGCTGGAAAGCCTGCCAAGATAATACCTATCGAATTATTGCGGCCCACAGGGTACTGACAGCAAAGCAGCTCTTTGCTTCGGGCGAGCTGGAGTTGGATTGCACACAGGCCGAGTTTCAAGGTTTTTGGCGCGATTATCTGGATTGGGATACCGACTACAAAAGTATTCGGAATAGGGTTTCCACAAAGGATCACTTTCTGTCCGCGGCCGCCGAGGAGGAGCAAGGCGTCCGCATTTTGCGGCAGGAACCTTGGGAGACACTGATTACATTTATTATTTCGCAGAGGAAAAGTATCCCCGCCATCAAAACGGCTGTGGAAACGCTTTCGCGCAGGGCAGGCGACCGCATCGTTGGCGGCGGCGAACCGCTTTTTGCGTTTCCGACGGTGGGCCAGCTGCGCGCTTTGCCGCCGGCCGAACTTGCGGCATGCGGCCTCGGCTATCGCACGGAATACATCTATGACGCGGCGCGTAGCCTGCCCGAGGAAGAAAAAAGCCTGTATGCCTTGTCGCGCTTGGGCGATGAAGAACTGTTTCATGCGTTGACGGCGTTTAAGGGCGTGGGGAAAAAGGTGGCGTTTTGCACGATGCTTTTCGGCTTTCACCGCCTGAACGCATTTCCGCAGGATGTATGGGTTAACCGCATCCTCGGCGAACATTATCCGCAGGGCTTCGATCTGGGCAGGTATGCGCCCTATAACGGCGTCATGCAGCAGTATATGTTTGCTTATTACCGCGCAAAAGCAGATGCGCGGGCGCCGCAGGGCGGGCGATAAACGCACAATTAAAAAGCGCCCCGGGCGAAAAATCGTCCCGAGGCGCTTTCTTACATTTTAGAAGTTGTCGGTGTGTACTTCAAAGTAGCTCTGGCTATATTTACATACCGGGCAGACATCCGGCGCTTTTGTGCCCACGACGATGTGCCCGCAAATGCGGCATTCCCACATTGTCTGGCCGCTCTTTTCAAATACCTGTTTCATCTGGATATTATCCAGTAGTTTGCGGTAGCGCTCTTCGTGGCGCTTTTCAATCGCGCCTACCATGCGGAAGCGCGCCGCCAGCTCGGAAAAGCCCTCATCCTCGGCATCTTTTGCCATGCGGTCATACATGGTCGTCCACTCGTAGTTCTCGCCATCGGCAGCGGCTTTCAGGTTTTCGGCGGTGTTGCCGATATGCCCAAGCTCCTGAAACCAGACGCGGGCATGCTCCTGCTCGTTGCGGGCCGTTTTCAAAAAGATGTCTGCGAGTTGGTCGTAGCCTTCGCGCTGGGCAACCAGCGCGAAATAGGTGTATTTGTTGCGCGCCTGGCTCTCGCCGGCAAAAGCTTCCTGCAGATTTTTTTCGGTTTTTGTGCCGGCATACGGGTTGGCGCCTGCCGCGGGGGCCTCCTCGACCTTTTCAAAGGCAGAGGCCGGCTGTTTGCAGATCGGGCACTTGAAATCGGCGGGCAGGCTTTCGCCCTCATAGATGTAACCACAAACTTTGCATTTCCACTTTGCCATTTTCGTTTCTCCTTTTTGTAAATCGCTGCTTCTGTCGCGATACGCGGTATGCAGCATCTTTTCAGCGGTCTCGCTCAGCGGTTTGCCATAAAATTCGGCATAAACTTGCTGAATCTCTGGGTTTTCATGGCTTGTGCGCACCGTAAGGGCGGCATCGCGCGCATAAAGGCTTGCGATACGCGCCTTGCGTGTGGTATCGGGGTCGGCTTCCGGGTTACGCGGCTGCCCGCCGCCGCCGATGCAGCCGCCCGGGCAGGTCATCACTTCAATAAAATGATACTGCTTTTTGCCCTCTTTTACGCGCTCGATCATCTTGCGCGCGTTGGCTGTGCCGTGGACGACGGCAACATTTACTGTTGTGCCGGCAATGTCGAGGCTGGCCTCGCGGATGCCCTCATAGCCGCGCACCGTCGTCAGCGTATAAAGCTGCTGCGGCGCCGGCTTGCCCGTCAAAAAGGCGTAGGCTGTGCGCAGCGCGGCTTCCATTACGCCGCCGGTGTTACCAAAAATTACACCCGCGCCCGAAGCCTGCCCCAGCAGGCTGTCGTATTCGCTGTCGGGCAGAGAGGCAAAGTCGATGCCCGCCTCTTTGGCCCAAAGCGCCAGTTCGCGCGTGGTGATAACGGCATCCATATCCCGCATCTCCGGCTTGCCAAGCGCTTTGCCCGCGGCGTTCATCTCCGCGCGGCGAATCTCAAACTTTTTGGCGGTGCAGGGCGTCAGGGCCACATTTACGATCTTTTCCGGGTCAAGGCCCATCTTTTTGGCAAAATAAGTTTTGATCGTCGGGCCTTGCATACCGATCGGCGATTTGGCCGAAGAAAGGTTTGGCAAAAGCTCCGGGTAATAGGTTTCGGCAAATTTCACCCAGGCCGGGCAGCAGCTGGTAAACTGGGGCAGGGGCTTGGTGCCTTTTGTAATGCGCTCGATCAGCTCGCTGGCCTCTTCGACGATGGTCAAATCAGCCGCGAAGTTGGTGTCTAGCACATAATCTGCGCCAAGCGCCCGCAGCAACGCTACCATTTTGCCCTGTACGAACGTGCCGGCCGGCAGCCCGAACGCTTCGCCCAGCGCGGCGCGCACCGAAGGCGATGTACTGACGACAACAATCTTATCGGGGTCCTTCACGGCGGCGCGCACGGCAGGATACTCATAAACTTCGGTGATGCTGGCGGGCGGGCACACATTGGCGCACTGGCCGCAGTGGATACAGATGGCGGTATCACCCGTTTTTTCCAAAGAGTAGGTGCCCAGCACACCGATGGCGTTGGTGCATACCTCTTTACACATCCCGCAGCGGATGCATTTTGCCTCATCCCGCACGATGCTGGGGTTCTCCGCCTCAATGGGCACGCGGATGTCCGGGGATAAATGTTTTGACATGGCATTTCCTCCTTTATTCGACAAAAATTCTCTGCGCTCATTATAGCTGTTTTTAATAAAAAAGCAAGTAATAAAAGGAAAAAATAAAGAAAATAATAATATATACTAAAAAATAGTGAGACTGCAAAAGTTTCCGGATACAGGAAAAATGAGTTGTGCTTGCGTGGCCGGCAAAAGCGGCCTCTGACGCTCGTGCACAAGCAAGCATCGCCGGCACGGCACGGCTTGCCGCGCGGCGCGCCCGGTGGTAAAATGAAAAGCACAAAATGCCGTCTGTGGGCTGTGCCTGCGGGGAAAGGATACCTATGCCTATTTTGAAACTGAAGCCGGCCTGCAAGGATTACCTCTGGGGCGGCAATCGCCTGCGCGAGGAATATCATATCGAATACGACCGCACCCCGCTGGCAGAGAGCTGGATGCTTTCCTGCCACCCGGACGGCCCTTCTGTCATCGAAAACGGAGCGTATGCGGGCAAAACGCTGTGCGAATATATTGAGGCCGAAGGCCGCGGCGTACTGGGCAGCTTTGGGCTGCTGTTTGAGGATTTCCCGGTGCTGATTAAGCTGATCGATGCGCACAAAAATCTTTCGATCCAAGTGCATCCCTCGAACAAATACGCGATGGAGCACGAGCACCAGTACGGCAAAACCGAGATGTGGTACATTTTGGATGCTGAGCCGGGGGCCTTTTTGTATTACGGCTTCAAACAGAAAATTTCCGGCGAGGAGTTTGCGCGCCGCATACAAAACGATACGCTGACCGAAGTACTGAACGCCGTGCCGGTACACAAGGGCGACGTATTCTTCATCCCGTCGGGGACGCTGCATGCAATCTGCAAAGGCATCCTGATCGCGGAAATCCAGCAGAACTCGAACGTGACTTACCGCGTATACGATTACGGCCGCGTCGGGGCCGACGGCAAGCCGCGCGCGCTGCATATTCCGCAGGCGCTGGCCGTCACAAAAACCGAGCCGCCGCGCACCGATTACAATTTTGGCGGCCATCTGGCCCGCAGCGAATATTTCACGGTCGATGCGCTGCACGGCAGCTTTGATGATATATGCGATGAGGATTCGTTTACCTCTTTGCTCATCTTGGGCGGCACAGGCACGATCACGAACGGCGAAGAAACATTGCCTGTGCGCAAGGGCGACAGCCTGTTTTTGCCGGCGGACAGCGGCGCTTATACGCTGCGGGGCGAGGGCCTTTCGGCGCTGCGCACACGGGTCGGCACGATCTGACGCCGCCGGCCGTAAAATACCAATCGGGCGGCGATACGGTTGCCGGCCCTTTTACACAAAAAAGCGGCCTGCGCCGCGGGAGGAACAAATGCAGCAGGAACTTGAGCCGATCTGCCAAATCTATGAGGAATACTACGCCGCGCTGGCGGCGGCGCGCGCTGCCGCCAAGCCGACGGACGGCCTGCTTGGCTTTGGCCCTTCCCTCGGCAACGACCCCTGCCAGGCCCGTTTTGCCGAACAGCTGGAGCAGGCGCTGAACGCCCTTGCGGCAGAAAAGCCGGCAAACGGCACGGCCTGCGCAGTGCTGCGGTATCTCTGCGAGGAGCCGCCCCGCCATACCGGCGACGAGGTCTGCCACTGGATGCTGCTTGCCGTGCATCGGTTTGGCGCGACGCTGGTGCCGTATCTTACGCGCGAGCAGGCAGCGGAATTGGCCGATTTTTATGAAAAAACCTACCCGCGGAGCGGGCGGCTTCCCGTACAAAATACATTTTATGCGGCGCTGCGGCAGCAAAGCGGAGAAGCCGGGCGAAAAAAGCATACCTTCTTTTGGAAAATATAAGAAGCGGTAACACACTGATTTTTGCCGAAAATTTCCGGGAAGTGATGGAAAATCCCGGAAATGATTGACAAAATGCAAAAAACGTTTATGATTTATGAGGAATTATTTATTACTTTTGCAAAAGTGTGGAAGAAATTATGAACCAGTTAAACGAAGCCATCACCGAAAGAAGACGCTTGACCCGGAATACGATCTATCAGCATCTGTACGAAGCCGCTGAACCCTGTACCAAGCAGGAAATTGCACAGGCGCTTTCGCTCAGCCTGCCTACTGTGCACCAAAACCTGACGGAGCTGTTACAGGCGGGGCTTGTTTGCTACAGCGGTGCACAGCGCTCGACGGGCGGGCGGCGCGCAATGGGCTATATGGTCGAGCCGGGGGCTAAGTTTGCCATCGGCATTTCCATCACGGGCGACCGCATCCGTATCCTCGCGGCTGACCTGCGCTTGGAGACGATTGCCTATAAAAAAACGCGGCGGATGTCCAGCGAGCAGGCGCATGACATCGGCGATTTCATCAGCCGAGAGCTGGAGCGCTTTTTGGATGAGAACAATCTGGACCGCGGCCGGATGCTGGGCGTCGGCATGGCGGCGCCCGCGGTGATTGATGCCCAGCATAAAAACATTATCCTTGCGCCGACGCTTCGCCTGCGGGATCTGAGCCTCGGCAGCATCGAAAAAAAGGTGCCGTATCCCAGCTTTATCGACAACGACGGCACCTGCGGCGGCCATACCGAATGGTTTATGCGGGGCGAAAAAGACAATATGGCATACCTTTCGCTGGAAGATGGCGTGGGCGGCGCGGTATTGGTGCAAGGGGCGCCCTACCTTGGCGCCAACCGGCGCAGCGGCGAGTTTGGGCATATCTGCGTGGAGCCGAACGGCCTGCCCTGTAAGTGTGGCAAGCGCGGCTGCCTTGAGGCGTATTGCTCGGCGCTGCGCCTAAGCGAAGAACAGGGCATCTCGCTCGAAACATTTTTCTCCCGTCTGCGGCATGGCGACCCCGCCTGTGCGGCCCTTTGGGAGGACTTTTTGCAGCATCTCGCCATCGGCATCAACACGATCCGCATGACACTGGACTGCAACGTGGTACTGGGCGGCTTTTTATCGCAGTATCTGGCGCCGTGGCTTCCGCAGCTGCGGGAAAAGGCGGCGGCCCTGAATACTTTTGAGGAAAACGCCGATTATATCCGCATGGCGAGGGACCCTCGCTATGCCGTCGTGCGCGGCGCCGCACTGCACTTTATCAAAGAATATTTGGGAAGCCTGTAAAGGCATGTAACCTGAACTAAGCCGTTTCGCCGGGCGCGAAGCGGCTTTTTTGTGCGCAAGAAACATAAAAATAAAAAAGAAAAGTGTTACAATTACAAAATAATGAAAGAAAAGTTACAATGTCAAAATGTGCACAAAGAACTTATGCATGTTGGACAAACTTGATGAATCTGCTCAAAAAATTGTTGACTTTTAGTTTCGGAACCGTTATCATAGCGTCAGCACTTACGAAAACAAGCTTTTGAAAAGTTCATTCAAAACAAGCATACAGCTGCGGGAAGTCCGCAGTGTAGATATGAAGGAGGACAATACTTATGAACAAGATTTCTCGTCGTGATTTCCTGAAGGTTGCCGGCGTTTCTGCCGCAGCTGTGGGCCTCACCGCCTGCGGCAGCTCTTCTACGGCCGCTTCTGTGGCTTCTACGGCTTCCACGGCCGCCTCTACGGCTTCTTCCGCCGCAGCAGCAACGGGCACGGGCCTGGTTGGCATCTCCATGCCGACGAAGAGCCTCGAGCGCTGGAACCGTGACGGTTCTTACCTGAAGGAACAGTTCGAGAGCAAGGGCTATACGGTTGAGCTGACCTACTCCGATAACGATGTGAACCAGCAGGTGAACGACATCCAGAACCTGATCTCCGACAAACCGAGCATTCTGGTTGTCGCCGCTATCGACGGTGAGAGCCTTTCTGTTCTGGACGACGCAAAAGCGGCCGGCATCCCGGTCATTTCTTACGACCGTCTGATTATGAACACCGACTCCATCGGCTACTACGTATCTTTCGATAACTACACGGTCGGCGCCCTGCAGGGCCAGTATGTTATCGACACGCTGAAGCTCGATGTCAAGGATACCTCCAAGAGCTACAACATCGAATTTACCGCAGGCGACCCGGCCGATAACAACGCCGGCTTCTTCTTCAACGGCGCTTATGATACCCTGAAGCCGTACATCGATGCCGGCATCCTGAAGATTCCTTCCGGCCAGAACACCTTCGAGAAGGTTGCAACCGCTTCTTGGAGCACCGATACCGCCATGAGCCGCATGCAGAACGTGCTGGCTTCCTACTACTCCGACGGCACCGTGCTGGATGTTGCACTTTGCTCCAACGACTCTACCGCTCTGGGCGTCACGAAGGCGATTGAATCCGACTACGCCGGCTCCAACACCCCGATCATCACCGGGCAGGACGGCGACGAAGCAAACCTCGCCAACATCGTTGATGGCAAGCAGAGCATGACCGTTTATAAGGCTGTGGCAAACGAAGCCGTTGTTACGCTCGATCTGGCTACGGCCATCATGAGCGGCAAGACCCCGGATGAGGGCCTGATCTCCGATTCCGGCTGGAGCTTCGACTGCACCTATGATACCGAGAGCTACGATAACGGCACCGGCATCATTCCTTCTTACCTGCTGGTTCCGGTCGTTGTTACCAAAGACAACCTCCAGAAAGAGCTGGTTGACACGGGCTACTATACGATGGACGGCAACTACCCGAAGGCAGTTGGCTGATTTCGAGGTTTCGGTGTAAACCTTTATCACGCAACAGCCCAAGCATGAACAGCGGAAACGCAACGAAATGGGCGGGGCTTGTGCCCCGTCCATTTCTTCTTCTTAAAACGATCCGAACCCCGAGCGAAAAGTTAGGAGGGCAAGAATTTGGCAGACGATATTCTGGTGATGCAAAATATCACAAAGCTGTATCCCGGCGTCCGTGCGCTGAACGATGTAAATCTGGATGTGCACCGCGGCAAGATCCATGCACTGGTCGGAGAAAACGGCGCGGGAAAATCCACGCTGATGAATGTGCTTTCGGGCACGATCCCTTATGGGGATTATTCCGGCAAAATTATTTATGACGGCAAGGAGTGCCAGTTTAAGACGGTGCGCGACAGCGAAAAGCTCGGCATCGTTATCATCCATCAGGAGCTGGCGCTGATCCCGGAGCTGTCTATCGGCGAAAACATGTTCCTTGGCAACGAGCGCAAGGGCAAGATGGGCATCGACTGGGACGAAACCTACAGCCAAGCCGACAAGCACCTGAAGCAGGTCGGCCTGAAGGATTCGCCGCAGACATTGATTAAGGACATCGGCACAGGCAAACAGCAGCTGGTGGAGATCGCAAAAGCGCTCTCGAAAAACGTCAAGCTGCTGATCCTCGACGAGCCGACTTCTTCCTTGAACGAGGAAGATTCCAAAATGCTGTTGGATATGCTGTTGGAATTCAAAAAGAACGGCATGACATCCATCATCATCTCGCATAAGCTTTCTGAGGTTTCTTATGTAGCAGATCGCATCACGGTTTTGCGCGACGGCTCCACGATCGAAACAATCGAAAACGCCGACCACAACATCGACGAGGAGCGCATCATCAAAGGCATGGTCGGCCGTGAGCTGACCGAGCGCTTCCCCGCGCGCGAGCACAAGATCAGCGATGAAGTCGGCATGGAGGTAAAGGATTGGGCTGTGCACCATCCCGTCTATACTGAAAAGCAGGTCGTCAATCATGTCTCGTTCAACGTACATAAAGGCGAGATCGTTGGCTTTTCCGGCCTGCAGGGCGCAGGCCGCACCGAGCTGGCGCGCTCGATCTTCGGCCACAGCTACGGCACCGGCATTAGCGGGCAGCTGTTTATCAACGGTAAGGAAGTACACCTGAAAAACGAGCGCGAGGCCATTGAGGCCGGCGTCGCTTATGTTACCGAGGACCGTAAGGATAATGGCCTCGTTTTGACGGATACCATCGCCCGCAACACGACGATGGCCCGCTTGGAAAAGGTATGCGACCGCGGCGTCATTGACGTGGACAAGGAAAACAAGTACGCGGAAGAATACAAGAAAAAGATGGACACCAAAACCCCCTCCGTGCAGCAAAACGTCGGCAACCTTTCCGGCGGCAACCAACAGAAGGTTCTGCTGTCGAAATGGATGTTCGCAGACCCGGATGTGCTGATGTTGGATGAACCCACCCGTGGTATCGACGTCGGCGCGAAGTACGAAATCTACTGCATTATGAACGATATGGTCAAGCAGGGAAAATCCGTGGTGATGATCTCCTCGGAACTGCCGGAATTGCTCGGCATGTGCGATCGTATCTATGTCATGAATGAGGGCCGTATCGTCGCCGAAATGAAAGGCTCCGAGGCGTCGCAGGAAAAGATCATGGGCGCCATCATGCAGTCTGAAAAAAAGAGCGGCGGCACCGATAAAGCTGAGAATAAGGGAGTGTAATCCATGAAAGCATCTGCATTTTTGAAAAAATACACGATGACGATCGCCCTTGTGGTGGTGTTCATCTTCTTCACAGCCCTGACGGGCGGGCGCCTTTTGTACGCACAGAACATTTCAAACCTGCTTTTGCAGAACTCTTACGTGCTGGTGATGGCCTGCGGCATGCTGCTGTGCATCCTGACGGGCGGCAACGTGGACCTTTCCGTAGGCTCTACCTTGTGCCTTGTTGGCGCAATCGCAGCCCAGCTGATGGATAAGTTCAACATGAACGCGGTTCTGGTCATTGTGATCTGCATGGCGTTCGCCGTGCTGATCGGTGTATGGCAAGGCTTCTGGATCGGCTATATCCATATCCCGCCTTTCATCTGCACACTGGCCGGCATGTTCTTGTTCCGCGGCTTAGGGCGTGTTGTTCTGGCGAGCAAAACTGTCAACGTCTCGAACAAACTGTTTTTGGGCATCTTTGCCTCTTACATCAATGTCCCCGGCCTTGACAGCGGCGCTGTGAAATACTCCGCAATGATTGCCGGCGTTGTGATTGCGATCGCACTGCTGGTAAATACGGTGCTGAGCCGCCAGAAGAAAGCCAAGAAAGGCTATGCGATGGAATCCGCCGGCGTGGCGTTCGGCAAGATCGCAGTGATTGACATCCTGATCCTCGCCTACTGCTGGAAGCTTGCGAACTACAAGGGCATCCCAGTTATGCTGCTGTGGATTCTGGCTGTAATCCTGCTTTATGCGTTCATCACCGCGAAAACCGCTTTCGGCCGCTATTTCTACGCCGTGGGCGGCAACGAAAAGGCCACGAAGCTTTCCGGCATTGATACCAAGAAGGTTTACTTCTGGGCATATTGCTCCATGAGCATTCTGGCCGGCTTCTCCGGCCTGCTGGTGGCGGCCCGTATCGGCTCCGTCAACGGCGATACCGGCACCTCTTACGAAATGGATGCTATCGGCTCCTGCTTCATCGGCGGCGCTTCCGCTTACGGTGGCAGCGGCTCTGTGGCGGGCATCATCGTCGGCGCCATTCTGCTGGGCGTTATCAACCAAGGCATGTCGATTTATGGCTTGGATAACAACTGGCAGTATGTTGTAAAGGGCGCGGTTTTGCTGGTTGCCGTCATCTTCGACGTTGTGTCGAACCACAAGACGGGCAAAGCCTGATTTCGCCAATATCGTCTGCGTGGGGGCGGCGGGGCGCCATCAGGGGCGCTCTGCCGCCCCCACATTTTTACAAAACAAAAAGCCGGCACTGTGCCTGCGGAGGGAAAAATGCATCATACAGCACAAGAAAAGCACTACGATCTGCAAAAAAAGAACAAGGCGACAACGGCTTTCGGCTTTCGCATCTTGGTTGCGGCATATTTGGTCTATCTGACGTTTCAGATCGGCTCGGGTACGCTGCGAGGGGAAAGCCCGGTTCCGTTGGTAGCAGTTGTGCTGATTTGTCTGCTGTTTATCGGTGTAGCAGGCTGGTTTGGCTGGTACGCGTGGCAGGAATACCGCAAAGCGTTGCAGGCGGCTGAATGTACCGAGGCGGAAATGCAGCAGGAACTGCGTGAGGCCGAGGCACAAGACGCCGGCAAAAATGATTCGGAACAAAAGGGCGGGGAAGCATAAACCGCTGCCGTGTACCGTGCGCGGGCGGCTCTGCAATTTTGCAGGGCTGCCTTTTTTGTTTTTTTGCGGAAAATTCCGTACGAAAACAAAATAAAGTGCGCAGCAGCATAGCAAAATGTGCGCGGGCATGATAGAATGTGGACAGAAATGGCTGGCCGCTTTGCGGCAGCCGACGACGGGAGGCGCATGCTGAAATGAAAATACAAGCGGCGGAAAATTTTCCTGCCGGAGATTCCTCTGCTCAAGAAAAGGCAGAGTGGATAGAGCATGTTACGGCAGCGTTTTCAGGCAGCCCGCAGGCGATGGAGCTTTTGCATGTTGTGCCGCTGCCGCACGGCATAGAAACAGAGGTTTTGTATGCCAATGAGGCGGCCGCCCAGCTTATGCTGCACCCACAGGAGGAGCTTCTTGGCGCCGGTTGCGGCTTGCCGGGCGGCGAGCGGAAGCCTGCGCTGCTGGCTTTGCTTCGGCGCAATGCCGCTACCCGGCGGGCGGGGCAGCTGCAATGCGAAAGCCGTGTGCTGGGCCGTACACTTTCGGTGTCTTTCTATTGGCCGGCAAGCGGCTACTGCATTTGCCAGTGGGCAAACGCGGAGGACACGCCGGAGCGCCTTTATCGCGACATTCTGAACCAAACGGACGATGCTGTGCTGGTGGGCGATTGCAACGATCAAACCGTATATTATGCCAACGAGGCGGCGGCGCGCTTAGCACAAAAACCGATTTCGCAGATTGTTGGAAAAAAATGCTGCGAGTATCTTACAGACAGCCAAGGCGCCTGTGTGCTTCGCGGCTTTGTGCCGGATGCTTCCTATAACGGCGAGGCGGACGGCTGCTGGAACGGCCGCCGCTACCAAAGCCGATGCCATCCGCTGCGCTGGAAAGGCCGCGAAGCTTTTGTGGAGATTCTCTCCGACATTACCGATCAGCAAGATGCGGCGCAGATCCAGAAAACGGCTAACGAAAAAATACATCGCATTCTCGATGCTATGCCGTGCGGCATGCTGATTTTCCGGGTAGAAGAGCTGGAGCTGATCTGCATTTATAGCAGCACCACCGTGGCGAAGCTGCTGGGCATCCAAGGCCGCCCCGGAGAGAACGACATAAGGACGCTGCGGGCCCAAGTGGATTCGCAGGATCAGGAGCGTTTGCATGCTGCCTGTACCGTCGCCGTATACCGCAACCGAAGCATCAAAGAAGAATTTTCCATTTGCCCAAAGGGCGGCGCCAAACGCTGGATCGAAATGCAGGCTGCCCCTGTGAATTTTGGAGATGGTACCCGCTATTACTGCGCCATGCTGAGCGACGTGACGGAAAAAGCGGCCAAGCGCCAGCGGCGTGTGCAGGAGTATCAAGAGCAGCTGCGCAAGGTGCGCGAAGAGCTTCGCTATCAGGAAACCTCACACGAAAATGGCCTGCTGGCTAAAATTTGCCTAAATATGAACCGCTATTTGGTAGAAAGCTACATCGCCGATACAGGCATTTCGGTTTTGGCCGAAGGTATGCCCTATGGCCGCGCCGTGGAAGCTTTGGGCAACACGGCAAAATACCCGGCAGATGCGATCCGCATCCGTAACTTGCTTAGCCTTAAAAATCTGCTGGAAAGCGCCCAATCCGGTGCAGAAAGCCACCTGGAATATCTGCGCCGCAAAAATGACGGCGACAGCATGTGGGTGCGCTTTTCCGTGCGCGCCTATCACGACCCCGTCAACCACGATTTGAAAGCATTTGCCTATACCTATAATATTGACGCACAGAAAACGACGGCCGCGATCATTGACCGCATCATGGACCACAACTATCAGTTTTTGGGCCTGCTGAACGTCATTACCGGCAACATCCGCAGCTACCGTATGAGCAATAAAATTGGAGAGATACCCGGCAAAGAGGGAACCGCCCCTTACAACGAAAACCTTTGCGCCTTTGTGCAGGACTATATTGTGCCTGCCCAGCGCCAGCAGGCGATGGCTAAGATGAGCTTGGAAAACGTGCAGGCGCATTTGGAAAAAGAGGATAGCTACGTTTGCGTTTTCCATGCGGTGATCCCAGAGGGCGAGAAAATACTGCGGTGGAGCTTTTCCTATTTGGACAGCGACCATCATCTGATCCTTTTTACGCGCGCGGACGTTACGGAAATGTTCTGCCAGCAGCAAAAGCAGCAGAACGCGCTGGAAGAGGCGCTGTACAAAGCCGAGCGAGCCAGCCAAGCCAAGGCGGATTTTCTCTCGCACATGAGCCACGAAATGCGCACCCCGATGAACGCCATTATTGGTTTGACGACGCTGGCGCAAGATGAGACGGAACATCCGGCCTGTGTAAAAGACTATCTCAATAAGATTCAGGACGCCAGCGGGCTGCTTTTGCGGCAGATCAATGATGTGCTGGATATGACGCGCATTGAAAATATGTCGATCCATCTCAATCCGGCGCCCTACCAGCGGGAAGATTTCTTCCGCCAGATGGATTTGCTGATCTCGCCGCTCTGCGAAAAAAAGAGCATTCACTTTTTAATGGATAAGCCTACGCAGGGGATACACTGGGCGATGGCGGATAAGGTGCGCATCAATCAGATCTTCTTCAATCTGCTTTCAAACGCCGTAAAGTATACGCCACAAGGCGGCAGCGTCAGCCTGAAAATCGACGAGCAAAAGCAGCCGGACGGCGAGTATTTGGTGCAATTTGTCGTGGCGGATACCGGCATCGGCATGAGCGAGGAATTTCAAAAGCACATGTTCGAGCCGTTTTCCCGCGAGGATACGCCCGAAACCCAGACCATTGAGGGCACCGGGCTTGGGCTTTCCATCGTCAAGCAGCTGGTTGAGATGATGCATGGCACCATCTCGGTAGAAAGCGCACGGGAAAAGGGCACGACCTTCACGGTCGTGCTGCCCATGCAGGAGGCTTTCCCGCAAGAGCAGCGCTCTGCGCACCGCACAGAATACGGCGACTTTTCTGTTCTGGCCGGGAAACGCATTCTGCTCACGGAGGACAACCGCATCAATGCAATCATCACCCGGACGCTGCTGGAAAAGAAAAATGTACAGGTAGATTGCGCCACGAACGGGCAGGAAGCCGTAGAGCATTTCGCTGCGGCGCCGGGCAGCTATGATGCCATCCTGATGGATGTGCGCATGCCGATCATGAACGGGCTGGATGCGGCGCGGGCTATCCGTGCGCTTGCCTGCCCGGAAGCCCAAACTGTGCCGATTATAGCGCTTTCGGCAAACGCTTTTGCCGAGGACATTCATAAGGCACAGCAGGCGGGCATGAATGCCTATCTTTCCAAGCCGATCGAGCCGCAGGATATGTATCATACACTTGCCGAGCAGATCACGCATCGGGCAACACCGGTAGAAAACCAGAAATAAGAAAAGCGCGCCGCAAGGCGCGCTTTTCTTGTTTTTCTAAAACTTATGCTTTCTTTGTCAGGGCCGTGCGCAGGGTATCATAAAGCATTTTTGTGTCGATAGGCTTGGCAATGTGGCCGTTCATGCCGGCAGATAGGGCCGCGGCGACATCTTCGTTAAAGGCGTTGGCTGTCATGGCATAAATCGGGATCGTCTTGGCCTGCGGATGGGCGCTGGCGCGGATCTGGCGCGTGGCCTCAAGGCCATCCAAAACCGGCATCTGCAAATCCATCAGCACGACATCATAGGTGCCGGCCGGCGCCGCGGTAAACATCTCGACGGCCTTTTTGCCGTCTTCGGCGTGGTCGACCTGCATGTGCACCATTTCCAGCAGTTCGACGGCAATCTCGGCGTTCAGCGCGTTATCCTCGGCCAACAAGGCATGGTGGCCGGTAAAATCGTAATCGTTGGCGTCCGAAGTGTTTTTGGTGTATTTGCCGCCCGAAAGCTGCATGAACAGATTGAACACCGTCGATTGGAACAGGGGCTTTGGCAGGAACATATCTGCGCCCGCGGCCTTGGCATCGTCCTCGACTTCGGAAAGATCATAGGCGGAGACAACAATTACCAGAGTGTCATTGTCAAACAGTTCGCGAATCTTTTTGGTAACGATGATACCGTCGATGCCGGACATGCGCCAATCGATAAAGCAGATGTCATATCCGGTACCATTTTCGTGCGCGGCGGTCAGCATATCCAGCGCCTTTTGGCCGGAATCGGCCACCTCATAGGTTACGCCGATACGATCCAGAATGATAGAAGTGTAATCCCGCGCGTTGGAGTCATCATCCACAACCAGCGCCCGCACATCGCGCATCCGGCTGCCATCCATATGCGTGACGGGCGTATTTGCCACTTGGAAGGGAAGCTCTACCGTAAAGGCCGTACCTTTGCCCGGCTCGCTTTCCACCGAAATGGCGCCCTGCATCAGTTCGGTCAAATTTTTAGCAATGCTGGTGCCAAGGCCGCTGCCGCCGTGCTTTTGTGCGGTGGTCGCCGACGCCTGCTCAAAGGGCCTAAACAGCCGGCCCAGCATCTCTTGGCTCATACCGCATCCGGTATCGGCGATGACGAACTGTAAAAACACTGTATTTTCGCGGCGGCTCTTTTCTGTTACGGTGATACTGATGGTGCCGCCGGAAGTGGTAAATTTGAACGAATTCGAGACCAAATTCAGCAAAATCTGGCTGACGCGAAGTTGGTCTCCGATCAGCATTTCGTCCGTGATGTCCGTAACCATCGTGAACTGAATGCCTTTGGCCTTGCACTGCGAATAGTAAATCGAAGAGATATTATTCAAAATTTGCTTGATGTCGAATTCGGCGCTGGCAATTTTCATTTTGCCGCTTTCGATGGCGGACATATCCAGCACGTCGTTAATAATGTTCAAAAGCACTTTGGAAGCTGCGTCGATTTTGTCCAGATAATCCGTCACCTTGTCCGGCTCGTTTTTGTGCGCTTTGGCAATCTCCGTCAAGCCGACGATCGCGTTCATCGGGGTGCGGATTTCATGGCTCATGCGTGACAAAAACTCGCTCTTGGCCGTGTTGGCTTTTTCGGCCTGCTCCACGGCATCGGCGAGCTGGGCATTTTTCACCGAGATCGTTCGGAAGTTACGCTGGCGCATTATCAGCGCACGTGCCAGCAAGGAAATGCATAACAGCAGCAGCACACAAATGATGCTGAGCGGAGCACGATACTGATACAGCGTATCACCGACGGATTGCTGATAAGCATTGGAGATCGTGTGCTTGAGCACGATCTGGTTGATTTCTTCCGTTGTCAGCGTGGAGATGCTCTTGTCGATAATGCCGACTAACATAATGTTCTGCTCGTTTGTTAGCCCAAGCACACTTAGGTTTTCCGACATAAAGATCATGGGCAATGCGTTCAGGCTCGCATAGTGCGGGTTTTGCAGCAAAGGGGTGATGATGTCTACATTTTGGGCGGCAAGGTCGGCTTCGCCGCTTTGCACGGCCTTCAGGCAATCTGTGGTAGAAACATACGTCGAAAGCGTAAATTGAGGATAGTTGTTTTGAATATAAGAGGCGAGCGCAGTATAGCTTTTGGGGACTGCTAGTTTGTAGGAGACAGCGCCGGAAAGATCATAATCCTCTCCGGAACGGCAAACGAGAACCACATTGCTGGAAAGAAAGCTTTCCGACAATGTATATTCCGGCGAGGCAAAAGCCGGATTGTTCTCCATAACGCCGGCCATCAGATTACCGGGATGCTGCGCAAGATAATCGGGGGATGTCTGGCCTGCCTCCGTCATTTCGTATTGAAAGATAAGGCCGCTTTTGCGGGAAATAAGGGACAAAATGTCCGGCACGATCCCGGCAGGAGTACCGTTCTCATCCAAATAGGAAAACGGGGCGCGGTTTGGGATAAAGCCGACCGTTACTGTGCCGCAGGATTGTACAAAGGCAGCTTCTTCTTTTGTCAGGCTGAGCAGGGTGGAAGCATCGGTTTGGCCGTAATATTGCTCATACAGCTGTGTGCTGTAATAAGGGTTGATGGCAAGGATTTCCCCCATTGCATCGTCCAGCGCATCCATCAGATCCTGATTTTTCGGCCCGGTAATAAAATAGAACGGATCAGAGCTGAAGCGCGCAACAATGCGGTAGCCGCTTTTCGCGGCCAGCGAGCCCATTGCCACAGCGTCCACATCGCCGTTATCCAGCGCGGCAAAAACATCGTGATCGGTGGCATAGTAGGAGGGCGTATAGCGAAAACCGTTCTGCTTTGCGTAATCGGCAAAAGCGGAGTTTTGATAGCTGCCGTCCAGAAAACCGATACGAAGGCCGTCAAAGGCGCTGTAATCGTTATAGTAACAGCGGGTATCGGTGCCGCTCATATACAGGACACCGGATTCTGCACCGCTGGAAGCACGGCTGAAAAGATAGGTCTGCTCGCGCGCGGGCGTCTTTTGTGCATGGCAAAGAAAATCAATCTTGCCGTCTTTCAGGTTTTCCAACTGATTTTCCCATGTATCGTAGACGAATTCGTATTGCCAGCCGGTATACTTGGAAATCTGCTTCAGATACTGTACGCCATAGCCGGCATAGCTGCCGTCACTTTGCTGGCTAATAAAGCCGTCGTAATCGATATAGCCGATGCGGACGGTGCGTGTGCCCTTCGCATCGGCGTTTTGCGCCGCAGCGGAAAAGGCAAAACAGGATGCCAGCAGGCCGAAACAAAGCGCAAGGCATAGTATACGGCGCCAGAGCATAGGCCGTTTCATAAGCATGTCCTCCTCGATAAAATGTGCTGCCAAATTGTTCAGCCTTCCGCGCGCAGGACATCAACCAGACGAATATAATCCGCTTGCACGGCCGGATACAGCGTATCGGCGGCTGCTTGATCCTGTGCGCGCAGCGCTTCGACAAGCGGCTGCACATCCTGATAAAGCTGCACAAAGCTCAAGTTTCCGGCGGCTCCTTTTAGCGTATGTGCCTGCCGAAAAGCCTCTGCCGTATCTTTTTGGGCCATTGCGGCATCCAACGCGGCATAGGTCGGGTCTCCGGGAAAGCGAAGTACAAACTTTTCGTACAGGGCACTATTGCCCAAAAAACGCCGGATGCCTTCTTCGTAATTTACGCCGGCAGAAATCCATACATCCCGATTCATGTACAAAACCTCCGCTTTCTATTTGCAGTATGCTAAAAAAGCAAACCACCTCTTTGCATCTTACTGCGGAAAGGCGCGAAATTCAATGCATTTTGGCATATTAGCGCCCTAAGCGCCGTGCAAAAAAACAGGGCCGGCACCACAGTGTGCCGGCCCTGCCGAAAAAATCAATCTTCTTCTTCGGTAAGCTGATCTTTGAGGAAATGAATGTTGTTGATAAACGGGCTCTTTTCAGGATCTTGGAAGGGCGCATCGGCCTTATATTTGGCCAGAACGCCCGCCGTGCGCATCGGGTCGGCGATGGTGCCGGCGCCGCCGATACAGCCGCCCGGGCAGGCCATGCCTTCCAGCAGATAACCGTTATACTTGCCGGCCTTGGCCAGCATCAGCATCTTTTTGCACTCGGCAAGGCCCTGCGCGGCCTGAATCTTAACTTCCTTTTCGGGATACCATTCGTGGACCTTATCGGCAACAGCCTGCGCCACGCCGCCCGAAACGGCGAAGCCACGGCCCGCGGCAGAAGCATAGTGCAGATCTTCCTCGTTTACTTCGAGGCTGTCAAAGTCAAGATCCCGCGCTTCCATAATACCGGCCAGCTCTTCAAAGGTAAGCACAAAATCCACGTCGCTGCGCACATGCCGGCGGGAAGCCTCAAGTTTTTTCGCGGCGCAGGGGCCGATAAAGCACATACGCGCTTCAGGGTCTGCTTTTTTTATCATGCGCGCTGTGAACACCATCGGCGTCATCGTCATGGAGATATTTTTGCCCAAATCAGGGAACGTCTTTTTCGCCATAACGCTCCATGCCGGGCAGCAGGAGGTGCCAAGGAAAGGCTTTTCAGCCGGCACTTCCTTCAAAAAGTCCTTGGCCTCGTCGACGGTGCACAGATCGGCGCCAATGGCAACTTCGACGGTATCGCAGAAGCCGACGGCCTGCAGCGCGGCGCGGAACTTGCCCGTTTTCGCCAGCGCGGGGAACTGGTTTACAAATGCAGGGGCAACCAAAGCGTAAATGCGGTCGCCGCGGTTAAAGCTCTGGATCAGTTGATAGATCTGGCCCTTATCCGAGATCGCGCCGAACGGGCAGTTGACAAGGCACTGCCCACAGGAAACGCACTTGTTGTAATCAATGTCCGCGCGGCCCAGCTCGTCGGAATGGATGGCGCCCATGCCGCAGGCGGCGGCACAGGGACGCTCGGTTTTTACGATGGCGTGATACGGGCACACATCGGCACAGCGCCCGCACTTGACGCAAAGGCTCTGATCGATATGGCTGCGGCCCGAAGCCCATGTAATGGCTTTTTTCGGGCAAACTTCCATGCACGGATGCGCAAGGCACCCCTGGCACAGGTTTGATACTTTGACCATCTTTTCCGGGCAGCTATTGCAGGCAAATTTGATGATGTTGACAAGCGGCGGATCGTAATACTTATCCGCGATGGTGGCATCCTCAAGGCCAGAAACGGCGCTGTTGCGCTCGTCGATACGGCGCAGCGGCAGGCCCATCGCCAAACGGACACGCTCCTCGACGATGGCGCGCTCAAGGAAAATATCCTTGCGCAGCTTGCCCACTTCGCCGGGAACAATGTCATACGGAATCTGGCGCATCATACGGTTGGCATCCTCACCACTTACCTTGGCATAGCTCATGCGTGCGACTTCGGTAAATACCTTGCGCCGAATTTGCGTAACGGTAGTATCAATCCCTCTGAAACTCATGCGGTGCTCTCCTTTATCACGGGGTAAACGGCCTGCGCGGCGCAAGCCGACAAACTTCGTGAATATTATAACAGATGGCGGCGAGGAAGAAAAGGCATTTTCCTAAAAAATGATAATTTCTTAACGAAATACTGTTGCAATGGCAACAAAACGCAAATGCGTCTGGAAAAAATAGAATCTGCGCGGAAAAATTGTTTACGGCACAAGCTCTGCCTGCACACGCTCGCCGTCGTAGGCGCCGAGGCGTACCCGCACAATCTCGCCGGCTTTGTGCCCCGGGGCCGAAACGGCGATGGGCACATACAGCCGCGTATAGCCGGTAAACAGCGTCTGCGAAAGCGGCGTTTCGAGCAAAACTTCCTCCTCGCTGCCCGCAAGGCCCGCCAAAACCCGAGTGCGCAGCGCCTCGGCGTGCGCATTCATGCGGCGGCTGCGCGCCTGCTTCTCCTGCTCACACACCTGATCGGGAAACTCGTAAGCCGGTGTGCCGGAGCGGCGCGAATAGGGGAAAACATGAACTTTCAAAAAGCCAATCTTGTCCAGAAAATCGCAGCTTTCCGCAAAGTCTGCTTCCGTCTCGCCCGGGAAACCGCAGATGCAATCCGTGGTAAAACTGATTCTTTCCGGCGCAAAAGCCGCGCGCAGTTTTTCCACAACCTGTGCGTACTGCTCGGCTGTATACACGCGGCGCATACGGCGCAGTGTGGCTGTACAGCCGCTTTGCAGGCTGAGATGAAACTGTGGGCACAGCTTTTTGAGCTTTGCCAGCCGCCGGATGCCCTCGTCGGAAAGCATATCCGGATCTAAGCTGCCAAGGCGGATGCGCTCGATGCCATCCACCGTTTCGCAGGCCTCCAGCAGCGTAAACAGATCCGTGCCGGTATCCTGCCCATAGCTGGGCAGAGAAATCCCACTCAGCACGGCCTCACGATAGCCGGCGCCGGCCAGCGTATGCAGCTCTTGCAGCACACTGGCCTCGCTGCGGCTGCGCACGGCCCCGCGCGCCCGCGGGATTACGCAGTAGGCGCACTGACGGTTGCAGCCGTCCTCTACTTTTATAAAAGCGCGGGTGTGGCTTTCAAAGCGCTCGACGGGCAGCTCCTCAAAGCGCTCGTTCTTTTCGTGCGGGCGGATCGAGACGATGCGCTCGTGCCCGGCCAGCAGCTTGTCCACATTTTCGAGGATCGCGTGGCGATCGCCGTTGCCGCAGACAAGGTCGGCTTCAAGGCAGTTGGCGGCCTCATCGGGGAAGGCCTGCGGGTAGCAGCCTGTCAGCACCGTGACGGCACCGGGATGCTCTCGCTTTTGGCGGCGCAGCCACTTGCGGCTTTTTTGGTCGCCAAAGTTGGTGACGGTACAGCTGTTGACTACATAGACGTCCGCTTCCTGCTCGGGCGGGACTACGACAAAGCCGGCCTGCCGAAACAGATGCTCAAGCGCACCGGTTTCATTCAGGTTCACCTTGCAGCCAAGGGTATAAAAACAAACACGCATATATTCGGGCTCCATTCTAAATTCAACTGTCCTTTATTATATCGGAAGCGGCGGGAAAAATAAAGCTGTGGCCTGCCGCATACAATGCTAACAAAAAATGAGAAAGACGGAGGGAACGGGAATGGACAAACGCATAGCGGCGATGGCTTGCGCGGCGGCCCTGACGTTCTGGCTTTTTGCGCTTGCTTTCGGCAGCGCGGCCGGCGCCGGTGTGCATGCCGGAAAAACCAAACAGGCAACGGCAACCATGACACAGGCGGAGCAAACCACACAGACACAACCTCAGGAGGCTGTGGTGCAAACCGCGGCCGGTACGGCAAACAGCGCGGCACAGCCGCAGGCCGGTACAACGGCGGACGGCACAACGGCCCCCATGCTGGAGCTGCCCTGTAAGGCGGCTATTTTGATCGACCGGCAAAGCGGCACGGTGCTGTACGAAAAAAATCCGGATGAACAGCTGCCCATTGCCTCGATCACCAAGGTGATGACGCTGCTTTTGACCTTTGAGGCAATCCACAACGGGAAAATCAGCTATGAGGACTATGTGCCAATCTCCGAGCACGGCTACAGTATGGGCGGCAGCCAAATTTGGCTCGAGCCGGGCGAGCAGTTTACGCTCAATGAGCTGCTGAAGGCAATCTGCGTTTCAAGCGCGAACGATGCCGCCGTTGTTGTGGCGGAATATGTCGGCGGCAGCGAGGGCACATTCGTTTCGCAGATGAACGCCAAAGCGGCGGAGCTTGGCATGACGAACACACATTTTGAAAATGCCTGCGGGCTGGATGAACCTGGCCATGTTTCCAGCGCGCACGATGTGGCGATCATGAGCCGCCAGATTTTGACCGAATGCCCTGAAGTGCTCAACTATACGGGCATCTGGATGGATACGCTGCGCGGCGGCCAGACACAGCTTATCAATACCAATAAACTGCTGAAGCACTATAACGGCATCAACGGCCTGAAAACGGGCACGACCAGCGGCGCCGGCGTGTGCATTTCGGCCTCGGCGACGCGCGACGGCCTTTCGCTGATTGCGGTGGTGCTGGGGTCGTCTTCCAGCGCCGACCGTTTTACCTCGGCCACAACGCTTTTGGACTACGGATTTGCAAACTATGAGGCGGCCGCCCTGCCCAGCTTGACGGATGCCCCACTGGAGTGCACCGTGCGCGGCGGCGCACAAGGCTCCGTCAGCCTCGATTACAGCGCACTGCCTTCCCAAATGCTGCTGAAAAAGGGCCAGAGCAAAGATTTGTCGGCCAGCCTTGACATCTCCCCGAAAATGGATGCGCCGGTGGGCGGCGGCGATACCGTGGGCACGGTGCGCATTTACAGCGGCGAAAACCTGCTGGGCGAATACCCGGTGACGGCGGCCCAAAGCGTCGAACGGCTAAGCTTTGCAAGCGCATTCCGCCTACTGCTGGAAAATCTCGTAAATCCGTAAAAAGTACGATGCTTCGGCCACTCTAAGGGGAGGCCCTCAGCGGCGGAGAAAATTTCGGGCGAGCCGCACAACAAAGAAATTTGTACAAATTGTGCGATTTTGCCGGACATTTTGCCTTGACTTTACGCCCTCCTGACGGTACACTTGTTACAAGGTGAAAACCTGTTTGGAGGGCAATTTCATGAGCGTTCATTTTAGCACAAAACATCTGGGAAGTTTTATCAAAGAGGACGAATTTACCGCGATCTGGCCGCAGGTGGAAACGGCCCATGCGCAGCTTGAGGCAAAAAACGGCCCCGGCAGCGATTTCTTGGGCTGGATGTATCTGCCCCGAGATTATGATAAAGAGGAATTCGCCCGCATCAAGGCAGCTGCCGCAAAAATCCGTGCGGATTCCGATGTGCTGGTCGTGGCCGGCATCGGCGGCAGCTATCTGGGCGCGCGCGCCGTGGTCGAAGCCGTGAAGGGCATGTACCATAACGACTTGGAAAACGGCCTGAAAATCTATTTCTGCGGCAACAGCATCAGCCCGACGTACCTGAACAATATTCTGGACGTCTGCCGCGGCAAACGCTTTTCGATCAACGTTATTTCTAAATCTGGCACGACGACGGAAACCTCGCTGGCGTTCCGTGTGCTGCGCAAGCTGCTTGAAGAGCAGGTCGGCGCGCAGGAAGCCAACCAGCGCATTTACGCGACGACCGACCGCAGCAAGGGCACTTTGAAGGAGCTGGCCGACAAACAGGGTTGGCAGACATTTGTGGTGCCCGACGATGTCGGCGGGCGTTACTCCGTGCTGACGGCCGTGGGCCTGCTGCCCATCGCGGCGGCCGGCATCTCGATCGACGAAGTAATGCAGGGCGCGGCCGACAGCATGGTGCGCTTTTCCAAGCTTGGCCCGGATAACGACGCCTACCGCTATGCAGCGGCCCGCAATATCCTCTACCGCAAGGGCAAGCGCGTCGAGATCATGGAGTGCTACGAGCCTGATTTTACCATGATGAACGAGTGGTATAAGCAGCTGTTTGGCGAATCCGAAGGCAAAGATAACAAGGGGATTTTCCCGGCAAGCTGCATTTTCTCCACCGACCTGCATTCTATGGGCCAGTTCATTCAGGAAGGTTCGCGCCTGATGTTTGAGACGATTGTCGACGTGAAAAAGCCGGCGAAAGATCTGTTCATCGAGCCGCTGGAAGGCAACTTTGACGGGCTGAATTTCCTGGCCAACCAAAACATGAGCATTGTCAATCGCAAAGCGATGGAAGGCACGATTCTGGCACACACCGACGGCGGCGTGCCGGAGTTGATGATTGAAATGGACGACCTGTCGGCCTACAATGTAGGGTATCTGATCTACTTTTACTGGCGCGCCTGTGCCTGCAGCGGCTATCTACTCAGCGTCAACCCGTTCAATCAGCCGGGCGTCGAAAGCTACAAAAAGAATATGTTCGCGCTGCTGGGCAAACCCGGCTACGAGAACCTTACCGCCGAACTGGAAGCGAAACTGAAATAAGTGGAATATTGCGCCGCAAGGCGCAAGAAATATAGGAGGATCTCTCTATGATTAAACTGATTGTTGGCTCCAAGGGCTCCGGCAAGACGAAGGCTATGATCGACATGATCAACGGCGCCGTCAAAACCACTTCCGGCAACCTCGTCGTCGTGGAAAAGGGCATGAAGCTTACCTACGACATTGACCACGCCGCGCGCCTGATTGACCTTGACGAGTACAAGATCATGGGCGGTGAGATGCTGTATGGCTTCATCGCGGGCCTGATGGCCGGCAACTACGACATCACCGAGATCTATATCGACGGCATCCTGAAGCTGCTGGATCATGACGTGACGAAGCTTGGCGTTGTGCTTGATGAGATCGCCGCGATCACGGGCGATTCCGTGAAAGCCGTCATCACCGTCAGCGCGGACGAAGCCGCTTTGCCCCAGAACGTAAAAAAGTACCTGTAAAGCCCCGGCGGCGCGTTGCCGCGCCGACAAAACGCAAAAAAGGGGGGCGGCAGTAAATCTGCTGCTCCTTTGTCGTTTTCAGGTGTTGACAAAGCCCGGCCCCTGCGATATACTATCAAGGCGGCCTTTTAGAGGTGTACTATGCTTTTTGATCTGCAAAGGTTCTTCTCGATGGGGGCCAGCCCCACGGAAAAGCGCTTTACGGCAGACCTTTCCGCCCGGGATTTCTGCGGTGCGCATGTCCCGGCCCCGATCGAAGCGGTTTTTACCGCCGAACGGCAGGAGGACGAGGTCTGGCTGCATCTGACGGCAAATGCCGAGGTGTGTGGGGTTTGTGCCCGCTGCCTTGACCCGGTAGTGCGGCAGCAGGCGGTAGACGCCGAGTGGACGGTTAAGAAAAAGGATCTGGAAGATCCTGATTTTGAGCTTCCGCGTGATGAAAAAGGCCAGTTGGATGTGGAAGAATGGCTTTATCAGGAGCTTCTCTTTCAAATTCCGACAGTGCTGCTTTGCAGCACGGATTGTCAAGGGCTTTGCCCCGTATGCGGTAAAAAGAGGCAGGAATGTTCCTGCCAAAAGGCTGCCACAAGCACCTCCGCAGACGCAAGGCTGAGTATATTAAAAACACTGTTGAATTGAGTTCCATCGAGGAGGTGCAACAACATGGCAGTACCTAAGAGACATCTTTCCAAAGCCCGCCGCGATAAGCGTCGCAGCAACGTTTGGAAGCTGGAGGCACCCGCGCTGGTAAAATGCAGCCACTGCGGCGCGCTGAAGCTCCCCCACCAGGCATGCGGTAACTGTGGTTACTACAAAGACGTGGAAGTCGTCAAAAAGGCCTGATCGGGTAACAGGAAATGACAAAAGGGGAGGGCACCTGCCTTCCCCTTCTTGTTATGTTACGGGGGATTTTGCATAGATCCGCCGGATACGGAAACCCTGCAAAGGAGGGATGCGCCGTGGCCGTAACCATTCAAAATATCGACGAAAACAGCCCGGCCGAGGCCCTCGGCCTGCGGGCTGGCGATGTGCTGCTTTCTGTGGACGGCGAGCCGCTTAACGATATGCTGGATTACCAGTTTTATACCGACAGCCCGCACTTTTCGCTCGTGGCGCGCGTTTCCGGGCAGGAAAAGACGCTGGCCGTCGCAAAAGACGAATACGCGCCGTTTGGCTGCAACTTTGCCACCTATCTGGCCGACAAAAAGCATTCCTGCGCAAACCACTGCATGTTTTGCTTTATCGAGCAGCTGCCGCCCGGCATGCGCGAGACGATGTACTTTAAGGATGACGACGAGCGCCTTTCGTTTTTGTTCGGCAACTATATCACAATGACAAATATGGCCGATCACGAAATCGATCGTATTATCAAAATGCACATCTCGCCGATGAATATTTCTGTGCACACGACGAACCCGGCGCTGCGTGTGCGCATGCTGGCAAACCGCCGCGGCGGCGAAACGCTCGGCTATCTTGCGCGCCTTGCCAATGCCGGCATCGCCGTCAACTGCCAGCTAGTGCTTTGCCGCGGCGTAAACGACGGCGAAGAGCTGCGCCGCACCCTTTCTGACCTTTTGGCGCTTGGGCCGGGCATCCGGAGCATTGCCGCGGTGCCCTCGGGGCTGACGCGCTACCGCAAGGGCCTTTATCCGCTGATGCCGTATGATGCGGCATCCAGCGCCGAGGTGATCGACATCCTCGAGGCCTATGGCAATAGCCAGAAGGAAAAAACGGGCAGCCGTATTGTTTTCCCAAGCGATGAATGGTACCTGAACGCCGGGCGCCCGCTGCCCTCTGCGGCCTTTTACGAGGATTATGCACAGCTTGAAAACGGCGTTGGCATGTGGCGCTTGTTCCATGATGAATTTTTGGACGAGCTGGCCCGGCCGCACCGCGTAATCGGCCAAAAGCAGATCGACCTTGTGACAGGGACGCTGGCCGCGCCGCTGATTACGGATATGATGGCCGAGCTGCACCGGCAGTATCCGGCCGTTACGCCGCATGTGCACCCCATCCAAAACGATTTCTTCGGCGGAAATGTCAGCGTGGCGGGGCTTGTCACGGGGCGGGATATTGTGGCACAATGCAAGGGGAAGCTGCAAAGTGGCCGCCTCGGCATCCCGGAAGTGATGCTGCGCGATGAAAAAGATCGCTTTCTGGACGATATGACGCCTGCTGAGGTAGGCGAGGCGCTGGGCGTACAGGTGGAGCTTCTGCCTTGCGGCGGCGGAGAAGAGGCGCGGGCGCTGCTGCGCACGGGGCTGCATCTCGAACGCCGCCGTACACCGCGCGGCTGATGCCTTACGCGCGGCCATACCCCTAAAATCAAAAGCGGGCTGGGAAAATGCGGCCCGTGCTGCGTTGGCTTTCAACGAAAACGCTGCTTTTTTGCAGCAGGAATAGAGAGAGGAGCACAAATATGGCAAAACCGATTGTAGCGGTGGTGGGCCGCCCGAACGTGGGCAAATCCACCCTGTTCAACAAGCTCTGCGGCCAGCGCATCGCCATCGTCGAGGATACCCCCGGCGTGACGCGCGACCGTATCTTCGGGGAATGCGAATGGTGCGGGAAAGAATTTTTGCTCGTAGATACCGGCGGCATCGAGCCTTCGGCCAGCGAGGGGCTTTTGGCGCATATGCGCCAGCAGGCCGAGATCGCCATCGATACGGCAAACTGTATCGTGATGGTGGTGGATGTGCAGACAGGCATGACAGCCGCCGATCAGGATGTGGCACAGCTGCTGCGCCGCAGCCGTAAACCTGTGATCCTCGCAGTGAATAAATGCGATGCCATCGGCGAAGCGCCGGCCGAAATGTATGAATTTTATAACCTCGGCTTTGACGAGGTAATGCCCGTTTCTTCCGTGCACGGCCACGGCACGGGCGATCTGCTGGATGCCATCTGTGCCCACCTCGATTTCACGCAGGACGAAACCGACGAAGAGCGCATCCCGGTGGCAATCATCGGGCGGCCGAACGTGGGCAAATCCAGCCTGACAAACTATATCCTCGGCGAAAACCGCATGATTGTGGCCGACGAGGCCGGCACGACGCGCGACGCGATCGATACCCCCGTGGATAACGCCTACGGCAAATTTGTCTTTACCGATACGGCGGGCCTGCGCAAAAAAAGCAACGTTGACGAAGGCCTGGAACGTTTTATGGTGCTGCGCAGCCTTGCCGCCGTCGAGCGCAGCCGTGTGGCGCTGATTTTGGTAGACGCGACGCAGGGCTTTACCGAGCAGGATTCCAAGGTGGCCGGCTATGCGCACGAGCAGGGCAAAGGCTGCATTATCGTCGTGAACAAGTGGGATGCCGTGGAAGGCAAGGATACCTACACGATGGACGAGCAGCGCAAAGGCTACGAGGCGGATTTCAGCTTTATGGCCTATGCGCCCGTGATCTTCATTTCGGCCAAGAGCGGCTATAACGTGAATAAGCTTATGCAGATGATCTGCGATGTAGATGCGCAGAACGGCGCACGTGTGCCGACAGGCGTGCTGAACGAGATGCTGGCGCGCGCCACGGCGCGCATGCAGCCGCCCAGCGATAAGGGCAAGCGCCTGAAAATCTTTTACCTGACGCAGGCTTCCACACGCCCGCCGACGTTTGTTGCGTTCGTGAACCAAAAGAGTTTGTTTCATTTCAGCTATCAGCGCTATATCATTAACCAGATCCGGGAAAGCTTTGGCCTGAACCATACGCCGATCCGCCTTGTTGTGCGGGAGCGCGGCGGCGAAGCGCGGGTCAAGGATGTGTGATTCGGGAAAAGGGCAAAGGAGAGAAGCATGATGGAAATCGGAGCCAGCCTTGCCGTGATGCTGGAGGCCTATTTGTTGGGCAGCATCGATACCGGCATCATTGTCAGCAAGCTATTGTACCGCGACGATGTACGAGCGCATGGCAGCGGCGCGGCCGGCATGACGAACATGCTGCGCACCTTTGGCAAAAAGGCGGCGGCCCTGACGGCGGCCGGCGATGTGCTGAAAGGCTTTTTGTCTGCGTGGGCCGGCTGTATGCTTTTTGCCGCGGCCGACATACCGGCGCTGTACGGCGGGTATCTGGCGGCTGTGCTGGCGGTGATTGGCCACTGGAAGCCTTTGTATTTCGGCTTTAAGGGCGGCAAGGGCATCCTCGTGGCAGCGGGCACGATCCTTGCGCTGCGGCCAGGGCTTGTGCCGGTGATGGCCGCGATCTTCCTCGCGTTCTTTCTGCCGACAAAGATGGTTTCGCTCGGCAGCATCATGATGTCTGTCAGCTATCCGCTGTTGACCTTTGGCTGCGGGGCGCTGCTATGGCGGCTTCCCACGCCGCAGTTGGCGTTCAGCACGGCCTGCGCGGCCATTATGGGCGGGCTGATTTTGTACATGCACCGTGCCAACATACAGCGCATCCGCGCCGGTACGGAATATAGATTTGACGGAAAGCACAAAAAGCAGTAAAATATAAATATTATTTTGTGCGGCGGATCTTGGCTTGGCGAAAATGCCTTTCTTTGGGGCTGCCGTACACGAAAGGAGCCTTGCGACATGCCGGGAGCAAGCCGAACCAAACAGATTCTTGCCGCAAGCCTCAAGGATCTGATGCAGACGATGCCGCTGGAAAAAATTTCGGTCAGCGACATTGTGGAGCATGCCGATATTGGCCGCAATACCTTTTACTACCACTTTCAGGATAAATTTGATCTTGTAAACTGGATCTTCCAGACGGAATCCACCCGCTTTTTTACCGAGCGCGCCATCAAGGAAAACTGGTCGAGCGCGTTGGAAAGCATCGAGGATTACTTAAAAGAAAATAAAGAGTTTTACTGCAACGCGCTGGCCTATAACGGGCAGAACAGCTTGCAGAGCTTTTTGTTCGATACTATCAGCGATTTGGTTGTGCAGCAGGTGCGTTCGATGGAAATGCCGGAGTACCGTTCGCTGAGCAAAGAGGAACTGCGCTTTATCGGCGATTTCATCGCCAGCGCGATGGTGGGGATCGTGGTGCGCTGGGCAAAGCTCGGTATGAAAGAGGACCCGCGCCAGTTCCGCGCCTGCGTCCGCCGCATCTGTGACGGCAGCCTGATCCATGCATACCTCTCGCAGCCCGAGGACGATGCCGCGGAAAATCCGGCACCGCAGGAAACTTAAAAATAAAGGCAGCCGCAAAACACGTTGCGGCTGCCTTTTGCTTTAGGGGAAAACGCAAGAATATCATCGCGCGGCGCTGCTTTTGGCCGGCATACATTGGGCCGCTTTTGCGGCCTGACGTGGTGCACAATTCAGCACGGCGCGTCGGCGGGAATCTGGTTCCACAGGCGGTAATAGATGCCTTTTTGCGCCAAAAGCGCTTCATGAGTGCCCGTCTCGGCGATGCCATCGGCGCCCAACACCAAAATGCGGTCGTAGTTTTTGATCGTGGTCAGGCGGTGGGCAATCGTCAGCGTCGTGCGGCCGTGGGCCAGCTGCTCGAGGCTTTGCCCTACGAGAATTTCGCTTTCGTTATCCAGTGCGCTCGTCGCCTCATCCAAAATCAGGATGGGCGGATTTTTTAAGAAAACGCGCGCGATGGCGATGCGCTGCTTTTGCCCGCCGGAAAGCTTTACCCCTCGCTCGCCGACATAGGTATCATACCCATCTTTCAGGGCGCAGATAAAGGTGTCGGCGCCGGCCAGCGCGGCGGCCTGCTCAATCGCGGCGCGGGTGGCGTCGGGGCGGCCGTAGGCGATGTTCTCGGCCACGCTGCCGCTGAACAGATACACATCCTGCTGCACAATGCCGATGGCGCTGCGCAGGCTTTTCAGCGTGACGGCGCGGATGTCCTGCCCGTCGATGTCAATTTCGCCGCCCGTTACATCGTAAAAGCGCGGAATCAGGTTGCACAGCGTCGTTTTGCCGCCGCCCGAAGGCCCGACGAGCGCCACGCGCTCGCCCGGGCGAATCGATAGCGCAACATGGTGCAGCACGGCGTTGTGGTCGTCGGGATACTCAAAGCTGACATCATGAAAATCTACTGCACCGCGGCGAACTTGCAGCGGCACCGCGCCCGGCGCATCGCGAACTTCAATGGGCGCATCCAAAATCTCGAAAAAGCGCTCGATGCCCGTCATGCCGCGCTGGAACTGCTCGGCGAATTCGACAATGCGGCGGATTGTAGCGATCAGCGTAGAAACATACAGTACGTAAGCGATCAGGTCGCCGGGGGTAATGGCTCCGTATACCACAAAAAGCCCGCCGCCTAAAATCACCACCAAATACATCAGCCCGTCAAACAGGCGGGTGGAAGCCTGAAACAGCGCCATAAAATGATAAGTCTGCTTTTTGATGCGCTGAAATGTGCCGTTGCCCTGCGCAAACTTTTCGGCTTCCATTTCCTCGGCCCCAAAGGCTTTGACGACGCGCTCGCCCAAAAGGCTGTCCTCAATCTGGGCGTTCAGCTCGCCGATCTGCACACGTTGGCGGCGAAATGCGGCCCGCAGTTTGTGGTTTAGCGCCGTGGAAACCACGGCCATCAGCGGCACACACAGAAAAATTAAAACCGTCAAAGGGATGTTACAGGTGCACAGGATGATAAAGCTTACCACGATTTTCAGCCCGGCGATAAAAAACTCTTCCGGGCAGTGGTGCGAAAACTCCGTCACCTCGAACAGATCGTTCGTGATGCGGCCCATGATCTGGCCGATTTTTGTATTGGAATAATAGGTGTAACCCAACTTTTGCAGATGGTCGAAGGCATCGCGGCGCATGTCTGTCTCGATGTAAACGCCCATCACGTGGCCCATATCCGCCATAAAATACTGGGCCGCCGCGTCGATCAGGCGCAGCAGCAGATACACAAAAGCCAGCCGACATACGAGCGAAACCGTCAGCGCGGCAAGATCGTTCATCGCCGTGTTGGTGATCGTGCGCAGAATCAGCGGCAGCACCAGATCGCACAGGCAGGTCAGCGCGGCACAGAACAAATCCATCGCCACGGTTTTGAGATATTTGCGCTGATACGGCCAAAAGCGCCGAATCAGCGCGGCGCCGGAAGCGCCCTTTTGGGCAGAGCCTGCGGCAGATTGCTTTTTCTCTTTCATAGTTCCTCCGCGCTGCTAAACGCAGCCTTTTTATTATAGACCACGGCCGCCCTTTGTGCAAACACACGCGCAGGCGAAAGGGGAAAAAGAAAAAGTGTAAAAAAAAGAAAAAACACTTTCTTTTCGGCAAATGCGGCGAATAATAAAAGCAAAGGGGGCGAATCGTAATGCAGGTATCTTCCGTTTCAAGTATCGGCGGCGATTCCGAAAGTGCAGTTGATCGTGAGATCGCGCTGTATCAGCAGGAGCTTACACAGTTGACACAAAATGAGCTGAAAGCAACACGGGAAGGCAATTCCGATTCGGTAGAGCAAATCGAAAAGCAGATCCAAAAGATCGAGCAGAAAATCGAAAAGCTCAAATCCTATTCCCAAAGCGGTTCTTCGGGCGGCACTTCTCCGGCAGCACCGGCCTTTGCACAAAACGCACAGGGTAGCCCGCTGCAAAACGCACAGCAAAGCGAGGGCGCCGGCGAACAGCTTTCTGCCGGGGGCCTCAACCTATTGGTTTGAACAAAAGGGAAAAAACGCTGCTGCAAAACCAATCTCCAACAGCAAATTGTGCATTGCCCAATAAAAATCACGCCTTTCAGAAGCTCGTAAGCATCCGAAAGGCGTGATTTTTCGCTTTTATGCAGTTGTTTGAAGCCTTATTCCAGCCAGACGATTTTTCCGTCTTCGATGCCGCGGATGCCCATACCGGCTTCGGGCGAGACGGTGATCGTCTTTTCGGCAAACACGGCGCCGCCCAAGATCGGGTCCTCTCGGCAGAGCACCGGCCCGTCGAGATCGACCTTCGTGATGACCTGCTTGGCGCAGGCTAGCTCTACGGCGGCGTTTACGCTAATTTTTGCTTCCAGCATACAGCCGATCATGCACTCGACGCCGTAGCTTTCGGCGGCCGAGGCAATATGCAGCGCATTGTAGATGCCGCCGCATTTCATCAGCTTGATGTTGACGAAATCAGCCGCATGCCGCTGCAAAATCGTCAGCGCATCCTTATCGCTGAATACGCTTTCGTCGGCCAGCACAGGCACAGGGGCATGCTCGGTAACATATTGCAAGCCGTCGATGTCCCACGCGGGCACAGGCTGCTCACAGAACTCGATGTCAAGGCCCTGCTGTTGCATCTGATATAGAATGCGCACAGCCTGCTTGGCGTTCCAGCCCTGGTTTGCGTCGATGCGCAGCTTGCAGGCCGGGCCGGCCACCTTGCGGATGGCCGCAAGGCGCGCCAAATCACGCTCCGGCTCCTTGCCAACTTTGCATTTCAGCACCGTGTAGCCGCGGCGAATGGCATCCTGTGCATCGCGCGCCATCTCCTCGGGGCTGTTCACGCTGATTGTGATGTCTGTTTCAATCTGGCTGCGGCTGCCGCCCAGCAGCTTATACACGGGGATATGGTACAGCTGGCCGTAAAGGTCATACAGGGCCATATCCACGGCGGCCTTCGCGCTTGTATTGTGCACGATGCAGCGGTTCAAATCAAGCAGCAGGTTTTCGAGATCATCTACCTCGCGGCCCACCAGCGTTTTGGCGATATGTTCCTGCACCGCGCCCACGATGGCGCCGGTGGTATCGCCGGTGATGACGCCGGTAGGCGGCGCCTCGCCATAGCCCACCGCGCCGGTGTCGGTTTCGACGGCGACGATAACATCCCGCACACTATCGACGGAGCGCAGCGCGGTTTTGAACGGAACGCGCAGGGGGACACAGATCTGCCCCAAGCGGATTTTGGTGATTTTCATGCCGGCTCCTTTTCGGTTATTCGGCCAGCGCGCGGATGGCGGCGGCGTAGATTTTGGCGTTCAGAACCAGATGCGAAAGTTCAATGTATTCATCCGGCTCGTGCTCGCGCGCGACAGTGCCGGGGAACACCGGCCCAAAGGCCAGAATATTCGGGATTGCTTTGGCGTAGGTGCCGCCGCCGATGCATTTGGCCGGCGAAGCGTCGCCCGTCTCGGCCTTATACACGGCCAGCAGTTTTTGCACAAGGGCGCTGTCGGCGGGCTGATACAGCGCGTCTTCATGGCCCTCCTGCGCCACTTTCCAGCCGGCCTTGGCAAAGGCGGCGTTCAGCTTCGGGCCACAGTCCTCATAATGGAAGGTGACGGGCCAGCGGTAGTTGATGGTAAAACGCAGAGCCGTTGCGCCCTGATATACCGGCGCATCGCCGGCGCGCTTGCCGGCCAGCTGTTTACCCTCTGTGCTGCGCGCCATGCCGAGGTTGAAGCTCAACCCCCCGGAAAGGTCGTCTTTCAAATCGATGCCAAAGGCTTTGCCCGTTGTGTCCGTGCCGATATTGTCGGCGATGAACGCGATGGCCGAAGCGGCATCGGGCGAAAGCGGCAGCTGCGCCAAAAACTGGCACAGGCGGCCGATGGCGTTGTGGCCCTTTTCCGGCACAGAGCCGTGGGCAGAAAGGCCCTCGGCCTCGATATGCAGGCCGGCTGCCGTCGGGGTAACGTGAATGAAATCAGGGTAGGTGAGGCTTGCCAACAGAGAAACATCCTCCGGGCAGGAAAGCTCGGCCACGGCATGCGCGGGCACGATGTTCGGGGCCGTGCCGCCCTCGAGGCACAGCAGCTTCCAATCGCCCTGCTGGGCAAGTGCCTTTTCAAAGGTGACGTTGGCAATGCCCTTTTCACCGTTAATCAGCGGATATTCGCCGTCCGGCGTAAAGCCCGTGACAGGGATTTCGCCGCCGTGTGCGCAGTAGTATTCCATATCGGCGCTGCCGGTTTCTTCGTTGCAGCCAAACAGGATGCGGATGCGCTTTTTCGGCGCAAAGCCGGTATCGGCCAGCGCTTTCAGGCCAAACAGCGCGGCAATTACGGGGCCTTTATCGTCGATCGTGCCGCGGCCGTACAGGCGGCCTTCCTTTTCGGTGGCCTCGTAAGGCTTGCACACCGTCCAGCCATCGCCCTCGGGCACAACGTCCAAGTGGCCCAGCAGCGCTACCATTTCGTCGCCCTCGCCGTATTCGGCCCAGCCGACATAGCCATCCATATTGTGGGTGCGGAAGCCAAGCTTTTTGCAAAGCGCCAGCGCGGCGTCAAGGCATGCGGCCGCGCCTTTGCCAAACGGCGCGCCCGGGGCCGGGGCGTCCTCTACGCTTTTGATATTGACCAGTGTTTTGAGCGCGGCAACCATCTCCGGCTGCAGCTGCTCGATCTGTGCATTCAGTTCCATTTTATTCCCTCCGGTCTTTTTGTATGAAGCGGATGCCCCTATTATACCGCGCCCGCAAAGCAAAACAAGGGCGGCGCGGCATTTGCTTTGCCGTAAAAATGACTAACCCGCGGCGCCTTTGCGTAAACTGTAAATAAGAGGGGAGGCGGCATGATGCATTTTGCGGATAGAAAAGCGACGCGGCGCGTCTGCTCGCCGGCAGAGGACCGCCAGCCCGGCCCGATGGACCTGCCGTTTCTGATTTTGGTGCTGACGCTGGTGGGCTTTGGGCTGATTATGCTGTACAGCGCCAGCAGCGCCGTGGCGCTGTATCGGAAAAATGACGCCTACGCCTACATTCGCCCCCAGCTTTTGTATGCGGCGCTGGGGCTTGTCGGCATGTATATCGCCAGCCGGGTGGATTACCACATCTTTCATAAGTTTGCATGGCCACTGATGCTGATCTCCGTCGTGCTGCTGGCAGTGGTGCTGGTAATGCCGGAATATAACGGCTGCAAGCGCTGGATTGTGCTGCCCGGCATTGGTACGCTGCAGCCCAGCGAGATCGCAAAGTTTGCCGTAGTGCTTACGTTCAGCCATATCATCGCGCTGAACCATACCGAGATGCAATCCTTTTGGGTAGGGGTTGTGCCGTTTGCCGTGGTGCTGGGCGTAGTGGCGGCGCTGATGCTGCTGGAGCCGCACCTTTCGGGCACTTTGCTGATCTTAGGCATCGGCGCCGTGCTGATGTTTGTGGGCGGCACAGGGCTGCGGTGGTTTGTTTTGGCGGGCGTGGGCGGCGGCGCGGCGATCGCGGCGGCGGTGGTGCTTTTGCCGGATCTTGTGCCTTATGCGCAGGATCGGCTTTCCAGCTGGCTGGACCCGTTCGCCGATCCGCTCGGAGATGGCCACCAGACGATTCAAAGCCTGTACGCGATCGGCTCGGGCGGCGCGACGGGCCTCGGCCTCGGCAACAGCCGCCAAAAACACCTGTATGTGCCCGAGCCGCAAAACGACTTCATCTTTTCCATCTTGTGCGAAGAGCTGGGCTTTCTGGGCGCATGCCTCGTGGTGCTTTTGTTTGTGCTGCTTTTGTTGCGCGGCATGACGATTGCCGTGCATGCGCCGGATAAATTCGGCTCGCTTTTGGTGGTGGGCTTTACGGTACAGGTGGCGCTGCAGGCTGCGCTGAATATCGCCGTAGTGACAAACACGATCCCAAATACCGGCATCAGCCTGCCCTTCTTTTCTTCGGGCGGCACAAGCCTGATGATGCTGCTGGGCGAAATGGGCATTGTGCTATCGGTTTCGCGCCACGGCACACAATAGGATACTTTTTTGCGGCTTTTGCCCGCGATTTTCACAGCTTTCCCTCCTTGCGCATAGTCTGGGGTATCCTATGCGGAACGGGGGTTTTTTTATGAGCAAAGCACTGGTCATCACAGGCGGGCGGCCCCTTAGCGGTTCGGTAGAAATCCCATCGGCTAAAAACAGTGTACTGCCGCTTTTGGCGGCAAGCGTGCTGTGCACCCAACCGGTGCGGCTTACGCGGGTACCGCGGCTTTCGGACGTTATGCGCTGCACGGCAATTTTGGAGGCAATCGGCTTTTCGGCCCGGCGGGAGGGCACGGATATTTTGGTTGAGCCGGCCGCCCTGCGCTCGGCCAATCTGCCGACGGGGCCCGTAAGCTCCATGCGGGCTTCGGTTTTGTTTCTGGCGCCGGTTTTGGCGCGCATGGGCCGCGTTGAAACCTGCATGCCCGGCGGCTGCCGGCTTGGCCCGCGGCCCATCGACATCCATCTGGATGGGCTGGTGCACATGGGCGCAACCGTAAAATGGAAGGCCGACCGTTTGATCCTCGAAGCGCCGCGCGGGCTGCACGGCATAGATTATACGCTGCGCTTCCCGAGCGTGGGCGCCACTGAGACGCTGCTGCTGGCGGCGGCGTGTGCCAGGGGCGCGACGGTGCTGCGCGGCGCCGCGTGCGAGCCGGAAATCCGGGATCTTGCGGAGTTTTTGAAAGCCTGCGGCGCGAGCATCACGGGCGCCGGCGGGCCGGTGATCTGCATTTCGGGCCGTCGGGAGCTAGGCGGTGCCGTCTTTTCGCCGTTGCCGGATCGCATCGTGGCAGCCACGGTGGCCTGCGCGGTTGCTTCGGCCGGCGGGCAGGCCACGCTGCGCCGGTGTGATCCCTTTGCCTTTTCGCCGGTGCTGGCCGCACTGCAGCAGGCCGGGTGTGAGGTGGAGCTGCGCGGCGCGGAGGAAGTGTGCGTGGCGCGCACAGGGCAGCTTAAGGGCATCGGGCGCGTATTTACGGGGGTGTATCCGGGATTCCCAACAGATGCGGCCCCGCTGCTGGCGGCGGCGCTATTGTGTGCGGCCAGCGAAAGCAGTATCGAAGATACCGTTTTTGAAAACCGCTTTTCCTGCTCGGCAGGCTTTGCGGCGATGGGCGCCGAAGTGGAAGCGGCGGGCCATGTGCTGGAGATTCGGCCGGCAAAACGGCTGCACGGCGCGCACGTCCGCGCAGGAGATTTGCGGGGCGGGGCGGCGCTGGCGCTGGCGGCGCTGGCGGCCGAAGGCGAGACGGAAATCGCCGAAGCAGAGCACATTCTGCGCGGTTATGAGGACCCTGCGCGTCTGCTGCGGGATCTTGGCGCAAAAACCGCACAGAAAAACGAGACAGTTTCATAAATATTCCTTGAAATTACATGGGAAAAATGATACCATTGTGTTGTTTAAGATATATCCGTATGCCTACCTGTTATGGGGAACATGCGTGTGAGAAAACACAATATATTGGTCGGAGGAACGTGTTATGGCTTTTATGCTGGATGAAGAATCGGAAGAGAATATCACGAACATCAAAGTCATCGGCGTCGGCGGCGGCGGCGGAAACGCCGTCAACCGCATGATGGAAAACGGCCTGCAGGGCGTGGAATTCGTGGCAATGAACACGGATGCACAGGTACTTAGCAAAAGCCAGGCCACGATGAAAGTCCAACTTGGCGCAAAGCTGACAAAAGGCCGCGGCGCCGGCGCTGACCCGGAAATTGGCCAGCGCGCCGCCGAGGAAAGCAAGGATGAGATCGCAAACGCGCTGAAGGGCGCACAGATGGTATTTATTACGGCCGGCATGGGCGGCGGCACCGGCACGGGCGCCGCGCCGGTTGTGGCCGAAGTGGCACATGATCTGGGCATTTTGACGGTGGGCATCGTGACAAAGCCGTTCGCCTTTGAGGGCAAGCGCAAAATGAGCCTTGCCGAGCAGGGCGTATCGAACCTGATGATGCATGTCGACAGCCTGATCGTGATCCCGAACGAGCGGCTGAAGCTTGTCAGCCAAGAAAAGATCACGCTGATGAATGCGTTCGAGGCGGCCGACAATGTGCTGCGGCAGGGCGTCGAATCCATTTCCGCGCTTATCAATGTGCCGGCTTTCATCAACTTGGATTTTGCCGATGTGCGCTCGATCATGAAGGATGCCGGCTATGCCCACATGGGCGTAGGCGAGGCAAAGGGCGCCGGCAAGGCCGAAAACGCGGCCAAGGCGGCGATTTCCAGCCCGCTGCTGGAAACCAGCATCTCCGGCGCGCATGGCGTCATCATCAACATTACATCCAGCCCGGACATTGGTTTGGAGGATGTCGAGGTTGCGGCAGGGCTGATTACCCAGAACGCCCACCCGGATGCGAACATCATCTGGGGCACTGCCTTTGACGAAAACCTCTCCGATGAAATGCATATCACCGTGGTGGCAACGGGCTTTGATACAAAGCCGTCTGCCTCTGCGCCTGTCCGTACGGCGGCGTCTTCCAGCACGATCGGCGACGTCAAGACGCCCGAGCCGGTGTTCCATGCGCTTGGCGACAACGCCGCGGATAATGCGCCCGAGCCTGCCCCCGCGGATAACAGCGAGGACAATGTCGGCACAGATTACTTTGATGATATTATGCAGCTTTTGAACAATAAGCACCACGAGAAGTAAAAATCTTCTGCCTGCTGTGGGCAGAGAAGGAGATACGGGCATGGCAAACGAAACAGTCGGGTTTAGAACATCCCTGTTCGGCTTTGAAAAAAAAGATGTGCTGGCCTGTATCGACCGCCTGTCCGCCGAGAGCCAAAAGGCCGAAGCGGCAGCCAAAGCACAGATCGAGGCACTGCAGGGCGATTTAAACACTACGCAGACGGAAAACCAAACCCTGCAAAAGCGCGCGCAGGAAAGCGCCGATATGGTTTCGCAGATGGTGTGCCAAATAAAAAACGAGCAGGAGCGCGCGCAGGAGGCCGAAGCCAAAGCGGCGGAAAGCGAACAGAAAAACGCCGCGCTTGATGGCCAGAATCAGGAATATAAGCGCCGCCTTTTCCAAAGCGAAGAAGAAAATGTGCGCCTCCACCGCGAAAACGATCAGCTACAGCAGCAATGCACAGATAAACAGGCACAGCTGGAAAAGCAAACCGCCCAAATGGCGGAAGTGCGCGCGGTATGCGAAAAGCGGATGCAGGAGATTAGCACGGAAAATGATGCCCGCCTGATGCAGGCGCGCCAGGATGCGGAACAGCGCATCCGCACCGCACAGCAAAATGCAGAGCAGCGCGTTTCTATCGCAAAGCAGGAAGCTTCACAGCGCGTTTCGCGGATGCAGCAGCAGTGCGAAGCCCGGCAAAATGCCTTTACGGCCCGCCCACAACAGGATTGCGCCAAGCTGCGCGCCAGTGCAGATAGCGTGAACCATAGCCTTGCGGAAGTAAAACGCGACCTGACGGCCGCCGGCGAAAGCATTAACCGCTTGAGCGACGAGCTGCAAAGCTCGATGCAGATGTTGGAAGCGGCGCTTTCCGAGGCCGAGCGGCAGTCGATGGCGCTTTCTGTAGCGGCCGAAGCGGTGGAAAAGCCGCCTCGCGCTGCGGTACATCCGGCGCCGGATGCGCCGCAGCACACCGCACAGGCGGTACCGCATGCTGCGGGCTATGCCGCTACAACGGCATCTACGGTGGCCGAGCGCCTGCTGGACAAGCTGGCCCATCTGCTGGAACAGTAAGGGAAAACTTCGGCAACCGCATATAAAACGGATGCGGCCCAAGGCTTTGCCTCGCAGGTGTGCAGCAGAAAAAAGTTCCGCGCCGAAAATCCTGCTGCATAGCAGAAAAATAATAACAAACTGTAAAGCGCCCCGTATGCGGCTTTTATAAGCCGTATGCGGGGCGCTTCTTTGCCTTTTAACAGAAAAACAAAAATGGAAAATTCTTGCGTTCAATGCGGCACGTTGCTGGTGCCATGCTCCATAAGATACGTTGCTTCCAAATCGGCAATATGGAGCTTTACGGCCAGCGGATAGCGGTCGTAGGCGTCGCTGATCGCAAAGCTGCCGCCGCGCGCAGAATCGTCAAAGCCGCCCATGTGCCAGCGGATTGCAACGGCTTCCTCAACTTTCAGGCGCATCAGCCGCTCGATCAAAAACACGCTTTTTTCGCCGTGCCCGTAAGGGAACATGTCCTCTACCTGATAAAACGGCACTTTCTCCCATTGGCCGGTTGCATCGTTTTTCACGTTGCGGGTGCTGGTTTTATAAAAGTTAGCCTTGCAGAGGTCATGCAGCAGCGAAATGATGGCAAAGGTTTCCTCGCTGTCTTCCGGCGTAAAAAAGCTATCGTGCAGCGCATGATATACGTTCAGACTATGCATGACAAGCCCGTGCGGGCAAGCGCCGTGAAAGCGCGTGGAAGCGGGCGCATCAAAAAAATCAGTGTTGCTTTCCATCCATTCAAGCAGCTTATCGGCGCCGGGGCGCTGGATGTGCGTCTGATACAGCTGTACAAATTCTTCGCGGTAATCCATTACAGCTCCATATCGTCGAGAATGCCCTTGAGGATAGCCATTTCGTCATGAGAAAGAGAAATGCCTTTGCCCATTTTACTGCCGTCGGGCGCCCAGTCGCGGATGTCAAACTTCGGCTCGCGCTCGTTCCAGCTTACCATGTTCAGCTGGCGCTCCCAGCCGTTTGCGCTGTTGGAGAGCACGGCGATGTGCTCGGTTACTTCATATTTGAATTCTGCCATATTGCGGCACCTACCTTATGTTAAATTTTGTTCGTTACCATCATAAGGGAAGCGGCGCCCAAATGCAACTGCCATTTTGCCAAAAGAAAAGAATTTCTTTTGGCAAAATCACCCGTAAGGGGATTCTTCCCGCCATTCCACCAAGCGCTGTACGGTTTCGTCATCCTCGGCGGCAAGGTCTGCCGCGCCGGGGTCGGCTGTCGGCGCAAGGGGCTGCAAATTGTGCTCAGCCTTTGCGTCGGCCATTTCAGGCGCGTAAAAATGCATTACGCCGGGCGTATTGCCGGCTAAAAAGTCCTGCGCATTTTTCTGGCGGCAGGGCACACAGCGGCTCTTTCCATCCCCCTCGGCGAGGCCGTGAGTTTCATTGGGGAGATTGTCCATATTATGATGAATAAACGGTGTCAGGCTGTTCATAAGAATACACCTCCGCGTTTATTATCCCCCACAATGCGACAGATTATGTAGGGCACGGAGGCGCCGGCTTGTTGTTTTTGCTCGGCCGGAAAATCATTTCTGCGGCGGCTCAACCGAAGCGGTATCCGCTTCGGCCCGCTGCTTTTCATGCAGAGCGCGCACAGTCTTTTCAATATTGAAAGCCTTTTCCACAGGGATATAGACGGCAAATGCCGCCAAAAGCGCCGGAAGCCAGAGGCTCGTCAGCAGCAGCACAAGCTCGGTATACGGGAAAAACAAAAAGATAAGCAGCCAATAGGCGATCTCAAACGCGGCGGCCAGCATAGTGCGCGGAAAATAGGCAAACCACAGAGAAAATGTGTTTTTCAAAAGCTGCAAAGGCTTAAGATCCAACAGCGCTACCTGCATCCACAGATAGGGCAGCGCCCCGGCCGTCAGCAGCAGGTAAGCCGCCGCCAGCAGCCAACCGGGCAGAGAGGCGGCCGAAGTGTTCAACAAAATATACAGGATTAAGATGGAGGCCGTGACGAAAAGCCCCGACAGCGCGCCCGGCAGAAGCGAAGCCTTTGCACTGCGTTTCACGGCCATTTTATAGGTATGCCACCAATATCCCGGCTCATCGCGCAGGCTGCGCACAATGGTATCGAACAAGCCGACCATGCACGGCGCAGCGAGAATGCCGCCGACAAGGCCCGAAAGCAACGCAAACAGCAGCCCGCCGCCCGAAAGGCCGATCACAACGCCCGTAACGCCCGGCAGCAGGCACAAAAGCGCCAAAATGCCGGCTTTCCAATAGCTGCCGAAATCCCGAAAGAGCACCTCAAAAAAACGAAGCGCACCCTTTTTGCGCGGTTCACCTTCCGAGACGCCCGGCCCGGCCTTATCATAATGACGGTCAAATAACATGGAAAATCCCTCGTTCCTTTTTGATTTGTTTTATTGATGTGTCATGCGAAGCCAAAAAGCCTTCCAACCGGGATAGCCGGCGGCAGGGTCGGCGGAAAAATCGTCCGCCAGCTTCCACGCAAAGCGCCCGTTGTCAAAAAAGAGGCTTCCGTCGGCATCGCACCCCGTCAGCCGATGTGGCAGAACGGCTTCGTCGTAATAGCCCCGGCCCTTTTCGGGCAAAGCCCAGTGTAGGGTGCCGTCGGCATCCATGCCCGCCGCCCAAAGCGTGAAAATGCAGCTTGCGGCCTCGCCATAACAGTGCTGCTCAAAGCGGATGCGGCCGTCGAGATAAAACTTGATGCACTCCAGCGTGGCGGATTCCATGCGGCTGTCGGCGTGGGCAATATAATCGCGCTGGTAGCGGCGGCCGCAGCGCGCGCCGGCCAGTGCTTTCGGATCATAGGACATGCAAAAGCCCCTTTCTTTCACATTGTAGCATACCCGGCAAAAATGAACAATTCAATCGCCGCAAAAAATAAGACAAAAAAGGGCGGCCCGGCCGGCCGCCCTCTGGAAGCTATCGTCTTTCGCCAGATGCCAAGGGCACCGCAAAAACAGCCCCGGAAAATCAGCGTTCCTCGCGGAAATAGGCATTGCCCAACGCGGCCGGCGGCTGGCTTTCGCGCCGCTGGCGGATGCTAAGCGTTATCAGCACAATAACCGTAACGATATACGGCACGATCTTGTACAGCTCTGTCGGGATCTGTAAAAAGGTGGCGCGCATGTAAAGGATCATCAGCCCGCCGAACAGAACCGAGCCCCAGATGGCGCGCAGAGGCTTCCACAGCGCAAAAATAACCAGCGCCACGGCCAGCCAGCCCTTGCCA
The DNA here is from genome assembly GCA_022652735.1 of Faecalibacterium sp. GTDB lineage: Bacteria > Bacillota > Clostridia > Oscillospirales > Ruminococcaceae > Faecalibacterium. Next base: position 6,987 of record JALCRP010000009.1, on the reverse strand, counting down.
TCCATCGCGTCTGCGGCCCAGTTGCCGCCACCGGAAACCATCGTGAAATACAGCCCGCCCAGCCCGCAGATACCGCCGCCGATGCAGGTGGAAAGATACTTATATCGTGTGACGGAAATGCCGGCCGCATCGGCCGTGGCAGGCGCCTCGCCGACGGCGCGCAGCGAAAGGCCGCTGCGCGTTTTGGCCAAATACCATGCCAGTACAAAGGCAATCGCCACGCCGAGATAGATCATAAAATTGTAGCTGAACAGCAGCGGCCCAACCAAAGGGATATTGCGCAGGAAAGCGGGAAATACCGCGCGCGAAAACACGCTGCCGAGCGCATCGGAAACCACAAGGCGGCCGCCGGCCACCTGCCGGAAGTATTCGCCGAAAAACTTGCCGAAGCCCACGCCGAAGATCGCCAGCGCAAGGCCCGCAACATTTTGGTTGGCGCGCAGCGTGACAGTAAGAAACGCATAGATCAGGCTGCCGAATGCGGCCACTAAAAAGGCACTGACAAATGCCAGCACAGCGCCCACCAGCGGCGAAGCGCCGGCCCCGGCCGATTGCTCGTACAGCCATGCGGCAACCAGCCCGCCGGCACCGCCCATGTAAATAAGGCCCTCGACGCCGAGGTTCAGGTTGCCGGCCTTTTCCGTCAAAATCTCACCGAGCGTACCAAACATCAATGTGGTGCCCATCAGCACGGCGGCGACGATAAAGTTGATGACAGCAGTCATACGGCGGCCTCCTTTCCGTTTTCGGCCTTTGCGGCCGGGGCTTGCTTTTTGCGCCAGATCAGGCGGTAGCGAATAAAGAATTCGCTGCCCAGCATGCAGAACAAAATCATGCCCGTTACCATATCCGACATGGATTCCGGGATCATGTTATGGGTAAGGGTGTTGATTGTAGAGGCACCCTTTTCCAAAATGGCCAGTAAAAATGAGATGATGACCATCGCAAACGTGTTTAGCTGCGCCAGCCACGCCACGGTGATGCCCGTAAAGCCCGCGCCGCCCGCGACGGAATCGCTGAGCGTATAGTTGATGCCGGAAACCATGATGAAACCGACCAAACCGGCTACCGCGCCCGATAAAAACATCGTGCGGCGCACAACCTTCGGCACTTGGATGCCGGCATAGCGCGCGGTAGGCTCGCTTTCGCCCACGACGCTGATCTCATAGCCGTGCTTGGTGTATTTCAGGTAGCAGAACATCAGCACGACCAACAGCAAAATCACAAAAATGCCGATCGTCACGCCCCATACGGTGGGCAGGCGCGCCGCCTGCTGGAACAGGCCGATCTGTTGGGTGCCGCGCGGCTTTTTCTCCCACGGGCCGCCCTGCAGATATTTGACGATGCCGATGGCGATATAGTTGAGCATCAGCGTAAACAGCGTTTCGTTCGTGCCCCAGCGGGCACGAAACACGGCCGGGATAAGCCCCCAAAGCCCGCCGCCAAGCATGCCGGCCAGCGCCATCAAAACCAGCAAAAGCGCGCTGGGCACACGATTGTACCACGAAAGGGCAAAGAAGGTGGAAAATACGGCGCCCATCGTGATCTGGCCTTCGACGCCGATATTCCAGAATTTCATTTTGAAGGCGGGCGCAATGGCGATGGCCGCGCCCAGCAGCGGGATCGCCAGCTTGATGGTTTGCTGGATCGCCAGCGGGCTGCCGAGGCTGCCCTTGACCATCGCGGCATATACCGAGAACGGATCAAAGCCGGTAATCATGATGAGGCAGGCGCTGAGCAGCAGCGCGACGAAAATGCTTGCGATGCGGATGCACCATGCTTTGGCAGGGGATACATCGTCTCGCTTGGCAATACGAAGCAGGGGTGCGTTGTGTTCCGCGGCGTTTTTCATTGTGCCGCCTCCTTTCCTACGGTGGTCATCAGCAGGCCGACCTGCTCTTTGGTAGCGGTGCGGCCGTCGAGGATGCCGCTGACTTTGCCGCCGCAAAGCACCAAGACACGATCACACAGCTGTAACAGGACGTCGAGATCTTCACCGACATAGATCACGCCGACGCCTTTTTCCTTTTGCTCGTTGAGCAAATGATAAATGGTATAGCTTGTGTTGATGTCAAGCCCACGCACGGCGTAGGCCGTCATCAGCACCCGCGGCGCCGCGGCAATCTCGCGCCCGACGAGCACTTTTTGCACGTTGCCGCCGCTCATGCGGCGCACCGGCGCATTCAGGCCGGGCGTTACGATGTCCAGCTCTTCTTTCACCTTTTCGGCGAGGGCGGCCGGGGTACGGCGGTCGGCCATGCCGAGCTTGCCGTTGTGGAAGCTGCGCAGCATCATGTTGCCGATCATATCCATATTGGCGACAAGGCCCATGCCGAGGCGGTCCTCGGGCACAAACGAAAGCCGCACACCCATCTGCTGGATGGTGGCAGGCTCCTGCCCAACCAGCTGGCAGGCGGCATTATCCGGCGGCGTATACTCGATTGTGCCGCTTTCTACGGGCTGAAGCCCGGCAATCGCCTCTAAAAGCTCTTTCTGGCCGCAGCCCGCGATGCCCGCGATGCCGAGAATTTCGCCGCCCTGTACGGTAAAGCTGACATCATCCAGCTTCTTTACGCCGTTTTTATCGGTGACTGTCAGGCCGCGGATGTCCAGCAGCTGAAGCGTATCGTGCGGGGCCGGGCGGTCGATATTCAGCTTTGTCGCTTCGCCCACCATTTGGTCTGTCAGGCTTTGCGCGGTGGCGTCCTTTGTCTCGACAGTGCCGACATATTTGCCTTTGCGCAGCACACTGACGCGGTCAGACAGGGAAAGCACTTCCTGCAGCTTATGTGTAATGATGATAATGGCCTTGCCGTCATCGCGCATGGCGCGCAGCACGGCAAACAGCTTGTCCGTCTCCTGCGGGGTCAGCACGGCGGTAGGCTCGTCCAAAATCAGGATGTCTGCCCCGCGGTACAACACTTTTACGATCTCAACCGTCTGCTTTTCGGAGATGCTCATCTCGTAAATCTTTTTCATCGGGTCAAGCGCAAAGCCGTATTTTTCGGTGATTGCGTTTACCTTGGCACAGATAGCCTTGAGATCATAGCGGCCCGGCTCGCGCAGGCCCAGCACAATATTCTCGGCGGCGGTCAGCACATCCACAAGCTTAAAATGCTGGTGGATCATGCCGATGCCCAGCGCCAGAGAATCGCGCGGGGATCGGATGCGAACTTCTTTTCCGTTTACGAGGATACGGCCGGCATCCGGGTAATAGATGCCGGAGAGCATGTTCATCAGCGTGGTTTTGCCGCTGCCGTTTTCGCCCAGCAGGGATAAAATCTCGCCGCGCCGCACGGTAAGCTCGACGTTGTCGTTTGCCACAACGTCACCGAACGTTTTGGTGATGCCTTCCAGCCGGATTGCAGTTTGCTTTTCCAATCTGTTTTTCCTCCTGTGTACGCCGCTGCGGGCGCGAAATGAGAACGAACGCATAAAACCGAAAAAGCGGAGCCAGCCCGAAAACTGGCTCCGCCGAAAACACGGGAAAATCAGTTGGTGCTCTTGACGGTGATAACGTCATCCAGCACATAGGCGAATGCCGGGGCGCTCTGTGTGGCGTTCTCGGTGAAGCCTTCGTTCAGGTCGACCGTATTGCCTTCGTAATCGGCGCCGGTGTAATCGCCCTTGAAGACATCAATCGAGCCGGCCTTAAAGCCTTCGATCACCTTGTCGATGGCATCCTGTGTGCCCTCGGCAGCAATGGCGGTGTTCAGCTCGGTCATGGCGACCCAGCCCTTGTCGAAGCCGGCCCAATCGTCAACCTTGATCTCGGTGCCATCCATAACAGCCTGCACAGCGGAGGTTTCATACGGCGCCCAGTCGATGCGGCTGGAGATCAGGCAGGTATTCGGGGCAATATCCGTCATATCCTGGTTGTACGCCACGCAGAAAACCTGTGTGCCGTTGGCGGCGGCAGCCTCGCAGGCTTCGGCCGGGCCCTCGGTATCGGAATGCTGGCTAATCAGTACGCAGCCATCCTCGATCATAGAGGTAGCCATCGTCTTTTCGGTGTCGTAATCGCCCCAGCTGTTGGCGTACATTACTTCCATCGTGGCATCGGCGACGATGCTGCGGACGCCGAGGAAGAAGGCGGTATAGCCGGAGATCACTTCCGCATACGGGAAAGCGCCGACATAGCCGATCTTCGGGGCCTTTACGCCCAGCTCGGCGAGCTTCATGCCGGCGACGATACCGGCAACATAGCGGGCCTGATAAATTTCACCCATGTAGTTATGATAGTTTGCCACGACCGGCTCTGCGGCGGCATCGGCGCAAGTGGCCTGGCAGAATTGGATGTCCGGGTATTCCTGTGCGATTTCCTTCGTCGTTTCGCCATAGCCGAAGCTCGTGGTAAAGATAACACCGCAGCCGGCTTCGCAAAGCTCGCGCAGCGGGCTCTCAATCGCATCCTCGGCCACATTGTATTTCGCAATGGACTGCACGGCACTGCCAAACTGCTGCTCGATCGCGGTTTGCGCCGCGATAAAGTTGGCGGTATAGGCCTGGCTGTCATCGCCAATATAGATATAGCCGACCTTCATCGCATCTGCGGCTGCGCTGCCCGCGGCATCGGAAGCGACACTGGAAGCGGCAGCAGAGGAAGCGGCGGTGACGCTCTGGCCACAGGCGGACAAAGCAACGGCAGCAGCGCTCACGGCGCCGGCTTTCAGAAAGGAACGACGAGAAATCTTATGCATTCTTTTTACCCTCCATCATCTTCCGGGCACAGGATGCTTCGGTAACATCCGAATCGGAAGTATGACCTTATTTTACACTTCTTTTACAGGCCACACAACGAGCCGAATACCAGAAAAGCGAGGGGATTTTACATTTGAGTTTAGACAAAATGCATGAAATCGAGGTGAAAAACCGTCACTATGCACAAAAGAGTATGACTTTTGAACCCGAAAGCGCCGGAGAAAAGCCCAAAATTGCGGTCTGCTTACAAATCGGTATGCAGTGCCTTCAGCAAAGCGCGCGCCTGCTCCAGTGTCGGCTGGCCGGGCGCAGAGGCGCGCCCGGCGGTGGCAAAGGTAGCGCAGCTCCCGAAGGCCTCACCCGCAAGGCGGCTGATGCGGCCAAGCGGCCCCATGCTCATTGAAATGATAGGGATTTCGGGGTGACGGTCGGCAATTTCGGCGGTGGCGCCCAACAGTGCGGCCACATCGGCACGGCAGCGGGGCATTACGGCCAACTTGATGATGTCGGCCCCAAGCGCCTGCATCCGGCGCAGGCGATCGATCATTTCGGCCTGCGGCGGCGTGGTGGAAAAATCATGCCAAGAAACCAGCGCTGTCACATGGTTTGCATGCGCAGCGGCAACCATTTCATGTACCATATCGTTCCCGGCCGAAAGCTCAATGTCCACAAGATCGATCTGCCCGCTTTCACACAGAAGCTTTACCAGCGCGGGATAGCGCGCATCAACAGGGCCGGTGCCGCCGTCACGCGCCGTGCGGCACGTAGCCAGAAGTGGCTTTTGCCCTAACGCAGCGCGGACATCCGGCAGCAGCGCCAAAACGACGGCGGCATCTTTTGCGCCGTCCAGCGCGTCGACGCGCCATTCGATCAGGTCAGCCTCGGAAGTACCCAGCGCCCGCGCCTGCTCCAGCAGTGCGGCGGCATCCGTTTCGCACAATGGCACGATCACTTTGGGGATGCCGTCGCCCAGCGCGACGCCGCGAATCTCTACAGTGTGCATTTCTGCGCCTCCATTGCTTTTTCGGGGAAAAACTGATACGATATGACAATACTTTCCCACCCATGATACGGCGGGGCAGGGCGGCTGTCAACCGATTGCCTGTCCCTTTCTATACATTATAAGATAGGGAGGAAGCCTTTATGTCTGTTTTGGTGATCTTGCAACAGACGGCGATCATCTTTGCCTATGTCGCCATTGGGTGGGTTTTGGCAAAAAGCAAGGTGGCCGGGCTGGCGGATACGCCGTTGCTGTCCCGCCTGATTCTGACGCTGACGATGCCGCTGAGCATCCTTGCCGCAACCAGTATCGAAGCGGCGCCGGCAGATTTGTGGAATATGTTGATTATGGGCCTTTTTATAGGCGGCATGATTCTGGCAGCCACATGCGTTTCGCTGCTGGCGGCGAAACGGCGGCGTTACGAGGCGGCCGAGCGCGCAATCTTTACCGGCCTGTGCGCTTACCCGAACGTAGGGTTTATGGGCATCCCGCTGTGCACGGCGCTGATGGGCGCGTGGGGCAGCCTTTACGGGGCAGCGGCCGTCTCGGCTTATAATGTATTATTCTTTACCTTACAGGCGGCGATCTTCCAGCCCGGCAAAAAACTGGACGGAAAATCGTTTCTTACGCCCCTGAATATCTGTACGGCAGCGGCGATCGTTATGCTGGCGCTGCGCCTGCATTTGCCCGCGATGGTGCAGACGGTCTGCACCAATGTGGGCAACATCACTACGCCGCTGGCCCTTATCTTGATTGGCATCATGCTGGGCAGCGGGCGTTTACTGGATGTTTTTCGGGGGAAATTCGGCTATGAGGTTACGCTGATCCGCAATGTGCTTTGGCCGCTGGCTTTGCTGGCGCTGCTGGCCTTTCTCCCGCTCGACCGCACGATGCGGCTGGCGCTGATGGTTTATGCCGCCACGCCCTGCGCTAATCTGACCGCAATCTTTGCGACCCGCTATGAGATGGAGCCGCAGCTGTGCGGCCGTGCGATTTTGCTTTCGACGCTGGCCAGTATTGCGACAATGCCGGCTATTTTGGTACTGGCCGAGACAGTATTGTGATACTTTCCCGATAGCAGGGGGCGCTTCGCGCTGAAAAACTGTGCATCCCGCCGAAAGGCATTCTTTTTCCGGGAAATATCCCAAAAGGTGTTGACACCCGGGGGACGGAATGCTATTCTATATAAGCTGCCTCACGGAAAGCGAAGCGGCGCAGGACCTTGAAAATTGAACAATATCGAAAGCTTGTAAGGAACCTTATGAGTGTTGGAAAACACTATAAAC
>JALCRP010000008.1 GCA_022652735.1 Faecalibacterium sp. | reverse complement strand
TTTTTGTGAGAAATCCGACTAAATTTTCAACAAAAGCTTTATCTATACCCGGATTTGAGGCACTTTTCAACAAAAATGGGGCTGCTGCTAAACTTTCGTTTTGCAACAGCCCCTTTTTTGTTTTTTCTGCATTTTTCGGGGCAGTATGGTATAATAGCCGCAAATTGAGCTTTTGCTTTATTTTTATGAAATTCTGCCCGCTGCGGCGGCGCTTTGCGGCATGGGCAAAGAAAGACGGTGTTGATTTTTATGCAGTACGGTTTTATCCGAGCGGCGGCGCTTTCGCCCGCGCTGCGCGTGGCAGACTGCCGCTATAACGCATTGCAGATCGTGCAGGCAATGCAGCAGGCCGAGGCGCAGGGGATTCAGCTGGCAGTTTTTCCGGAGCTTTGTCTCACCGGCTATACCTGCGGCGATCTGTTTTTGCAGCGGACGCTGCAGCAGGGCGCCGAGCAAGGGCTGCGTACTCTGCTGCAAGCAAGCGCCGCGCTGAACCTGGTGGCCGTGGCGGGCTTGCCTGTGCGCCATAACGGCAAGCTTTACAACTGTGCTGCCGTGGTGTGCCGCGGGGCGCTGCTTGGCCTTGTGCCGAAAACTTTTTTGCCCAACTATGCCGAATTTTACGAAAAGCGGCATTTTTCCGCCGGCCGCCCGCAGGTGGAATGGATTGATTTTGGCGGCCAGCGTGTGCCGTTTGGCACGTCGCTTTTGTTCTGCTGCCGCACGATGGAAAGCTTTGTGCTCGGCGTCGAGATCTGCGAGGATGTATGGGCGCCGCTGCCGCCGTCGACACATCACGCGCTGGCGGGCGCAACGGTGATTGCCAACCTTTCGGCCAGCGACGAAACGGTGGGCAAAGCCGAATATCGTCGTTCGCTTGTGGCGCAGCAATCGGCCCGGCTTTTGTGCGCTTATTTGTATGCCGACGCCGGCCACGGCGAAAGCACGACGGATATGGTGTTTGCCGCGCATGATCTGATCGCTGAAAACGGCACGGTTCTTGCCGAGGCGAAGCCTTTTCAGGGCGGCCCCGCCGTAACCGAGCTGGATCTTGAGCGTATGTTGGCCGAGCGGGTACGCAACACATCTTTTGTGCCGGAGGATGCCGGCTACGAGCGCGTTTATTTTGATCTTGCGCCCGTTGCGGTGCCGCTGACGCGCGCCGTTTCCACCACGCCGTTCGTGCCCGGCGATGCCGCGGCGCGCGCAGCGCGCTGCGAGCTGATTTTGGAAATGCAGGCCGACGGCCTTGCCAAGAGGTTGGAGCATGCGCATGCCAAAACGGCTGTAATCGGCATTTCGGGCGGGCTTGACAGCTGCCTTGCCCTGCTGGTTGCCGTGCGCGCGATGCGCATCCTGCACCGTGCTTCCACCGACATCCTCGCGGTGACAATGCCCTGCTTCGGCACGACGAAACGCACCCGCAGCAACGCCGAAATTCTGTGTGGAGAGCTGGCCGTTACTTTTCAGGAAATTGAGATCGGCAATACGGTAAAAAGCCATTTTGACGACATCGGCCTGCCCGAAAGCGACCGCAGCATTACCTACGAAAACGGGCAGGCGCGTGTGCGCACACTTGAGCTGATGGATGTGGCCAACCGCACGGGCGGCATCGTCGTGGGCACGGGCGATCTTTCCGAGCTGGCGCTCGGCTGGGCCACCTATAATGGCGATCACATGAGCATGTACGGCGTCAATGCAGGCGTACCGAAGACGCTTGTGCGCCACATCGTCCGCTATGAGGCCGACACCGCGCATTCCGAAACGTTGCGCCGGGTGCTGCTGGATATTTTGGATACGCCCGTCAGCCCCGAGCTTCTGCCTGCCGAAGCCAACGGCGAGATCGCCCAGAAAACAGAAAGCCTCATCGGCCCCTATGAGCTGCATGATTTTTATTTGTACTATGTACTGCGTTTCGGCTTTGGGCCGGGCAAGATTTTTCATCTGGCCCGTGCCGCCTTTGCCGGCCAGCCGGAATATACCGATGCTGTGCTGCTGCACTGGCTCGAAAACTTTTACCGCCGCTTTTTTATGCAGCAGTTCAAGCGTAGCTGCCTGCCTGACGGCCCGAAGATCGGCTCTGTCACGCTCAGCCCGCGTGGCGATTGGCGCATGCCCAGCGATGCGCGCAACGACCTTTGGGCCGCGGAACTGGAAGGCTTAAAAGCCGCGCTTTCCGCCCAAAATGCTGCCAAGTCGGTACGGGCGGCCGATCCGGCCCATGCGGCTTCTTTGCCGCAAAGCGGCGTTGCCCGCGCAGAGGAAAGCGGCCGGGACACATTTGCAGAGGATGCACCGCATGAAGAAAAATAAAACCCTTTTGACGAACCTTTTGTTTGCCGCCGTAATTTTGGCTTTGGCCGCAGTTTTGTTCGGCTGGCGTTACTGGCGCAATGCAGCTTCCGGCGCGGCGCTGGAAGCGAAGCTTACCTACGGCGATGACAACACCGTGCTGGAAATCCCGCTCGACAAAGCGGCCGACTACGATGTGGATACCGGCTATTATACCGTGCACATCCGTGTGGAAAACGGCGCGGCGCGCTTTGTCAATTCCCCCTGCCCCGACCATATCTGCGAAAATTACGGTTGGATCTCGGCCGAGGATCAATCTGCCATCTGTATGCCGGCGCATGCTGTGCTGATGATCGTGCCGAAAAGCTAAACAGCCGGGTTTGGGCTTGCGCGCCCGCGGCCTTTCTGGTATACTCGTTCGTGCCTCATGAAGGGGTATTTGCCGTGCCCAGCGCGGCAGCCGGCGCGTTTTTTGCGCCCGGCAAGCGTTTCTTATAAGATGATATTTTTGATTGCCACGAAGGGAATCGCAGCCCGCGCCGGGCTGCCCGCCTTTGCGGCTTTTTTTATGCCGCCCTGCCACAGGCGGAGATACAAAAAACAGGAGTTTTCATTATGCACATGTCTGATGCACTTTTATCGGCCCCGGTAGGGCTTTCGATGTGGGCCGTTTCCGGCGGCTGTATCGCCGGGGCGGCGGCCCGCCTGAAAAAGGACGAGCTTTGTGAAAAGAAACTGCCGCTGATGGCCGTTTGCGGCGCATTTGTGTTTGCCGCACAAATGATGAATTTTACGATTCCCGGTACAGGCTCCAGCGGGCATATCTGTGGGGGCATTTTGCTTTCCGCGCTGCTGGGCGGCGGGCCGGCCGTGCTGACGATCACGGCCGTGCTGACGATTCAGTGCCTGATTTTTGCCGACGGCGGCCTGCTGGCGTTGGGCTGTAACATCTTTAATATGGGGATTTTGCCGTGCCTTGTGATGTATCCGCTTTTGTTCCGCCCGCTGATGAAAAAAGGCATCACGCCTAAGCGCCTTACGCTCGCGGCCGTGCTTTGCAGTGTGCTGGGGCTGCAGCTGGGCGCTTTTTCCGTTGTGGTCGAAACACAGCTTTCGGGCATCACGGCGCTGCCGTTCGGCACATTTTTGCTGCTGATGCAGCCGATTCATCTGGCCATCGGCTTTGTAGAGGGCCTCGCCACCTCGGCCGTGCTCGTATTTGTGGCAAAGATGCGCCCCGAGCTGCTGGAAAGCGCACAGACGCAAACCGCCATCGGGCGCGCCGTCCCGCTCAAGCGGGTGCTTCTCGTTTTGGGGGCGCTGGCCGTGCTTACGGCGGGCGGGCTTTCGCTGCTGGCTTCGCAAAACCCTGACGGTTTGGAATGGGCTTTGCAGGGCATAACCGGCAGCACCGAGCTTGCCCCGCAGCAGGATGCTGCCCATGCCGCCGCACAAAACGTACAAAACGCCACCGCCCTCCTGCCCGACTACGCCTTTTCCGACGGAAGCGGCGCCGGGGCCGCAGGGGTATTGGGCGCCGCGGCCACCTTTGCGCTGGCCGGCGCCTGCGGGTTGGGCATTTCGCACATCCGCAGAAAACACGCACAAAAGGACGTTAACACGCATGACGGATTTTCGCAGCAAAATCTATGAGCTTTATTCGCTGGAGCAGCTTTCCGGCGGCGGCAGCTGGCTTCACCGCATTCATCCTCTGGCGAAAATGCTGGTGACGGCCTGTTACCTTTTGTGCGTAGCCTCCACAGGGCGCTATGCTTTTTTTGCGCTGGCCCCCTATGTGTTTTATCCGGTCGTGCTGCTGGCGCTGGCAGATATTCCGTTTTCTCTGGTGGCAAAGCGCGCGGCCGTGGCGCTTCCGTTTTGCCTGTTTGCCGGCATTTCCAATTTGTATTTCGACCGTACCCCCGCCTTTTGGCTTGGGCCTGTGGCGGTTTCGGGCGGGGCGCTTTCGCTTGCCACAATCCTGCTGCGGGTGTTCTTATGCGTATGCGCCGTGCTGGCGCTTGTTGCGCTTACTCCCTTGGCGCAGCTGACAGGCCAGCTGCGCCGCCTGCATGTGCCGTGGCTGGTGGTTTCGCTTTTTGAGATGGTATACCGCTACCTCGGTACGCTGCTGGAAGAAGCAGCCGATCTGCGCACCGCATACCGGCTGCGCCGCGGGGCGCAAAAAGGCATCTCTCTGCGGGATTCCGGGTGTCTGATCGGGCAGCTTTTGCTGCGCAGCTTTGACCGTGCGGCCCGCATTTACGATGCGATGAAGTGCCGCGGCTATGCAGGGCAGATGCCGCACCGTGCTGTGCGCCCTTTCTCTGCACGGGATTGGGCTTTTCTGCTGGCCTGCTGTGTGCCGACGGCCGCGCTGCGGCTGGGATTTGTGCCGCTGCTTTTCCCTCACCACTAAAAAGGAGCTTGGATGATGCCGGTACTGGAAATTGAAAATTTAGAGGTGTCATACCCGGACGGCACCTGTGCCGTCAGCGGGCTTTCGTTTGCGCTGGAGCAAGGCGAAAGCGCAGCGCTGATCGGCGCAAACGGCGCGGGAAAAACTTCGCTGTTGCTGGCAGTTTTGGGGCTGCTTCCCTTTTCCGGGCGCATCCGCATCTGCGGCACGGAGCTGACGCCAAAGACGGCCGCCGCATTGCGGCAGAAGGCGGGCCTTGTTTTCCAAAACCCGGACGATCAGCTTTTCATGCCGTCAGTCTATGAGGATCTTGCGTTCGGCCTGCGCAATCAGGGCCTGCCGGAAAGCGAAGTGGCGGCGCGTGTGGCGCGCTGGCTTTCCGCGCTGCGGCTTGCGCCGCTGAAAAACCGCACGGCGCTTAAGCTTTCGGGCGGCGAAAAGCGCATGGCCGCGCTGGCGACGGTGCTGGTGATGGAACCGGCTGTGATGCTGCTGGATGAGCCGACCGCTTTTCTCGATCCAAAAGCCCGCCGTGGGCTGATTCACACCTTAAACGGGCTTACCCACACCAAGCTGATTGCCACGCACGATCTGGCCTTTGCGGCACAAACCTGTACGCGCAGCCTTGTGCTGCAAAACGGGCGCCTTGCGGCCGAAGGCCCCAGCCGGGCTTTGTTATATGATGCCGAAAAAATGGATGCCTGCGGCGTAGAAGCGATTGGCGCCGACACGGCAGGAGGGATTTGAACGATGACCTTACAGGATTTTTTTACCGAGCATCCGAAGGCCGCGCTGGGCTTTTCCGGCGGGGTGGATTCTTCCTATCTGCTATATGCGGCGCGGCAGGCCGGGGCGGATGTACGCCCCTATTACATCCAAACAGCCTTTCAGCCCGCCTTTGAGCGCGCGGATGCCGCGCGGCTGGCGCAGCAGCTTGGCATTTCGCTTACGGTTTTGCCGCTGGATGTGCTTTCCAACACGGAAGTGGCCGCCAACCCGGCAAACCGCTGTTACTACTGCAAGCGCGCTTTGTTCGGTACGCTGGCCGCGCGCGCCGCGGCAGACGGCTACCCGCTTTTGCTCGACGGCACCAACGCCAGCGACGATGCCGCCGGCCGCCCCGGCATGCAGGCCCTGCGGGAGCTTGCGGTGCGCTCGCCTTTGCGCGAAGCCGGGCTGACAAAAGCCGAGATTCGTCGCCTTTCGCGCGAAGCCGGGCTTTTTACATGGGATAAACCTGCCTATGCCTGCCTTGCCACACGCATCCCGGCCGGGACGGCGCTGGACGCCGAAACCCTTGCGCGCGTGGAGGGCGCCGAGAACGCGCTGTTTGCCCTCGGGTACACCGATTTTCGGTGCCGCGTTTTTGCGGGGGCGGCACGATTGCAGTTTCCTGCCGGGCAGCTTGAAAAAGCCGCCGCCGCGCGCGCGGGAATTCGCCGTGCGCTGGCGCCGTATTTTGCCACTGTCCTTTTGGACCTTGCCGAAAGGGGCTGAAGCGTTTATGGAAAAAGAAGCTGTGCGCCGCATTTTGGAGCAGGTTGCCGCCGGAGAAACTTCCGTTGCCGAGGCCGAGCTTGCGCTAAAGCAGACGCCATTCACTGATCTGGGTTTTGCCAAGCTTGATACCCACCGCTCGCTGCGGCAAGGCGCGGGCGAAGTGGTTTACGGCGCAGGCAAAACGCCGGCGCAGATTGCGCGCATCACCGAAGCGCTGCAGGCTTCCGGCCAAACGCGGGTGCTGATTACCCGGCTTTCGCCCGAGGCCGCCGCCGAGGTACAAAAGACAGTTGCCTTTTCGTATTACGAGGCGGCCCGCCTTGGCATTGCAGGGGGAATCCCTGCGCCCGAAGCTGCCGGCGAGATCGTTATCGCCACGGGCGGAACCAGCGATATGCCGGTGGCCGAGGAGGCCGCCCTTACCGCCGAATTTTACGCTAATCGCGTCACACGCCTGTACGATGTAGGCGTAGCCGGGCTGCACCGCTTGCTCGCGCACATCGATGACATCCAGCGCGCAAACGTGATTGTAGCCATTGCGGGCATGGAAGGCGCGCTTGCCAGCGTAATCGGCGGTTTGGCCGATTGCCCGGTGATCGCCGTGCCGACCAGCGTGGGCTATGGCGCCGCGTTTCAGGGCGTGGCGGCGCTGCTTTCCATGCTGAACAGCTGCGCCTCGGGCGTCAGCGTCGTCAATATCGACAACGGCTTCGGCGCGGGCTTCCTCGCCAGCCGTATCAACCACATGGGCCAAAAAAGCGGCGCGCTGCCGCGGGAGACGGGCGAATGAAACTTTACTGGAACTGCAATATGGGCGCCGCCGGCGATATGCTGGCCGCCTCGCTGCTGGAGCTTTGCCCGAACCGTGCCGCCGCGCTGGCCGAGCTGAACGCGCTGGGCATCCCGGGCGTAGAATATCAAGCCGAGGCAAGCAAAAAGTGCGGCATCCGCGGTACCCATCTGCGGGTACTGGTGCACGGGCAGGAGGAAGGCGCGGAAAGTGCCCTTTCCCATCCCGGCGAAAATACGGCCGTGCCTACACATTCCCATCCGCACACGCATGCACACCACAGCATGGCAGAAATTGCGGCCGTGATCGGCGCGCTGCATGCGCCCGAAGCCGTGCGCCAAAATGTGCTGGCCATATACCAAGAAATCGCGCAGGCGGAAAGCCGCGTCCACGGCATGCCTGTAGCCGAAGTGCACCTGCATGAGGTCGGCGCGATGGACGCGATCGCGGATGTCAGCGCCGTGTGCCTTTTGCTGCACCGCCTTGCGCCCGAAAGCATCACCGCCTCGCCGATCGAGGTCGGCGGCGGGACGGTGCGCTGCGCGCACGGCATTCTGCCTGTGCCGGCCCCTGCTACAGCCGAGCTGCTGGCAGGGCTGCCGATTTGCGGCGGCGCGGCCGAGTGCGAGCTTTGTACCCCTACGGGCGCGGCGCTGCTGCGCCATTTTGTCCAGCGGTATGCTGCCGGCTTGCCCGCTATGGCCTTAAAAGCCACCGGCCACGGCTGCGGCCAAAAGAATCTGCCCACCGCCAACTGCGTCACGGCCTATTGGTACGAAGCCGCTGACGGCACGGCCGATACGCTGCCCGCCGAAGCCGCCGGCCCGATGGATGAGATCACCGAGCTGCGCTGTAATCTGGACGATATGACGCCCGAGGCGATCGGCTATGCGCAGGAAGTTTTATGGGCGGCCGGCGCGCGCGATGTGTTTACCACGCCGATCGGCATGAAAAAGGGCCGGCCGGGGGTGCTGCTCACCTGCCTATGCGCCCCTGCCGAAGCCACGCGCTTTGCCCGGCTGCTGCTGGCTAATACAACAACGCTGGGCGTCCGCGAGACGGTCTGCCGCCGCTATATTTTGCACCGCGAAAGCTACACTGCCCAAACCGCGCTCGGCCCGGTGCGCTTCAAAACGGCCGAGGGCTGGGGCATCCGGCGCGAAAAGCCCGAGTATGACGACCTCGCCGCCCTCGCACAGAAAAATGGGTTAACCCTGCCCGAAGTGCGGGCGCGGCTGGAGGATGCCCGCAAATAAACGGGGCAAGCCAAAAAGCCGCCGCGTAAAAGGCGCCGCACAAGGCGGTTCCGCAAAAAAGATAGAGAAAAAATCACGCCTTCCGGATGCTTACCAGCTTCCGGAAGGCGTGATTTTATATTTTATCCGTTTTTTGGGGGCGGCCCGTCTCCTGCCAATTTTATTTTACAGCGGCCTTTTTTGCAGGCAAGCGAAGCCCTGAAGCCCAAATTGCAGCCATCCTTCGGCCTACCAGCGGTCCGGCAGCTTCAAAAAGCCCACATAGCGGCTTAAAAACCCGCTGTTCGGGCTTTTGAACGCCCAATAGTATACCACCGCAAATACCTCTCGCACATAGCAGGTCAAATACTGCGAGGCGGGCAGCCCCGCCGGCACGGCCCGCACCGTGGCAAAGCCCTCGCGCCGCGCGTACTGCGCCGCCCGATAGCAGTGGAATCCATTCGTCACAAAGGCCGTCGGCGCATCCGCGGTAAGGCCCTGTGCTTCCAGCAAAGCACGTGCATTTCGGAAGTTTTCCTCGGTGGAGGTGCTGGTGTCGTCGACAAGGATTTGCGCCTGCGGCACCCCCTTTTGGATCAGCCACGCCCGCATCACGTCGCCTTCGGCGGCATCTTCCTCCGGCCCCTGCCCGCCGCACACCACAATGGTGACATCCGGGTGCTCGGCATAATAAGCATAGGCGGCTTCCAGCCGGCAGCGCAGCACCTTTGAGGGCGCGTTGCCGTTTACCGCGCAGCCCAGCACAATCAGCGCCCGCTCATCGCCTTTTGCCCGGTTGCCGAACTGGCCAAACAAAATCACGCCCAACACAAACACAAAAAACAGGATGCCCGCCGCCAAAACGCCCAGTAGGATGCGGCCGAGCGGCGTATGAAGCACAAACGGGTCAATTTTGCGCCAAAACACGGTATAAAGCAGGCATACCGCCGCCAGAATCCATACGCACAAATGCCCGAAATTAAAGTGGCACGAGATAGCATAATAGACGCTCGCCGCGGCCAGTACCGCCGTCAAGGCCCACAGCAAAATTTGCTTCATGGGGGATTTACCTCCTTAAAACAACAAAGGCAGGCAGCAGAAGGCCGCCCGCCTTTGTACTTTTTATGTGGCTGCCGGCCGTTTTCGGCATACGCCGCAGGGCACAGCCTTTGCATCCATTGTATGCGCTTATGCCGCAAAATGCACAGCGCATGCAGCCTGCCGATCGGCTTTTACAAAATCTGCGGCAGTACGCTTGCGCCGTCCAGCCCTTCGGGCGAAACGCCGAGCGCATCGCACACAGTATGCGCGATCGTGCCGAAGCACAGTTTTGTGCCGAGATTTATGCCCGGCTTTACCTTCGGCCCGCAGATCAGATACGGCACATATTCGCGCGTATGGTCGGTGGTTTTGGTAAAGCTCGGGTCGCAGCCGTGGTCGGCCGTAATCATCAGCAGATCGTCCTCGCGCATGCCGGGCAAAAACTCGGCCAAAAAGCTGTCAAACTCCGTCATAGCCTTGGCATAGCCCGGCACATCGCGCCGGTGGCCGTACAGCATATCGAAATCGACAAGGTTGACAAACGCAAGGCCCTCGAAATCGCGCGTCTGCAAAGCTTTCGTAAAGGCAATGCCGTTCGTATTGCCGGTTGTCTTGATCTTTTCCGTTACGCCGTGGCCATCAAAAATGTCGTAGATCTTGCCGACGGCGATCACATCCTTGCCCGCCTTTTTCAGCACGTCAAGCATCGTATCGCGCGGCGGCGGCAGGCTGATGTCGTGGCGGTTTGTCGTGCGGTAAAAATCTGCCGCGCAGCTGCCGCGGAAAGGCCGTGCAATCACGCGGCCGACGCCATACGGCCCCTGCAGCATTTCCCGCGCCGTCTCGCAGATCTCATACAGCTTTTTAACGGGCACATATTCCTCGTGTGCCGCCACCTGAAATACGCTGTCCGCGCTGGTATATACGATCAGCGCGTTTTCGCGGATGGCCTGCTCGCCGTAATCCTTCAGCACCTGTGTGCCCGAGTAGGGCTTGTTGCACAGCACCTTATACCCCACGGCCTTTTCAAATTTCTCAATCAGTTCCGCCGGGAAGCCCTGCGGAAACGTGGGCATGGCCTTTGGGCTGACAACGCCGCCGATCTCCCAATGGCCCGTTGTGGTATCCTTGCCCATGCTTTGTTCCTGCAAGCGGGCGAACGCGCCGGCCGGCGCCGCAGCCTTTTGGCCGCAGCTTACGCCATCGATGTGAAACAGGCCCAGCTTTGCAAGCTCGGGCGTATGAAAGTTCGGGTCCTTTGCGATGGCACCCAGCGTATTGGTGCCCACATCGCCGAAAGCGGCGGCGTCCGGCTCTGCGCCGATACCAAAGCTGTCCAGCACGATCAAAAATACACGTTTTGCCATATTGTTCGTTCTCCTTTTCTGTCTATAGTAGTATTATAATCTTTTTTCCGCAAAAGTACCACTCTTTTCATGCGATTTGCCGCTTGCCGAGGCGCGCCGTTCTGGTATAATATACGCTGAATGCGTTTTGCATTTCCGCAGGGCGAATGTCTTGCTTTGCGCGCACGAAGAAGGAGAGCTTTTATGCGTAAAACCAAAATCATCTGCACTCTTGGCCCGGCTACCGATCAGGATGGTGTGCTGCGCCAGATGATGCTTTGCGGCATGAACATTGCCCGTTTCAATTTTTCCCACGGCTCTTACGAAGAACATAAGGGCCGGCTGGAAAAGCTGATGGCCCTGCGCGAAGAGCTAAACCTGCCGGTTGCCGCTTTGCTGGACACGAAAGGCCCCGAAATTCGCCTGAAAAAGTTCAAGAATGGCACCGAGCAGCTAAAAACCGGCCAGCGCTTTACGCTGACAAACCGCGATGTACCGGGCACAAACGAGATTTGCTCAATCACCTACGCCGAGCTGCCGCAGGATGTCGCCCCCGGCGCAACTGTCATGCTCGACGATGGCCTGATTCAGCTTAAAGTGCTGGAAACCACAAGCACCGATATTGTGTGCGAAGTGGAAAACAGCGGCACAATCAAGGATAACAAGGGCATCAATGTGCCGGGCAGCCATCTTTCCATGCCCTATATGAGCCAGCGCGATAAGCAGGATATTCTGTTCGGCATCGAAAACGGCTATGATTTTATTGCTGCCAGCTTTGTGCGCAGCGCGCAGGATGTCTATGAGATCCGCCGGATTTTGAACGAGCACAACTCTTCGATCCGTATCATCGCAAAAATTGAAAACCGCGAGGGCGTCGACAACATTGATGCGATCCTCGCCGCCGCCGACGGCGTTATGGTGGCGCGCGGCGATCTCGGCGTCGAGATCGACTTTACAGAGATCCCGATGATCCAGAAATCTATCATCGACCGCTCGTTTACGCTGGGCAAGCCGATCATCACGGCCACGCAGATGCTTGACAGTATGATCGAGCATCCGCGCCCGACGCGCGCCGAGATCACGGACGTCGCCAATGCCATCTGCGACGGCACCTCTGCCATTATGCTTAGCGGCGAAACGGCTGCGGGCAAATATCCGGTGGAATCCGTCAAGACAATGGCCGCCATCGCCGAACGCACCGAGGGCGACGAGCACTATCTGGCGCATCAGCACCTCTTTTCGTGCGATGTCAAAAAAACCGTCAGCGACGCCACGGCGCATGCCGCCTGCACCACGGCACAGGATGTGCATGCCGCGGCGATCCTCACCGTGACAAAAGGCGGCATTACCGCGCGCCTTTTGAGCAAGTATCGCCCCGAAATGCCGATCATCGCCTGCGTGATGGACGCACAGGTACGCCGCCAGCTTCAGCTTTGCTGGGGCGTTACTACGCTAGCCATGCAGTATGCCGAAAGCACCGACGAAATGATTGCCAAATCGGTAGAGACGGCCGAAAAAGCCGGTCTCATCCACCCCGGCGAGACGGTAGTTGTTACGGCGGGCGTACCTGTCGGCCTTTCGGGCACGACAAATATGATTAAAATCCACCTGGTGGGCGATTGCCTTTGCAGCGGGATCGGCATCGGCGAAAAGAACGCCTGCGGCAAAGCCTGTGTCTGCCGTACGCTGGGCGAAGTAAAGGCCAAATTCCGCCCCGGCATGGTGCTTTGTGTGCCCGAAACCAACAATGATATGCTCGCCTACATGAAAGACGCCGCCGCAATTTTGACGGAAGAGGGCGGCATGAACAGCCACGCTGCGATTGTGGGGTTGGCGCTGGGCAAAGCCGTTGTAATCGGTGCATCCGGCGCAACGATGAACTTGCGCGACGGCTTGGAAGTAACCGTAGATTGCGCGCACGGCACCGTGCGCAGCATGCAGCACTGAAAACGAAAGGATGTATAAAATGGAACGAATCGCCAGCTTTTGCGTAGACCACACGAAACTCAAGCGCGGCATGTATTTGAGCCGCCGCGACGGCGACGTAGATACTTGGGACATCCGCATGAAGGAGCCGAACCACGGCGATTATCTCTCGACAGGCTGCGCACATACGCTCGAGCACCTGTTTGCCACCTGCGCGCGCAATTCTGCTTATAAAGAGGGCGTCGTGTATGTCGGCCCGATGGGCTGCCGTACCGGCTTTTACCTGCTGACGCGCGGCCTGACGCCCGCCGAGGCGCTGCGCCTGACAGTGGAATGCTACCGCTTTATGGCGAATTTTGAGGGGCCTGTGCCCGGCGCAAGCGAGACGGAATGCGGCAACTACCGCGATATGGATTTGCCCGCCGCCAAGCGTGAGGCCGCCGCCATGCTGGCCGTGCTCGAGGCGCTTTCGCCCGATGCGCTGCGTTACGACGCATAAAACGTGCCGGCATCCTGCGCGGGCGGCAATCGCCGCCCGCATTTTGATTTGTCAGGAGGTGGCCTTTTGGGCCTTGTCCGAATTTTGCTGTTGCTTCTTCCGCTTATTTTTGCGATGATGCTGTACACACGGCGCAGCGCATTTTCCTGCCTGCCGATGCTGCTTTTGGGCATCGCGGGCGGCGGCTATCTGCTTTCGCTTTTTGGTGCGGCGGGCGTGGGCGTCTGGCTGCTGCGGGCCACATGGCTTGCGGCTGTGGCAGGCATCCTTGCTTTTGCCGTGCGCCGCAAAAAAAAATTTGCGCCGGGCATTTCCTTGCTGTTTGTCGCAGCGGGGCTGGCGTTTTTATGGTGGATCGACCGCGGCCGCCAGTTTATGATCTGGGATGAGTTTTCGCACTGGGGCATGGCCGCAAAAAGCCTGTTTTCCGAAGGAAAGCTCGTTAACCTTGTGGCCGACAGCGGCGATCATTTTGCCGAATACCCGCCCGCGCTGGCGCCGTTTGCCTATCTCGTGTGCCGCGCGGCCGGTTACGGCTTCCGCGAGGATTTGGTTTTATATGCGCAGAGCATCTTTTTGCTGGGGATGCTGTGGTATCCGCTGCATTTGTGTGCACAGAAAAAGAACCCCGTCGTTTTGATCGGCGGGGCGGGGCTTTTGTTTTTGGTGCCGCTCATCTGCTATCAAAGCAGCTACACCGGCATCCTTGTGGATTGCCTATTGGGCGTACTGGGCGCGTTTGTCGTGTTGGCCGCCGTATGCGACGGTGGCCTATGGGATACTTTGCTCACGGCGCTGGGCGCCTTTGTGCTTGCGGGGTGTGTGAAATCTACGGGGCTTGTGTTTGCCGCCGCGGGCTGCCTTTTGTTCGCGTGGCAGGCGCTGCGCCGTGCCGCGCCTTCTGCCGGCGATTTGGATGCATCCCGTGCAACTGCAAATCTGTCCGGCGCCGCCGCGCACAAAGATGGGCCGCACCCGGCAGCAATCTTCTCAAAGGTGCCCCCCGCCCAAAAGGTTTTGGCCGCTTTCTTTCCGTTGTTCGCCGCTGTGCTCGGAAAGCTCAGCTGGCAAGCATTTTGCGCATTTTACGGCATCACCGCCCGCGCACACGGCGAGGGCTTTTCGGCGGCGGCGCTGGGCCGGCTTTTTTCCGGCGAGGCGGGCTACCGCGCACAGGTCGTGCAGAAATTTTTCTGGAACCTCTTTGCCGATTTCAACTACGGCACCTTTTTGCATTTTCCGTACATGCTCTGGTTTTTATTGCTGGGGCTTGCTTTTTGGGCCGCATGGCGCCTTTCTGGGCGCTGCACGGACGGCCCGCGCGGCGCAATGGCGCGCGGCTTCTGGCTTAGCTGGGGCTTTGGGCTGGTTTTTGCGCTTGGGATGCTATTCAGCTATCTGTTTTTATTTGCGGAAAGTGAGGCCGTCGCGCTGGCTTCGCTTTCGCGCTATCTCAATTCTCCGCTGACAATGCTGCTATCCATTTCTGTGGGCTTCTTTTGCATCGCGCTGGCGCAGTATGATGCCAAGCGGCAGCTGGCCGGCATTTTTGCCGGGCTTGTGCTTTGGACCGAGGCCGCCAGCCCCAGCTCCGGCGCGCTAATAAAAGCGATCGCTGCGGCGCCCACCGAGGCCGCCGAAAGCGTCAATTTCAATCGTTCCTATCGCATGCTGGCCGATTGGATCGCCGCAAGCGGCGACCCCGAGGCGAGCCGGATGTACTTTGTCTCCCAGCAGGATTTCGGCTTTGCCTATATCGCTATGAACTATCAGCTGTTTCCTTCCACCGTGCCCGATCAGCTTTCGAGCGTCACCATACATACGGGCGCCGACGCCACCTATACTTATTATGAAACGCCGCAGGCGTGGGCTGATATGGTTGCCGACGGATACAGCTATCTTTGCCTGCACAACATCGACGATGCCTTTGCCGCCGATTTTGCCTGTTTGTTCGACGACCCTGCCGAAATCCAAAACGGCAATATTTTTAAGGTAGAACGGCAGGCTGACGGCTCGGTACGGTTTGTTCCGGCTGCCACGCTGGCGTGGTGATCGGGCCGGGAAGAATATGCCGGCTGCGGTAGATGCGGCAAAGCTGCCGCCCCATGTTTTGTAAGCTGCGCGCCTGCGCCACACGGCGGCCCGCCAGCGTCAGCTCGGGCAGCGTACCCGCCAGCATGCCCGAAACGATTTGGGTAAACTCGGGCGCGTCGGCTGCCTTATACACGTCGATCCCGCCGCGCAGCCAATCGGCATACACGGGGATGTCGCGCACAACCGTCGGTGTGCCACAGGCCAACGCCTCCAGCACGACGATCCCCTCGGTTTCCTCTTTGCTGCAAAAAGCGAACACATCCGCGCCGCAGTAGGCATCGCGCAGCGAGCTTTGATCGAGAAAACCGGGAAAGCAAACGTTTTCAGGGGCCGCGGCCATCGCGGCCTTGATCGGCTCGGGCACAAGGGCGGGGTCGGTATAGCCAAACCAGAAAAAGTGCGCTTCGGGCAAAGCGCGCGCCATCTCAATAAAATCAAGAATGCCCTTGCGTTCGATCATGTGCCCTACGCTAATAACCACCTTATCGCTTTCCTGCAGGCCGAAGCGCCGCCGAAACGCGCATCGCTGCGTTTTGCTCGGCTTGAAAAAGGCGGTATCTACGCCGTTGGAAAGCGCCAGCACCGGCTTTTTCAGGTGGTAGCTTTCCAAAAGCTGCTGCGAATAGGGTGTCGGCGTTAAAATTACATCGCCGAGATTATAGCAAAAGCAAATCCATTTTTGAAACAGCGGCGCCAGCAGGTTCGAGCCTACAAACGAGTTGCGGAAATCCTGCATGGTGGAATGGCCGTAATAAATTACCGTTTCGCCGCGCAGGCGCGCCCGCAGGGCTGCCAGCACGGAATCAGGCAGCACCGTGTTGATATGTACGGCGTCGGCCTTTTCCTCCCAGCCGCCCGTCACGGTGACGCCGGCGCTCTCCAGCATCGCTTCCTGATGAAAAATCGCCTGCCCTACCCCGCTTTTTCGCACAAGGCTAAGGGCGCCCGTATAAAGGTGTACCCGCATCGTTACCTCCACAACCCCAGCATCTGCTGGAACAGCACGGTCAGCCCAAGGCTGTACAGTGCGATCGAAAACGGCTTGCACAGCAGGATGATCGCCGTATATTTCTTCCACGAAAGTTCTGTCGTGCCCGCCAAAAAGCATAAATAATCGTCGGGCGCAACCGGGATAAAAATCAAAAACGCGAACCACCGGGCAAAGCGGTCTTTTTCGCCCGTCCAGCGGTCATAACGGTCGATCATCTTTTGGGGAAACATGCGGTACAAAAGCGGCCGCCCACAGTTGCGCGCGATGGCAAACGCCGCGAGCGAACCTGCGCAGATGCCAAGATAGTTATACACAAAGCCGTACCACGGCCCAAACAGGATGACACCGGCCAAGCACCCCAGCCCGCCCGGCAAAATCGGCACCACGACCTGCACAGCCTGAAACAGGATGAACACCAGCGCCGCCGCCGAGCCGAACCCCCCGACGAAATCATGCAGCGCCGCGCGCGACGAAAGCAGCCCCGCGCGCCACATCCAAATGCCCATCCACAGGCACAGGCCCAGCCCCACCAGCGATACCGCCTGTGAGATGTTCTTTGTCAGCTTTTTCGTTGCCATTTGGTACCTCTCTTGTTTTTATCCCGTAAAATGTCTTTCTGCACATATAACGAGACAGAGATGCCTTTGCTTGCAGTTTTTTTCATTTGTCACAATTTGGCGGCTGTGTTTTTCGCCGTTTTTTCCGCAAAAAGCCGGGCCTCCGCATTACGGAAGCCCGGCTTTTTTCATTTTGTTATTTAGGTTTATCCCAGCAGACGGCGCGCAATATCGGCGCTTTGCTTGGCATTTTCGGCGTAAAAATCCGCGCCGATCTTTTCGGCATATTCCTTTGTCAGTACGGCCCCGCCAACCATCACCTTACATTCCGGCTGACGCGCATGCAGCAGGGCGATCGTCTGGGCCATCGCAGGCAGCGTCGTCGTCATCAGAGCCGAAAGCCCGCACAGGCGTACCTGTTCGGCTTCTACGGCGCGCAGCACCGTTTCAGGCGGCACATCGCGCCCGAGGTCGATCACCGTGAAGCCGTAGTTTTCGAGGATCACGCGCACGATATTTTTGCCGATGTCGTGCACATCCCCTTTTACGGTGGCCAGCACAATCTTTCCTTTGCTTTCGCCGGGCGCGCCGCTCAGGGCGATAGCCTCTTTCAGCACGGCAAATGCGCTTTGCGCCGCGCTGGCTGCCTGTAACAGCTGCGGCAAAAACAGGGTGCCTTTTTCGTATTTTTCCCCCACCGCATCCAGCGCCGGGATCAGCGTTTCATCCACAACGGCAAGCGGCGGTTTTTCGCCCAACAGCGCTTTCGTGGCGGCCGCCGCTTCGGCCTTCAGGCCCTTTTCGATGGCCGCGGCAAGCGCAGGGTCTGCCCCGGCGGGCAGGGCAGCCTCTGTGCGCACGGCAGGGCCGGCGCCTGTGGCCTTGGCCGCCGCGGCCGGCATAAAATCGCGGTAGCGGGCAATATAGGCCGCCGCCTGCCTATCCTGATTTGTCAACACGCGGTAGGCGGATACGGCCGCCATCATCTCTTCGCTGGCAGGGTTCAAAATGGCAAGGTCCAACCCGGCCGCCATCGCCATCGTCAAAAACGCCGTGTTCAAAAATGGCCGGCACGGCAGCCCAAAGCTGATATTCGATACGCCCAGCACCGTGCGCACCCCAAGCTTTTGTTTGCACATCGCCAGCGCCTTCAGCGTTTCGGGCACATCCTCCTGCTGGGCGCTGACGGTCAGCGTAAGGCAATCGATATAGAGATCCTCACGTGCAAGGCCCGCAGCTTCGGCCGCCGCCACAATGCGTGCCGCAATGGCGAAACGCTGCTCGGCCGTTTTCGGGATACCGTTTTCGTCCAGCGTAAGGCCCACCACAGCCGCGCCGTACTTTTTGCACAGCGGCAAAATGGCATCGAGCGATTTTTGCTCGCCGTTTACCGAGTTGACGATGGGGCGGCCGTTATATAGGCGCAGCGCGCGTTCCAGCGCCGCCGGCTTTGTGGAATCCAGCTGCAGCGGCGTATCCAGCACACTTTGCAGTGCCTGTACCGCCGCGGCAAGGTTTGCCGCCTCATCGGTATCAGGCACACCGACGTTTACATCCAGCACCTGTGCGCCGGCTTCTGCCTGCGCCACGCCTTGCGCCAAAATGTAATCGGTATCGCCCTCGCGCACAGCCTGCTGGAAGCGCTTTTTCCCTGTGGGGTTGATCCGCTCGCCCACCACGGTGATGCCCGCCACATCAACGCACATCGTCGGGCTGCAAAGCAGGCTGCGGGCCGCGGCCTCGGGCCGGCCCGGCCGGCAGCCCGCAAAGGCCGGGCTTAGTAGGCGGATCGTCTCGGGCGTCGTGCCGCAACAGCCGCCCACGGCGAACAGCCCGAGCGAAAGATAGCGCTGCATCTGCCGAGCAAATACCTGTGGCGTGATGTCATAGCCGCTGCCATCGGCACGGGGCAGGCCCGCATTCGGCTTGATAAATACCGGGTACTCGCCCGGCACCGCCGCGCAAAGGCGCTCGGCGATGGGGAAGATTTCCTTTGGCCCAAGGCTACAGTTGATGCCCACGGCGTCCGCGCCCAAGGCGCGCGCCGTCGCGGCAAAGCTCTCGGGGCAGCATCCCGTAAAGGTGCGGCCGCGCGCTTCAAAGCTCATAGAAGCCAGCACGGGCAGCGCGCAGTTTTCCTTAACAGCCAGCAGCGCGGCTTTCAGCTCGTACAGGTCGGTAAAAGTCTCCAGAAAAACAAGATCTGCCCCGGCCGCGGCGCCGGCCTTTACCACGCGGGCAAACTCCGCCACAGCCTGCTCAAACGAAAGCGTACCGGCCGGCGCCAAAAGCTCGCCCAGCGGGCCGACATCCAGCGCCACCAGCGCCCCCGTTTTTTCGGCGGCACGGCGCGCGCAGGCAATGGCCGCCCCAATCAGCTGCTCCGGCGTATAGCCCGTGCCCGCCAGTTTTACGGCCGAGCAGCCGAAGGTGTTGGCGTTGAGGATTTCACTGCCCGCCGCGGCATATTGGGCATGGATACTTTCGACGACATCCGGGTGCGTCAGCACCAAAGCGTCGGGCACATCGCCCGGCCGCAGCGCGCCCGAAGCCTGCAGCATCGTGCCCATGCCGCCATCCAACAGCAGCGTTCTATTTTGGCAAAACAATTTCGTTCTGTTCACAGGTTTGTCCCTTTCTGCGATATTCACAGCGCCCCTGCAAAGCACAGTGCGCACAACCGGCCAGTTTTCCGTTTACCGGATGGTGGGCCAACCCCATCGCGGCCGTAACGCTTTTGCGCGGCAGCATCAGGTTGGTTTGCGTCACCGTTACGCCCAGCATTTTGGGCAGATCGAGCAGCGCCGCGATGCGCTTTTGCGCGGCAAGGGGCCAATCGCCGTATCCGGGCGAAAAGCGCCCTGTCAGGAAAAGGCCCTCATCGGCATAGTGTTCTTTCAAAAATGCTTCCGCCGCATCGCAGCATTGCTCGGCCAGCGCGCTTGCCAGCGCATCCGCGGCCGCCCCGGCCGCCACATCGCCCACGCCCGCGCGCCGCACGGCCGCATCCGCGCCCGTGCCCAGCGTAACGCCCAGCAGCACAAAGCTGCCGCACCCTTGCAGATGCGCCGCAATATCCTCGCCGGCCAGCAGCGTCTGCTGCCCGCCTACCGAAAACGAAGCCCATACCATCCGCGGCGCGGCGGCCCGCCGGATCACAGGCGCCCATTGCTGCAGCAGGGCCAGCGCCTGTGCGTCCTCGCCGCGGACGCCGTAAAAACGCGCAGCCGCGGCAAGGTCGAGCTTCTCCGGGCAAAGAATTTCCCGCTTACAGCAAATCCCGGATGCCATCATATACTTTCTCCGCCACTGCAAAGCTGTTCATCGCATACAGATGTACGCCATCGGCGCCGCCCTCAATCAAATCGCGCATCTGGCGTACCGCGTAATCGATGCCCGCATCAAACAGGGCTTGCTCATCGTTTTGATACCGTGCGATCATGCGCGTAAACTCGGAGGGCAGGCTTGCGCTGGAAAGCGCCACCGTGCGCTCGATCTGGCTTTTTTTCACGATCGGCATTACGCCCGCCGAAACAGGCAATTTAAGCCCCGCCTTGCGCGCCCGGTTCAAGAAGCGATAAAATTTGGCGTTATCAAAAAACAGCTGGCTAACCAAAAAACCTGCGCCCGCCTGCTGTTTTTGCAAGAGGCCCTCGAGATCGACAGCCGGCGTGGCGCTTTCGGGGTGGCCCTCCGGGTAGCAGGCGCCCGCATAAAAAAACGCGGGCGTTTGTGCGCGCAAAAAATCCATCAGGTCGCTCGCATGCGCAAAATCGGGGCTTTTCGGCCGGTTCGGCGTTTCATCGCCGCGCAGCGCCAGCACATTTTCCACGCCCGCATGCGCCAAAGCGCCCAGCGTGTTTTGTGCCGAAGCTTTGTCCGCGCCCATGCAGATCAAATGCGCCAGCGGCTCCACGCCAAGCGTATTCTTCAAATAATCGGCGATTTCCACCGTCGAAGCGCCGCCCGCCGAGCCGCCCGCGCCGTAAGTTACGCTCATAAAATCCGGGTGCAGCGCCTGCATATGGCCCAAGGTTTCTTTCATTTTGGCGACGTTCGCCGTCTGCTTCGGGGGAAAGCATTCGATCGAAAATACGCAGGGCTTTTGGGCGAACAGGCTTTCTACTTTCATCTTTGGCTTTCCTTTCCCTTTTGCAGCAAGGCCGCCACGCGGCGCTGCATTTCTGCCTGACGCCGCAGCGTCTCGGCCTTTTCCGGGCAGTACAGCCCGGCATCCTCCCGGAAGCGGACGAGCATCCCCTCGCGCGCGCCGGCCGCCAGCATTTCCCGCGGAATTTTCACTTCTCTGCCCTCCTGCGAGAGCAGCACAGCCGTAGATTCCTCGATGCGGTCCAGCGAATAGATTCGGTTCATGCCGCAGCCTCCTGCGATTTCGTCGCGTATATTTTTACGCCGCTTTCCGGCGCATATCCTACGACAATGCTGCCCAGTGCATCCGTGCGGTAAACGCTTGCCCCTACCGCCGCGAAATGCGCCAGCGCCTCTTTGTGCGGGTGTCCGTAATCGTTGTTCAGCCCGCAGCTGACGACGACAACCTGCGGCCGCACCGCCTGCAAAAACGGCAGCGTATTCGAGGTGCTTGAGCCGTGGTGCCCGGCCTTGAAAACATCCGCCGAAACATCCGTGCCGCTTTCGAGCAAAGCAGTTTCCGCCTCGGCTTCGGCGTCGCCGGTATCCAAAAAGCGGAATTTGCCCGCCGTAAACCGTGTGCTGACGGAGATGTTATTATAATTGTCGCTTTCGACACCCGTGCCGATCACGGCCAGCGTACCGCCGCCCACGGCATACTGTTGCCCGGCTTCGGCCGTGACGGCCTTTACCCCTGCGGCATCTGCCGCGGCCAGCACCTTTTCCAGCTTAGAAGAAGTCGGATATTCCGCCGCGCGTGAAAAATCCGGCAGCACCAGCGTATCGGCCGGGATCTTTTCCAGTACGGCCGCCATGCTGCCGATATGATCGGCATGCGGATGCGTCATCACCACAACCTCAAGCTTTTGTACGCCAAGCTGATCGAGATAAGAAAGCAGCGCCGTTTCGCAATCGGATGTGCCGGCGTCGATCAGCGCATACGCGCCGTCTTGCTCGATCAGCACCGAATCGCCCTGCCCCACATCAATAAAATGGATTTTGGTCGGCTCTGCGGCGGCGTTGCCGTCGCCATCCAGCGCCGGGCTGCCGTTCGAGATGCCGGCCGCACGGTACAGCGCCGCCCAGCTCGGCATGCTTCCCTGCCCGCCGAACGCAGAAATCAAAAATGCGAATACAGCCGCAGCGGCAACCATCGCGGCCCCGATCGCGCGCAAAGTGCGCCGGGCTTTGCTGCGCAGCTTTTTACGTGGGCGCAAAGTATGTCTCGGAGAAAAACGTTTTGCCATAAGTCAGCTTATTTCCTCTTTTTCCCGGTGTTGTGCAGCGGCTTTTTCGCCGTACCGTTCGGCGCAAAGCGCGCATTTCCGGCAGGCTTATGTGTGCCGGGCTCGGGGCGGGCATCCCGCACAGCACGGCCTCGCGCATCGCCGTGTTCCGCCGCGCCGGATCGTGCAGACGCATGCCGGACGGTAAACTGCCCATCCGGATGAATCGAAATTTTCGGCGACGGGCCGCGGCTTTGTCGCAAAGCGGCGCGCCGCCCTGCCCCCGGCACCAGCAGGGGGATCAGATCCTCCCGGTGCGTTTTGCGCAGCGCCTCGATCACCTTTTCGGCGTTGCGCGGCTCATAGTATTGCAGCAAAGCGCGCTGCAGGGCTTTGCCCTCGGGCGTCTTTTCGACAAACACGGGCTTTAAGGTATACGGATCAAGCCCGGTATAATACATACAGGTGCTTACCGTGCCGGGCGTCGGGTAAAAATCCTGTACCTGCTCGGGGCGCATGTGGTTTTTGTACAGATATTCGGCCAGATAGACGGCATCTTTCAGGGTGCTGCCCGGGTGGCTCGACATCAGGTACGGCACAAGGTACTGCTTTTTGCCGGCCTTTTTGCTCAGCTCGTAAAATTTATCTTTGAATTTATTGAACACTTCAATCGGCGGCTTGCCCATATAGGCCAGCGTATTCGGCGCACAGTGTTCCGGCGCCACCTTCAGTTGGCCGGAGACGTGATACTCCACCAGCTCCTTAAAAAAGGTATCGTTCTTGTCGGCCATCAGGTAATCGAAGCGGATACCGCTGCGGATAAACACCTTTTTGACGCCCGGCAGCGCGCGCACCCGGCGCAGAATGTGCAGATAATCGTCGTGATCGACGATCAGATGCGGGCAGGGCTGCGGCGCCAAGCAGTGCTTGCCGCCCGGGCACATGCCCTTCAGCATCTGCTCGCGGCAGGAGGGCCAACGGAAGTTCGCCGTCGGGCCGCCGATGTCGTGAATATAACCCTTAAACTCCGGCTCATGCGTCATGCGCTCGGCCTCGGCCACAATGCTGTCTTCGCTGCGCGAAGTGACACGCCGGCCCTGATGCAGCGTAATGGCGCAGAAGTTGCACCCGCCGAAGCAGCCGCGGTTTTGGATGACAGAAAACTGTACTTCCTCGATGGCCGGCACGCCGCCCATCGCCTCGTATATAGGGTGATAATGGCGCGTAAAGGGCAGCGCGTACACCTTATCAAGCTCGGGCCGCGTAAGCGGTTTCGCCGGGAGATTTTGTACCAGATATTTTTCGCTCTGCTTTTGCACCAAAATCTGCCCGCTGACAACATCCTGATTGTCCATTTGGATGCGGCAGGCTTTCGCGTAAGCGGTTTTATCGGCGCTTACTTTCGCAAAGCCAGCGCACTCGGCATAATGCTCCGGCAGATGCGCAAAATCCGTCAGGTAGCAGGTGCCGGGCACATCGGTGATGGTTTCGACAGGCTCCCCTGCCGCAAGCCGCCGCGCGATCACGGCCGTCTGGCGCTCGCCCATGCCGAAGCTGACAAGATCCGCGCCCGAAGTTTCTGCGATGCTGGGCAGCACAGTGTCCATCCAATAATCATAATGCGCAAAGCGGCGCAAAGATGCCTCCAGCCCGCCCAAAATCACGGGCAAATCGGGATAGGCCTCTTTGGCAAGCTTAGTATACACGGTAGCGCTGCGGTCGGGCCGGGCGCCGGCCCTGCCGCCCGGCGAATATTCATCCACGGCGCGCGCAATTTTCGCCACGGAATAGTGGCTTACCATACTGTCGACGTTGCCGCCGCCGATAAAAAAGCCATATTTCGGTTTGCCGAAACGCTTGAAATCCGCACAATCGGTATAGCGCGGCTGGGCCAGCACACCTACACGGTAGCCCTCGGCCTCCAACAGGCGGCTGATGATGGCCGTGCCGAAGCTTGGGTGATCCACGTAGGCGTCGCCGCCAACCACCACAAAATCCAGCTCGTCCCAGCCGCGCTTTTCCATATCTGCGCGGCAGATCGGCAAAAACTCGGTATACAGCTGCACGTCATTTGTATTTTCCATCGGTTCCGTTCCTTTTTTGCAAAAAGCGCCGCGCACAATCCGGCTTTTCCGGATACGGGCGGCGCTTTTTCTTTTGTACTGCGGCGGCCTAGCTTTGGTGCGCGTAAAGCGGCGCCAAAAGCCGGTTGTTCCCGCCGAATTCGGCAGGGAGAGCCATGCTCAGCCCAATTCGTCCGGCACAGGGTCGGTTCGGTTTTGGCTACGCTCGATCCATTGCTGGCGGCTAACCAACACGGCGCGGGGCTTTGCGCCCTCATACGGGCCGATAATCCCCTGCTGTTCCATCTCGTCCATGATACGGGCCGCGCGCGCATAGCCCAGCTTACAGCGGCGCTGCAAAAGGCTTGTCGAAGCCTGCCCTGCGTCGATCACGCATTCCACACACTGGCGGAACATGGAATCCACCTCGTCAGCCCCGCCGTCCGCCGCCGAAGCGCCGCCGTTTTTCTCCTGCGCGGCGGCTTTTTCCATCTCGGCGATCATCGCCTCGTTATATTCCGCCTGCCCATCCTGTTTCACGAAATCGAGCACACGGGAAATTTCCTCGTCTTTCACATAGGTGCCCTGAATACGGGTCGGTTTTGAGGCGCCTACCGGCATAAACAGCATATCGCCCATGCCCAGCAGCTTTTCGGCGCCGGCGCCGTCAAGGATGGTGCGGCTGTCGATCTGGCTGGAAACAGCGAATGCAATGCGGCTCGGAATATTGGCCTTGATTAAACCCGTGATGACATCCACGCTCGGGCGCTGCGTTGCCACAATCAAATGCATACCGGCGGCGCGTGCCTTCTGCGCAATGCGGCAGATATAATCTTCCACTTCCTTGCCGGCTACCATCATCAAATCGGCCAGCTCGTCGATGATGATGGCAATATAAGGCAGCTTTTCAAGGTCGCCCCGCGTCTGGGCCAGCTTATTGTAGGTTTTGATGTCACGGACGTTATTCTCTGCAAAGAGATGATAGCGACGTTCCATCTCGCCCACGGCGCTGCACAGCGCGCCCGCAGCTTTGCGCGGTTCGGTGACGACAGGCATCAAAAGGTGCGGAATGCCGTTATATTCCGCCAGCTCGACAACCTTGGGGTCAATCAGGATGAGCTTTACATCCTCCGGGCTTGCGCGGTACAAAAAGCTGATAATGATACTGTTAACACATACGGATTTGCCGCTGCCCGTGCTGCCCGCGATCAACAGATGCGGCATTTTGCAAAGGTCGGCCACCTGCGCCACGCCGGCAATATCCTTGCCGAGCGCGAGGGTAAGCGGCGAAGTCATGTGCCGGAAATTCTCGCTTTCAAAAATACTGCGGATTGCAACGCTTGTCGCCTTGCGGTTCGGCACCTCGATGCCGACGGCCGGCTTGCCCGGGATCGGCGCCTCGATACGCACATCTGCCACGGCCAGATTCAGCGCAATATCATCGGCAAGGCTCGTGATTCGGCTGATCTTGACGCCCGCCAGCGGTTGCAGCTCATACCGCGTGACGGAAGGCCCGCGTGAAATATCCAAAATGCGCGTTTTCACGCCGAAGCTTTCCAGCGTAGCCACAAGCTTTTCGGCATTTGCCTTCAGCTCGGCGCGGGCGTTCGGGTCGGCATCCGTTTTCTGCTTTTCAAACAAATCCAGCGTCGGGTGGCGGTAAGCCGCTTTCGGCACGGCCACCGGGGCCGCCGAAGCCGCTGCCTGCTCGGCCGCCGCGGGCTTTTGCAGCGCGGCATCGGCCAGCGCATCCAGCCCGGCGTCCGGCGCAGCAGAGGGCACAGGCGCACTTTCGGCCGGGGCCTGTAAAGATACCCAGCCGCCGTCCCCGGCTGCCGGCGCGGCCGTGGCGCTTGGCAAAGAGGAAGCAGCAGCCTGCGCCGCCGGGAAAATCGCCCCTGCGGCAGCATTTGCTGCCGGTGCAGCTGTGCCTTCGGGCAAAATCACATCCGGCTCAAACGGTTTCTTTTCTTCTTTTGCTTCGTCCAGCGGGTTCATGCCAAATGTACCGCCCGGGCCGATTACAACCGGTTCGCTGCCGGCCGCGCCGGGCGCAGGCTGAGCGGCCGTATCCGGCCCGAGAGAAATATCCACAGGCGCGTGGCTTGCGTTGCGCATAACGGTTTCCATCACGCTGCGGCGGTTGCTGACAGCGCGCGGCGCCTCTGCGTCGGCGGGCTGTTTTTCCTCCGGGGCGTCGGCCCCGCCGCCGAACAGATTGGCAAAAAAGCCGCCCACCGCGCCAAAGAATCCGCGGTTTTGCGGGCCTTGTTCTTCTTCCGGCTCCATTTCCAGCTGTTCCGGCTCCGGCTCCTGCCGGGCAGCCTGCGCGGCAAGGCGCTCTTCACGGCGGCGGCGATAGCCTTCCTCCGTATCCTGCACGGCCTGCTTTTGGGTGTCCATCAGGCTGCCGCCGTAATAAGCGATAAAGTTCCATACCTCTGCCGGTGAAATGCCGAAAACCACCATCAGCGCACAGATAATCAGCACAACCAGAATGATGTTGGCGGCCGGGCGCCCGCAGAAATGCAGCAGCAGCCCCCCCACGGGCAGCGCGGCCACACCGCCCGTAAAGGCGCCTGCCTGTCCGTTTTCATAAAAAGCCGCAAGCAGCGCTTTGCCGCTAAGGCCCGTAATATCCATTTTAGAATAGACGACCGCTGTGCCGCACAAAATCAGTACGCAGCATACCGCTTTGGCAAGATCCTTGCCCAGCGGTTTGTTGCCGGCAAGGCGCACGGCAAAATACAAGATCAGGCCGCCCAAAAGGTACATCCCTGCACCGAACACGCCAAACAGCGCCCGGCGCGCCGCCAGCCAAAGCGCCTGCCCTTCCACAAACAGCATCACGACAAAAAGCGCGCCCAGCGCAAACAAGGCGAGGCTTTGCAGCAGCGCCGTTGATTGCTGCTGTTTCGTCCGCCTCTTCCGAGGGGTGCGTTTTGTTGTCTTCTTTGCTGCCATTATGCCGTATCCTCGCTGTTCCGCAGCCCTGCCGCATCGTGTGCGCAGCCGCTTATACTCTATTTTACATTAGAGTATTTTACCACGACAGCAGGCAAATGGCAAACCGAAAACCCGCTGTTTCAGCGGCGCGTCCGCTTTTTTTCAGGCGCTTTTGTTTCGCTTGGCGCGGCATCGTCCTTTTCTTGCGGCGTTTGTTCGATCTGCGCATAAAGATACTCCAGCGCATCGCCAAGCCCGCCCAACTCGTCGATCAGCCCCTCCTCAACGGCACGGTTGCCGTCCAGTACGGTGCCCATATCCATCACAAGCTCACCTGTATGCATCATCAGCTGGGAAAAGCGCCGCCGCGAGATGTTCGAGTGATCGGTGACAAAGCCGGTAATGCGCTCCTGCATCTGCTCAAAATAGCGCATCGTCTGCGGCACACCGAGCACCATGCCCGAATGCCGTACCGGGTGCACCGTCATCGTCGCGGTCGGCACGATAAAGCTGCGCCGCGCGGATACCGCCAGCGGAATGCCGATAGAGTGCCCGCCGCCCAGCACAAGCGTTGCCGTCGGCTTCGATACGCCTGCAATCAGCTCGGCCAGCGCGAGGCCGGCCTCGACATCGCCGCCGACCGTGTTCAAAATCACCAGAAGCCCTTCAATATCAGGGTCCTCCTGCACGGCCACAATTTGAGGGATCACATGCTCATATTTTGTAGTTTTCTGCCCCTGTGGGGCAGCCACATGGCCCTCGATCTGCCCGATCACCGTCAGGCAGTAGATCGCATGGCGCCCTTTGGTGCGCATCACGGCGCCAAGGTCCTCGATCGTATCTTTTTCCAAGCGCTTGGCGTCGGTATCGGTATTCTCGCTATCCGACGTCTGCCCGTCATTTTGTTTTTCATTTTCTGCCATATTGTTTCGCTTCCTTTCCCGTTTTGCTATAGTGTTCGCGCACAGCGGCGGATTATCCCTGCACAGGCCGGAGAAATGCTGTATCAAAACATTGATTTTCATTTGACAATCTTCCGTAAACTTGTATACTTGTATGGAATAGAACGGAACATCGAGAACGATGGAGGCTTTTCCCATGATGAACAATCCTAAGCCTTCGCTGCCCGTCATCAAACGGCTGCCGAAGTATTACCGATACTTAAAAACGCTGCGCGCCAGCGGTGTTACCAGCATTTCTTCGCGCGAGCTGGCAAGCCAGATGGGCACGACGGCTTCGCAGGTGCGGCAGGATTTCAACTGCTTTGGCGACGTAAACGGCCGCCAAGGCATTGGCTACTCTGTGGATACGCTGCTGGACATGCTGGAGAAGCTGCTTTTCGGCAACGGCGATCGCCTCACCGCGATTTTGATCGGCGCCGGGCGTCTGGGCAAAGCGGTCAGCCGCTTTATTACTACGGACACCAACGGCTATAAGCTGATTGCCGCGTTTGATTCCAGCCCCGCCGAGATTGGCAAAACGATCAGCGGTATCCAGATTCGCAGCGTAGACGAGCTGGAAGCTTTCTGCCGCGCCAGCCATCCGCAGGTTGCCGTGCTGTGCCTGCCACGCGAAGGCGCGCAGGAGGTCAGCGGGCGGCTGATGAATCTCGGCATCGAGGGCTTTTGGAACTTCAGCCACTACGATCTTTCTGTTGCTTTTCCGCATGCAATCGTGGAAAATGTGCATTTGGGCGATAGCCTGATGAGCCTTGGGTATCAAATGCGCAATCAGGAACAATGAGAGAGGAGCCGGCCCTATGGCAAAGCTGTATTTCCGTTATGGCGCCATGAACAGCGGCAAAAGTACCGCGCTGATGCAGGTTGCGCACAATTACGAAGAGCAAGGCATGCGGGTGCTGATCTTAAAGCCGCTCGTGGATACCAAGGGCGGCGATGAGCTGGTCAGCCGCCTTGGCGTGATGCGCAAAGCCGATTTGGTCGTGCACGGCGATCTCGATGTGTTCGAGGCCATCCGCCAAGATCAGGCGGCGCACGAAAAGCCGCTTTCCTGCGTTTTAAGCGACGAAAGCCAGTTCTTTACGCCGCAGCAGGTCGAGCAGCTTTTTATGGTGACGGTCGATTTGAACGTGCCGGTGATCTGCTATGGCCTGCGCACGGATTTTTCGCTGAAAGGCTTTCCCGGTTCCACGCGCCTTTTGGAGCTGGCGCATACCATCGAGGAAATGAAAACGATCTGTACCTGCGGCCGCAAGGCCATCTGCAATACGCGCATGGTGAACGGCGAATATGTATTTGAGGGCGCGCAGGTTGCCATCGACATGGAAAACGATGTGCAGTACGTCAGCAAATGCCCGCAATGCTATTTTGCGGCGCGCCGTGCTTTTTTTGCGAAGCACCCGCCGAAAGCGGATTAAAATTTGCCCGTGGCCGCTTTGGCCGCGGGTTTTCTTTTTTCACAAAAAACGCGTTTTGTTTTTTGCTATTCCGCCAAAAATTGCTGTCGGGCGGCAAAGGCCTTGCATTTTTGGCTGTATGGCGCTAAGATAAATGCAAGTAAATGCTGTTTGTTTCAGAGCATGAGTGAAGCAGGCAAAGGCGTAGCCTTTGTTTGGTTCGCTCTTTTTTTATGCTTTGACAGCAGCCCAAGCAGGAGGAAAACGTATGTATGATATTGCAGTCGTCGGCTGCGGCGTAATCGGCGCCGCCACCGCATATGCCCT
Organism: Faecalibacterium sp.; assembly: GCA_022652735.1. Taxonomy (GTDB): domain Bacteria; phylum Bacillota; class Clostridia; order Oscillospirales; family Ruminococcaceae; genus Faecalibacterium. The sequence continues at coordinate 67,894 of JALCRP010000008.1, read as the reverse complement.
TTCCCGTTACGATTGCCGCGTTGTCGTGCTGGAGGCCCAAAACGATGTGGCCGATGGCACCACAAAGGCCAACAGCGCCATTTTGCATGCCGGATACGACCCTGAGCCGGGTACCCGCATGGCGCGGCTGAACGTAACGGGCGTCGCGATGGCGAAAGAGATCTGTGCCAAGCTGGATGTGCCCTATCGCCCGTGCGGCAGCCTTGTGCTGGCCCTTTCCCAAGAGGACCTGCCGCATATCCGGCATTTATATGAAAACGGCGTGGCCAACGGTGTGCCGGGCATTCGCCTGCTTTCGGCGGCCGAAACGCTTGCGATGGAGCCGGGCGCCGCGCCTACCGTCGCCGGCGCGCTTTATGCGCCCAGCGCCGCCATCGTCAGCCCGTGGGAATATGCGCTGGCCATGATCGAAGTCGCTGTGCGCAACGGTGTTGAGTTGCGCCGCAGCTGCTCTGTTTCGGCGATCACGCGCACCGAGGCCGGCTTTTCGCTTGCTGTGCCGGGCGGCACCGTAGAGGCGAAATACATTGTCAACGCGGCCGGCATCTTCGCCGAGGCCGTGCATGCGATGGTTGCGCCGCCGCAGTTCCATATTCAGCCCACCCGCGGCGAATATTATCTGCTGGATAAAAGCGAGGGTGCGCGTGTCAATCACGTCATTTTCCAGTGCCCGAACGCGCAGGGCAAAGGCGTTTTGGTCTCTCCTACCGTGCACGGCAACCTGATCGTCGGGCCGAACGCTGAGCGCGTGGAGGGCGAGAACACCGCCTGTACCGCGGCGGGCCTCGCCTATGTTTCGGCCACGGCCCTGCGCAGCATTCCCGGCATCCGCTTCGGCGAGAGCATTCGCAATTTTGCTGGTGTGCGCGCCAATGTCGACGTCGATGATTTTGTGATCGGCGAAGCGCCCGACGCCCCGGGCCTGATCGATCTGGCGGGCATGAAATCGCCGGGGCTTTCCTCGGCGCCCGCCGTGGCCGAGGAGGCCGTACAGCTTCTGGCGGCCAAAAACGCCCTCGGCGCAAAAAAAGCTGCCTATCGCGACGGCCGAAAGCATGTGCGCTTCAAGGCGCTTTCGCCGGCCGAAAAGGAAGCGCTGATTCGCAAAAATCCCGCCTATGGCCGCGTGATCTGCCGCTGCGAGACGATTACCGAGGGCGAAATTCTCGATGCCATCCACAGCGAAGTGCCCGCCACGACGATCGACGGCGTAAAGCGCCGCTGCAACGCGGGCATGGGCCGCTGTCAGGGCGGCTTCTGTGGGCCGCGTGTGCTGGAGCTGCTCAGCCGCGAACTACACATTTCTCCGCTGGAAGTATTACAGGATAAGGCCGGCACGAACGTGCTGGTAAGCGAGACGAAGCTAGGAGGCAAACATGCTTGATCTTATCGTTGTCGGCGGCGGCCCTGCGGGGCTTGCCGCAGCCTATCAGGCGTGGAAAAACGGCCTGCGCAACATCTTGATTTTGGAACGCGATCAGGAGCTTGGCGGCATTTTGAACCAGTGCATCCACAACGGCTTCGGGCTGCATCGCTTCGGCGAGCAGCTCACCGGCCCGGAGTACGCGGGCCGCTTTGAGGCGATGCTGCGCGATACGAACGTGCAGGTTTCGCTCGGCACGATGGTGTTGGAAGTAACGCCCGAGAAAAAGGTACACTGTGTCTCGCGCGAAAACGGCTATCAAATTCTCGAAGCGAAAAGCGTGATCCTGTGCATGGGCTGCCGCGAGCGCACCCGCGGCGCGATCGCCATCCCGGGCACACGCCCAGCCGGCATCTATACGGCCGGCACGGCGCAGCGCTATGTCAACATGGAAGGCTACATGGTAGGCAAACGGGTGCTCATCCTCGGCTCGGGCGACATCGGCCTTATCATGGCGCGCCGCATGACGCTGGAAGGCGCGAAAGTGCTGGCCTGCGTCGAGGTTATGCCGTATTCCGGCGGGCTGACGCGCAACATCGTCCAGTGCCTGAACGATTTCAATATTCCGCTATATCTTTCCCATACCATCGTGGATATTCAGGGCAAAAGCCGTGTAGAGAAGGTTGTCGTCGCCAAAGTTGGGCCGGACCGCAAGCCGATCCCCGGCACCGAGATGGAATTTGACTGCGACACCATCCTGTTAAGCGTCGGCCTCATCCCGGAAAACGAGCTGACGCAGCAGGCCGGCATCCCGATGGACCCGCATACAAAGGGCGCCGTCGTGTACGAAAACATGGAAACCGGCATCCCGGGCGTATTTGCCTGCGGCAATGTTGTGCATGTGCACGATCTTGTTGATTTCGTCTCGGGCGAAAGCGAACTGGCCGGCGCGGCGGCCGCGGCCTATGTGCAAAACGGCGAAACCGCCCCCGGCCGCACCTTGACACTTGAAACCGGCGCAGATGTGGGGTACACTGTTCCCCAGCACATCCGCCTTACCGGCATCGCCAAAACGGTAAACGTTTCGTTCCGTGTGCGGCGCATCTGCGGCGCCAGCAGCATTGTGGTATCCAGCGGCGATACCGTGCTGGCCAGCTACCCGCGCGAGCGGCTGGCCCCCGGCGAAATGGAGCATATCGCGCTGCCGAAGGTCCTGTTGGAAAAGGCGCCGGCGGATACCGTCTGCGTCAGCATCAAGGAGGCGAACCCGCTATGAAAGAAGTTATTTGTACCTGCTGCCCGAAGGGCTGCCATTTGAAAGTGGATGAGGCCAACGGCTATCAGGTGACAGGCAACGGCTGCCAAAACGGCGCTGCCTACGGCAAGGAGGAGCTTACCCACCCTGTCCGCATTTTGACAAGCACGGTGCGCGCCGAGGGCGGGCAGCATGCCCGCTGCCCCGTTAAAACGGCACAGGCCATCCCGAAGGAGCTGTTGTTTTCCGCGATGGCCGCGCTGGATGGCGTTGTGCTGCATGCGCCCGTAAAAATCGGCGAAGTCGTCATGCACAACATCTGCGGCACCGGCGTGGATGTTGTGGCAACGCGCGATCTATAAAATAAGGAGGCTGCCATGAGCGGAAAGTACATTCTGGCGCTGGATCAGGGCACAACTTCCAGCCGCGCCATCCTGTTTGATAACGAGCAGAACATCCTCGGCGTACAGCAGCGGGAGTTTGCGCAGATCTATCCCAAGCAGGGTTGGGTTGAGCACGACCCGATGGCGATCTGGTCCTCTCAGTACGGCGTGATGAACGAGGTTGTGGCGCAAAGCGGCGTTGACCCGCACGATATTGCCGCGATCGGTATCACAAACCAGCGAGAAACCACGATTTTATGGGATAAAGAAACCGGCGTACCCGTTTATAACGCGATCGTCTGGCAGTGCCGCCGCACTGCCCCCATCATTGCCGAGCTGCTGAAAACGCCCGGCATGGATGCTTACATCCGTGAAAACACCGGCCTTGTGCCGGACGCCTATTTTTCTGCCTCGAAGATCCGCTGGATTTTGGATAACGTACCCGGCGCGCGTGAAAAGGCCGAGGCCGGCCAGCTTTTGTTCGGCACGGTAGATACCTGGCTGACTTGGAAGCTGACGGGCGGCAAGGCCCATGTAACTGACCGCACAAACGCCAGCCGCACGATGCTGTACAATATCCGCACTCTCGATTGGGATGACAAACTGCTGCAGGCGCTGAATATCCCCCGCTGCCTGCTGCCAAAGGTGTGCGATTCGAGCGAAATCTACGGCTATACCGATCTCGGTGGGGCCAGCATCCCGGTCGCCGGCATTGCCGGCGACCAGCAGGCGGCCTTGTTCGGGCAGGGGTGTTTTTCGGCGGGCGACGCCAAAAACACCTACGGCACCGGCTGCTTTTTGCTGATGAACACCGGCGATACCATTTGCCGCAGCCAGAACGGCCTTGTCACCACGATTGCCGTCAGCCTCGGCGGCAAAGTGGAATACGCGCTGGAAGGCAGCGTATTCGTGGGCGGCGCCGTGATCCAGTGGATTCGGGATGGGCTGCATCTCATTCAGGAGAGCCAGGATTCCGAATATTACGCCAAAAAGGTGCCGGATACGGGCGGCGTATACATCGTGCCTGCCTTTACGGGCCTCGGCGCGCCCTACTGGGATATGTACGCGCGCGGCGCTATTTTGGGCATCACGCGCGGCACTACGCAAAATCACCTCATCCGCGCGGCCGAAGAATCCATCGCCTATCAAAGCGCCGATCTTGTCGCTGCGATGGAAAAGGATACCGGCATGCCGATCGCCGCGCTGAAAGTGGACGGCGGCGCAAGCCGAGATCAGTTTTTGATGCAGTTTCAGGCAGACATTCTTCATAAAACCGTGCTGCGCCCTGCTATCCGCGAAACGACAGCGCTGGGCGCCGCGTATCTGGCGGGCCTTGCCACCGGCGTATGGAAAGATCGCGAAGAGATCCGCCGCCTGTGGAGCTGCAATATGACCTTTACGCCTCAAATGGACGCTGCCCAGCGCGAAACGATGCTGGCCGGCTGGCACAAGGCCGTGGGCCGCAGCCGCGATTGGGCCGAGCACTAGGGCGGTAAAACCGCCTTAGCGTCGAATCCGGATTCCCTGCCAAATGCAAAACACAAAAATGCCCCGCGCCCGCCGAAAAAGCGGATGCGAGGCATTTTTTTCGAGAGCCGCCCCAGCGGCAGCACACGTTTTTGGCTTAGCTGTGGGCCTCGGCCTTCGGCGCCGCCTTTGCGGCATACTTTTCGCGCAGCAGGCGAACCCCCTGCCCGGCCAGCTTAGCGGCATGATACAGCCCGGCGCCCGCCAGCGGAACCAGCAAAACATAATATGCCAGCATGTAGCGGGCCTTGGCCTCCCACAAAAGCGAAAACAAGAAGCCGCCCACAAAATACAGGGCAAACGTCGTTTTCAGCGCGTCCGGCTTTTTCAGCATAAAGGCCATTTCCACGAGCGCAAACAGATAGACAAGGAACTGATAATAGTTCAAAAAGCTGTACATCTGCCCATACCGTGCGCCCGACCAATAGCTTTGCAGCCACTCCGGCCGGCCCTCGGTATCGTGCGTCATCACAAACATATTATAGCTCGGCTCGTTCCATTGCTGCATCAGCTTATGATAATAGAATTCGCCCATATAGCCGGGATCGGCCGCCATCTCGCTCCAGCTGTCGCTGATCTTCTGCGCGGCATCGGCCGCGATCAAATCGTGGTCGTAATTCATATCGCGGCTCAGATTGATCGTATAGCCGTTATAGGCGCCGTACAGCGAATCGCCATGCTGCATGCCCATCGCTACCCAGACGGAAGCCGGCGTCCCCTGCGGTACCTGATAGCTGCCGTTCGCATTGCAGACGGCCTTGATGCCCACCTGCCCGGCGGCAACAGCCGCCACCAGCGCCAGCGACAGCGCAGCCGTGCGCACCTGTTTTTTTCCAAGCGCATACACTAGCTGTACCAGCACCATCGCAATCAGCAAAATCAGCGTATTTTTGCGCAGCAATACCGCCAGCATGATGCACAGCGAGGCCGGAACCATGTACTGCCATTTTTCTTTTTTGAAATATAGCATCTGGCAATAGACGGCGAGGATGCCGAGCGAAAGGCTGCTGATCTCGCCATAGGTAAAGGTGCAGTAGAAAATTGCCGGAAAGCACGGCATCAAAAACAGCAAGAACGTGTTTGTAACGCCTTTTTCCTCGAACAAAAGGTCGACCGTGCGGTACAGCGCGCCCACGGCGGCCACCAGCCAAAAGCAGTTCAGCATCTCAAAGAAGAGATAGTTGTTGGCCCCCACCAAAGCGGCCTGCAGCGCCTCGTAGCCCGCCAAGCCGAGCTGGTGCGGGTACAGTTGCGTGTATTCTTCAACCAAAAAGCTGAAATCGCCCGCGTTCCAGCGGGCGGCAATGTTCATAACCTCCTGCTGATCGTACACAGGGTTGCAGCGGCCGCCGAACACAAGCACAAGGCTTACCACCAAAAAGTACAGCTGCACAAGCCGCCCGGTAAAGCGCGTATCGAGCTTTTCGAGCCAGCGGCGCAAGAAAAGGATTACCGCGACGCCAAACGCCGCCAGCACCAGCATGCGCAGCACATGATCCTGCGTGTAGGTGATGTCTTCGCAGCCGCCCGGCTCCATCCGGCCGGTATACAGCATGCTGTTCCAGCACAAAAATGCCATAAACGCTGTGCTCAGCACCAGTACAATCCGCACCGCCACGGTGCTCATCGTACCGCACAGTGCGCCGGCTTCGAGTTTTTTCGTTTTCAAAACGATCCCGCCTCTTTTCACATGATCGAGAGTTTGCGTTTTTTAATTTCAAAAAGAAAAGTCACATCTGGGCCGTACCGAAAAGTACGGAATAGATGTGACTTTTGGTGCGGATAAGAGGACTTGAACCTCCATGCCCTTGCGAGCATTAGAACCTGAATCTAACGCGTCTGCCAATTCCGCCATATCCGCATAGCCGTGAGGACAAAAAATATTATATCCGGCCGGGCAGAATTTGTCAACCGTTTTTCGGCGCTTTTTTCGGTTTGGAGAGGGTTCAGGCCATCGGGGCTTTTTCGGCCGGCACGGCCGGGTGGCAATCTCGGTAGAAAAACCATACAAGGCATACGGCCACCACGCTGGCGATCGCCGATTCGCGGATGATGGAAATCCACTCTACGCCATTATTGAACAAGAATTCCGAGTAGCGCGTGAACGTCACAAAAAACTGGATGGCCGGCAGCCACCAGCGTTTGGGATAAATCAGCACATACAGCAGCATCAGTGCCTCGGGCAGATAATAGTAGCGCTCGTGCATCGTCGGCAGCAAATATACCTCCAAGTAGCATACGAGCATCGTAAACACGAGGAGCTGCCGGGTATCCATTTTCGCAAAGCAATCCGCAAACAGATAGAAAAATGCCAGCAGTACCGCGGCGCCGACCGCATAGGGCGCGGCGGCAAAGGTTTCGGCCATATCCTCAGGGAAAAGCCCCCAAAAAGTGCCCGCATTCATCGTCAGCTTGCTGAAAGCCCCTACCTGCCCCTGATAAATGGCAAAGATACTGTTTAGGCTGCGCCCCGCGATCAGGGCCGGCACGTTTAGCAGCAAAAAGGCCGCGGGCGCCAGCGGCAGCCAGCGCCATTTCAGCTTTTTCGTCAGCAGCAGCACAAACAGAACCGGCAGCAAAAAGATCGCCTGAAGCTTCAGCGCGAAGGCCACGCCTTCCAGCGCCCAGCAGGCCGCGCTGCGGCCCTTGAGCGCACAGGCAAGCGCCGCAAGGCAAAAGAGCACATAGACGGAATCGCACTGTGCCCAATAGGCGCTGTTGAGGAAAAACGGCGGCAAAAACATGTACAGAAAAAACACCGCCAACCGGCCCTTTTGCCCGAAGCCCGCCTGCCGCGCCAATACCACCAGCATCACGCCGCACAGCACATCAAACAAAATGCTCAGCAGCTTAATGCAGAACAAATCGTAAAAGCCCAGCCGCGACACCCACACGAGAAAATAAGTATACGGCATCGCATAGTTGCCGATCTCCTGCACAAGCGCCTGCCGCACATCCAGCCCGCGCATCGTCTCGAGCCACGGCTGCCAGTAGCAGTTGTAATCGCCGCTGACGCCATGCGCAATCATAAAGCGCACCATCAGCCCCAGCGCTAACATCTGCGCAAAGATCATCAGCCCCTGCACCCGGAACGCGTGCTGCGGCAGAATGCACAAAATGCCGACGGCCCAGAAAACCACGTAAGCGGCATACATCAAATGCCGATCGGCCTCGCCGTCGCCGTCAAAGCAGGTTAAAAGCCCATACGCCGCCAGCACCGCCACGCCCATAAGGCCGATGCAGGCGATTACAAAGCGGCTGCGGTTTTCTTCGGTTACGCCTGCGGCCGCAAGCAGCCGTTGTGCCGTATTTTTCGTTTTGCTCATCATCGAACAGAACCTCCTTGCCCGTGCCAAGGGCTTTTCACAAAAAAACAAGCCACATCTCGCCGGCGCCCCGAACGGTAACGCTTTTGCATGTAGCTTGTGGTGCGGATAAGAGGACTTGAACCTCCATGCCCTTGCGAGCATTAGAACCTGAATCTAACGCGTCTGCCAATTCCGCCATATCCGCATATTCTGTTTTGCCGCCCGGCATCAGCCGCGACAGCGTGTATTAGTATAAGCAAAAATCCCCAGTTTGTCAACCTCTTTTTTTGCAAAATTCGCCGCGAAAAAATACCGTCCGGCCCTTGCCAAAGGCGGAACGCCGTGGTATACTTTTGCACGTAGTTTCAGTATGCTTCTTTAGCTCAGTCGGTTAGAGCATCTGACTGTTAATCAGAGGGTCGTCTGTTCGAGTCAGACAAGAAGCGCCAGAAAGCGCACGGCAGCAAGCCATATTTTGGCTGTTTGCCGTGCGCTTTTTTGTTTGTTCTTTTTAGTCGCTTTGTCGGCTGCTTTTTATTCTGCGCCGCGCAGGCGCTCGACAATCGTCTGCTTTTCCAGCACACGGTATACGCCCAAAGGCAGCGCCGCGCCCAGCAGCAAAAACAGCGGGATCATGAAAAGCACCGGCCACAGCGTCAGCCGATACGTAAAGAACCACGCGAATCCGCTGATTACGCTTTTCAGCAGCGGCCCTATCGCAACACACAGCATCAGTGAAACCGCCGCCGCGTACAGCGCGTACAGCTCGCCCTCCCAAATCAGCATAGCCTTCAGCTGGCGGCCTGTCATACCCACGGATTGCAGCATGGCAAGCTCTCGCTTGCGGCTCAAAATCGAGGTCAGAACGGCATTAAAAAAGTTCAGCACCCCGACAAGGCCGATCACTGCGCTGAGCGCCCCGCCCAACGTAAGGAACATCATGCGGATGCCCTCAAACTCCGCCGCCTTGCTCTCCTTAGATTCATAGTCAAGTTCCGGCGCAATCTTTTCGGTGTAGTTTGCGAGAAAACGTGCCATGCCCGCCTCGGCCGTATCCTCTGTATCAAATACATATGTCATCACATCTTGTGTGCCGGTATCGCGGCAAAACGCCTCGCTGCCCAACACAAACTGTGCGCCTATCATATAGCGATAGCTCATCGCATTCGGCACGGCGATCACTGCCGCCACCGTATATGTCACCTCGCGGTACTTGGTATCGACAATGCGGTATGCCTCATCCGTTTCGGTCGGGTCGTCGATGCGCTCGCCCGTTACCGCGTTTTGAAACTCCCATTCCTCCACGTAACGTACCGTCACGCTATCGCCCACCTTAGCCCAGTTCGTATTCCATTCCGGTTGGCCGTAATCGTCCGTGCCGTACACGGCGGCAATGACGTTCTGCTTCGGGTCGCGCAGCGCATCGAGGCTGCCATCCAGCAGTTGTACACGGCTAAGCGGGGCGTCCTCCATGCCGTAAAGCTGAACATTGCTGATAATATTTCCGTCCTTGCCGCGCTGGGCATCGTTTACCATTGTGTCAATCGTTTCTTCGCTGTTCCAGTGGCTTTGGTATGTGCGGTAAAAGGCCTCCGGCACCTGTGCTTCGATCCCCTCTGTGCCGTACACGCGCCCGTCTGCCGTCACACCGCCCTGTGCCTGCACGGCGGCGATGGAATCCTCCGTCAGCGGGACATTTGCACCGCCCGCATTATGGAAGTAATCTGCGCTGCCCAAGATGAAATCGGAAGCCGTAAAGCTGCCGAGATATTTATCCATATCGAAGCCGCCCGCGAACGTGCAGGTAATTTCCAGCAGCACGACGGCCAGCGAAAGCGAAACTACCACAAGCACCGTTTTCTTTTTGCTGCGGGCAAGGTTTGCCAGCGCAATGCGAAGCGGCGTCACCGCATGGGCACGGCGGAAAGTTTTTGCCGTTTTGGCGGCTTCGCCCTCTGTCCAGCGCACAGCCTCGATCGGCGAAACGCGGCCCGCAAGGCGCGCGGGTTTTGCGCACGAAAGCAGCACCGTCATCACCGCAAACACTGCCGCGCCGAAAAAGATCATCGGGTTTGCGGATGTCTGCGTCGCCTGATCGGTATTCATCGTGGAAAGGACGCTTGGTGAAAGCATCTTGCCCACAAGCCAGCCCAGTGCAAGCCCAATCGGAATGCCCGCAGCACATAATGTCAGCGCCTGCCGCCGCAAAATGCGGCGCAGCTGGCGGCCTGTCGTGCCGATAGTTTTAAGCAGGCCGTAAAAGCGGATGTCGTTTGCCACCGAGATTTGGAAGATATTATAGATGATGAGATACCCTGTCAGCACGATCAGCGCCAGCAGCGCCGCGATACCTGCCACGGTGCCGCCATCCGCACGGCTCGAAAGCTGCGCGCCGAGATAGGCCCAGTTTACGCCGGTATCAATATAGTTTTCCTGCTGTGCATCGGCGTTTTGATAACCGTGGTCGGCCAGAATCGCTGCAAGGTCACTTTCGATATGCGCCGTGCTTTTCAGGTACACGTTCAATGTCCAAAGGCCGGTATCGTCGCTTTCGTCGGCAGGGGTGTAGCCTTCCATCACCTGCGCCGCATAGCTGCGCGGCACAATCGCCATACTGGCCTGCCCGGCTTCGTCAAACTCCCACCAGCCGGACAACGTAAAGGTATCCTCTACGGTTTTTCCGCTGCCCGCGCCTGTGCCAAGCGTATACTCCACCGTCACCTTGGCGCCGATTTGCGGCGTGATGCCCAGCAGCTCCAAAAAGCGCGTGTCGCAGGCGATCTCGTTTGTGCCCTCGGCGGGCAGGCGTCCGTGCTGCGGCGTACAAAAATATCCTGCCGCGCATGTGGCGTCCATATAGCTCACTTCCGCATGCGTTTTGGTAAAAGGCGCATCTTGCGGTATGCCCAGTATCTGCCGTGCGCCTGATTTTACGATGCGCGCATCGGCGGCAAGCTCGGTGCACTGCTGCGCCGTCAAATCCTTGAAGCTACCGTAAAAATCGCCGCCCGCCTGGCGGAATGTCTGCTGCTGCAAGGAATCGGCCAGTGTGCCCGCCACGGTAAACAGCGCCGTAAACAAAAGCGTCGTCAGCGCGATGGCGCACACGGCGATGACATTGCGGGCGCGGTTTGCCTCCAGGCTTTTGCGGGCAAGGTTTGCGATGGCCTTTTTATTTTTTACGGCGATCATGCGCGCTCACCGCCCGAAACCAGTTTTCCGTCCTCGATATGGAGAATGCGGTCGGCCGTCTGCGCGATTTCTTCGTTGTGCGTAATCATCACAATCGTCTGGCCGAATTTTTGGCTTGTCACCTTCAAAAGGCCCATTACATCCTGGCTGGTTTTGCTGTCGAGATTGCCTGTCGGCTCGTCAGCCAGCAGAATGGCCGGTTTCGCCGCAAGGGCGCGCGCAATGGCTACGCGCTGCTGCTGCCCGCCGGAAAGGTTGTTAGGCAGGTTTTCGAGCTTGCCCGCAAGGCCCAAGGTATCAATGATCTGATCGAGAAAGGCGCGGTCCGGCTTGCCGCCGTCCAGCTCGATGGGCAGCACAATGTTTTCCATTACGTTCAAAACCGGCACAAGGTTGTAGTTTTGAAAGACAAAGCCGATCTTGCGCCGGCGGAAGATCGTCAGCTCTTCATCTTTCAGCGAAAAAATCGCCTTGCCGTCCACCGTCACGGTGCCTTCGCTCGGCCGGTCTAGCCCGCCGAGCATGTGCAGCAGCGTAGATTTGCCGCTGCCGGAAGTGCCCACTACCGAGACGAACTCTCCCTTTTCCACGGCCAAGCTCACGCCGTCCAGCGCATGTACTTCCATCAGGCCTGCGCCGTAGATTTTTTTGAGGTTTTCCGTTTGTAAAATCGTCATGGTTTACGCTCCTTATCAAAAAAGCCTGTATCTTGGCTTTGATACAGACTTTACGCGCGCAATCTTTCTACAATCTTTCGGCGGCCGGCCGTAAATCTAACGGTTTTGCAAGATTTGCACAGGTTTCGTGTGCGCGGGCGCACCGCGTCGAAGCGAAAAGCGGCTCTTTGTAAATCAGGTAAGGCCGCCCGCTTTGGCTTTTGCCCGCGGCTGTGGCAAAAACAGCGAAAACGTGCTGCCTTTCCCCACCGCGGAAGCCACTTTCAAATAGCCACCCTGCCCTGCCGCGATTTGCCGCGCAAGATACAGCCCAAGGCCCGTGCCCGCGCTTTCGCGCGCGGCCGGTGCGCGATAAAAACGGCCAAAAATTTTGGCCTGCTCGCTTTCCGGGATGCCGATGCCGGTATCCTGTACGTCGATACGGCAAAACAGCTCATAGCAGACGATATGCACCGTAACGCATCCGCCCGCAGGGGTATATTTTATCGCGTTATCCAGCAAATTGCACACGGCTTCGGCCGTCCATTTCGGATCAAACACAGCCTCGGCCAAGGCGGGCTCCAGCCGAAGCGCAAGCTGTTTTTTTTCGGCGGCGGGGCGCATTTGCCCTACTGCGCTTTCCAGCATCGGCCCCACCGGCGCCTGTATCGGGTGCAGCGCAAGGATGCCCGTTTCCAGCCGAGAGGTTTTTACCAGCGCATCGATCAAAAAGCGCAGTTTTTCGGCCTGTGAATTTAGTGCATCGGCACAGGCGCGGCCTTCGGGCGAAAGCGGCTGCTCGGCCAAAAGCTGTGCATACAGCACAAGGTTTGCCACGGGCGTTTTTGTCTGATGCGAAATATCGGAGATCAGCGTTTTGATGTTATCCTTTTCCGCGGCAAGGTTTTTGGCCGATACGGCGGAAGCGGAAAGGTACTGTGCCAGTTTTGTTTCCAAAGCGGAAAGCATGCTTTCGTCGTAGGCCGCTTCCGTAAAATCGCCGTGCAAAGCGGTGTCCAGCATCGCGTTCATGCGCTCCATTATGCGGCGCAGCGCGCGCCGTGTGTACCATACCCAGCCCGCCGCCGCCAAAAGTGCCGCAGCCGCCAGCGCCGCCGCGGCGAAGAAAGGCAGATAGCCCGCGGCGCTCATGCTTTCACCGCCCATCCATAGCCGATGCCGTATACCGTCTGGATATAGCGCGGATGCGCCGGGTCAGCTTCGAGCTTATCGCGCAGGCGCTTTACCGTGACGGAAAGCGCGTTTTCGTCTACATACTGTGCGCCGTCGGGCCAAATGCGCTGCTGCAAAACTGCACGCGGCAGCGTCTGCCCGGCGTTTTGCGTCAGCAGGCGCAGTAACTTTTGCTCGGTTTTGCTCAATTCCACAGCTTTGCCCCGGCACAGAAAGTGCATGCGGGCAAAATCAAACACAAAATCGTCCTGTACAAAGCGGCCCTCGGCAGGCGCGGCCGCACAGGCTTCCAACCGGCGCAGCTGCGTATGGACGCGGGCCCGCAGCACAGCGAGGCTGAACGGCTTTGTGATGTAATCATCCGCGCCCGATTCCAGCCCTGCCACAATATCGGTTTCCAAATCGTTTGCCGTCAAAAGGATCACGGGCAAAGCGGAGGTTTTGCGGATCTCCGCCAGCAGCGTCAGCCCGCTGCCGTCCGGCAGGTTGATGTCCAGCACGGCGAGATCACAGGCGGCCAGCTGGGCGCGCGCTTTTGCCAGCGTAGGGCAGCTGCGGCAGCATACGCTTTCGCTTTGCAGCGCAAGGCAGATGCCGCGCGCCAGCGCGGGGTCATCCTCGATCACAAGCAGGGTCTTCATATCGGCCGGCCTCCTATCGATTTTTTGCGGATTTGCTTCAGTGTAAGCCCATGCGCCGCAGGCTGTCAACCCCGCTTTTCCGGGCGTAAAGCCTTATGCCTATGCCAAAGCCGGCCTTTTGCCGCCTACCGCTGCAATGTTTTTGGGCGCGCAGGTTGCCGCACAAAAAATCGGCGGCAGGATATTGCTCCCGCCGCCGATTCTGGCCGATTCTATTTTTATGTTTCCGCGCTTTTCGCCCTGCCCGTTCAGGCCCGGACGATTTGATAGTATTTGCGCGCCGTCGCCAGATACACCAGCACATAGACGAGCGCAAACAGCGCGAATGTGATAACGGTACATACCGCGAACAGCGGCACGTTTGACAGGCTGAACAGCGTGAACAGGCACACAATCAGCGGGAAGGCAAACGCAATGTGCAGCGCCGCCACCAGCAGCGGCAGGAAGAAGATCATCAGCACCTGCCTGCGGATGGATGCGCGAACTTCCTGTTCGCTCATGCCCACCTTTTGCAGGATGACAAAGCGGCTGCGGTCCTCATAGCCTTCAGAGATCTGCTTATAGTACATAATCAGCACAGTAGCCAGCAAAAACAATGTGCCCAAAAACAGCCCGAGGAACAAGAATCCGCCGTAAGAAGCATAGAAATCGCCGCGTGCTTCAGCCCGGCACGAAGACGAAGCCTGAAACACATCCATACCCGCCGCGGCAAGATACTGCTGCCCGGCGGCCTGCACTGCATCGTAGCAGGCCCTCATATTTGCGTCGTCGCCCTGTACATTTACCGCGATATGGTATACCAGCGAGCTGGCGCGTTTTTCGCCAAAGGCAGCAAGCTGCTGTTGATAGAGTTCCACCAAGACGTCGCGGCCCGAAACAACGAGGTAGTCCACCTGGGCCAGCTGCGAAGAAAACGTATCACAGACAACCGGAAACTCCGAAAGCTGCTTTTGGATGCGAAAGGAATACTCGCCCACCCGCAGCGTTTGCTGCCCTTCCGGCAGCCCACAGGCCATCACTTCATCGGGTGCAAGCGAAACTTGTGTGCCCGTCAGGCGCCCGTAATCCTCCGCTGTAATAAAATCGAGAACATAGTTCCCGCCGGTTGCCGAAAAGTTTCCTTGATCCAGCGAAAAACCGTCGCCGGTATCCTGTGCGGCAAAGGCAATGCGCAGATGCGTGGTAATATCTTTGGAAGTGCAGCCGTACTGCGCCGCCGCCTGTGCCACGGCATCCTCAAGGCCGGAAAAATCCTCCTGCTCCAGCGTTTCGGCGGGGCACACATACCGCAGGGCGATTTCGTCCGGGTATAAACGCTCCAAGCCTTCCTCCATGCCGGAATACATGCAAACCGTGCAGGATACTGTTACCAGCACCATTGTGGCAAGGATGCAAATGTTCGCAAGGCCCTTGGCGTTTTGCTTCATGCGGTAGAGCATGCCGGATACAGCAGTAAAGTTTTGCGGCTGATAGTAAAACTTTTTATTTTTGCGCAGCAGCTTTAAGAGTACCACCGAGCCTGCCGTAAACAGGCAGTAGGTACCAAGGATCACCAGCATAACCGCCGGGAAAAACAGCGAAAACGCCACGATAGGATCTTTCGTGGTAACAGCGATCCCATAGCCGCCCGCCAGCGCCGCCGCGCCAACCAGCGCCAGCAGCCAGCGGCTTTTCGGCTCGCGCTCGCCCACAGTATCGCTGTGCAGCAGCTCGATGGGGCGCGAGCGCGCCACGCACCAAATGTTGTAAACCAGCAGAATGCCGAAGATGCCGCCCATCAAAAGGGCCGTTTGCCAAAGCCCCCCGACGCAGACGGAAAAGCCGAACGGCGCATCAAAATGCACAAGCTTCGCCAGCGCCAGCAGCACCAGTTTTGAGAACAGGATGCCACCTAAAAGCCCGGCAATCGTGCTGAGCACGGCCATGATTACAGTCTCAAGGCCCAGCACACAGGCCACATCGCCCTTTTGCATGCCGAGGATATTGTACAGTCCCAGCTCCTTTTGGCGGCGGCGCATCACAAACTTGTTGGCATACCAAAGGATGCCCAGTGAGGTAAAGCCGATGACGATACAGCCCAGCTCCAGCGTAAAAATCAGATAAAAGCCCTCTCTTACGTTATTGCCAAGGTCGCTGTAGCACAAAAAGCGCATGATATAAAACATCGCCGCGCAGCCGGCCGAGGCCAGCATAAAGGGCAGGTAAAACTGGCGGTTTTTCTGCTGGCTCTGCCTTGCCAGCCGGGCATACAGGCGCAGCTTACTCATCCTGCTCACCGCCCGTCGAAAGCATCGTCAGCGTATCGGAAATTTTAGCAAACATCTCGTCGCGCTTCATCTCGCCGCGGTACAGCTGATGGTACACCTCGCCATCGCGCAAAAACAGCACACGCCCTGCGTGGCTGGCGGCTTTAACGCTGTGCGTCACCATCAAAATCGTCTGCCCGCCGGCGTTGATCTGGCTAAACAGCGCCAACAGCTTATCCGCCGCATGCGAATCGAGCGCGCCGGTCGGCTCATCGGCCAAAATCAGCTGCGGCCGTGTAATCAGCGCGCGGGCAATCGCGGCGCGCTGCTTCTGCCCGCCGGAAACTTCATACGGAAACTTATCCAGCAGTTCGGCAATGCCAAGCTGCTGTGCGATGGGCTGAAGCTCGGCTTCCATCTCATCAAAGTGCTTGCCCGCCAGCACCAACGGCAGAAAGATATTGTCGCGCAGCGAAAAGGTATCCAGCAGGTTAAAATCCTGAAAAACAAAGCCAAGGTTGTCGCGCCGAAAAGCCGACAGCTGTTTTTCGCTGATTTTTGTAATGTCCTGCCCGTTGAGCAGCACTGAGCCGGCCGTCGGCCGATCGAGTGCGGCAAGGATGTTCAGCAGCGTCGTTTTGCCTGCGCCGGATTCGCCCATGATGGCGACATACTCGCCCTTTTCCACCGAGAAGTTCACGTCCGACAGCGCCGTAACGCGGCTGCCGCCGAAGCGGGTGGTATATATTTTTTTCAGATGTACAATTTCCAATAAAGACATAATGCGTAAGCCCTCCTTGTTTTTTGGCTGAACTAAGGATAGCAAAAGGCCGGGCCGTGTGCCATCGAAACAGCTTACGAACCGGCCCGGTTTCTTACGCTTTTGTAAGGTTCACTCGTATTCCGGCGATTCGGTGCAAAGCCCGATGCGCAGCTTCGTGCCCTTACCCGGGGTAGAAGCAGCCGCAAGCGAGACGTTCAGCTTTTTCGCCGTCTGGCTGCAAAGATACAGCCCAAGCCCCGTCGCTTTTTGGTCCTTACGGCCGTTATAGCCCGTAAAGCCTTTTTCAAAAATACGGGGCAGATCCTCGGCGCGGATACCGATGCCGTTATCCGCGATCACAAGCGTATTATTTTCCACGCGCAGCGTGATGTTGCCGCCGCGCGGCGTATATTTCAAAGCATTGGAAAGGATTTGCTCTACCAAAAAGCGCATCCATTTGGCGTCCGTCAGCACCATCATCCCGGTATCCCGATATTCCAGCGTAATGCGCTTGAGCACGAACAGCCGCGCAAACTTGCGTACCGCCGCATGCAAGATGTCATCCAGCGGCTCGCGCCGCAGCACAAAATCGTTTGTTTCGCCGCCAAGGCGCAGATACGAAAGCACCATCTCGACATACTGCTCGATCTTGAACAGTTCGGCATCCAGCTCGCCGTCAGTGCCATCGGGATATGCCTGCAGCAGCAGATGCATCGCCGCAATCGGCGTTTTGATCTGGTGTGCCCAAAGCGTATAGTAATCGAGCATTTCGTGCCGCCGGGCCTCCGCCGAGGCCGCCAGCGCGGCGCGGTTTTCGCAGACAAGGTGCAGCATCTGCTGATAATCGCCCTCAAGGCGGTCCGAAGTTTCGGGCAGGGTCGGCTCGGCCTCCTCTGCGGCGGGCAGCAGCTGTTCGATTTCCCGGCAATGACGGGCATAGCGCGAAAAGCTAAGCGCGGCATATGCGGCGGCAGCGGCCCCCACTAAGATAAATGTATACAGCACAGGCTCCAGCGGGATATGGTAAAGGTAGGCCACAATGCTATAGATGCCCGCCGCCAAAACCGGCAGGCCGAATGCGCCCTTTTGCCGGGCCAGCCATGATTTCAGCATATCATTCCACCAAATACCCTTCCCCTTTTTTTGTGTGGATACAATCTGCCAAACCTGCCTGTTCCAGCTTTTTGCGCAGGCGTGTCACGTTCACTGTCAAGGTATTTTCATCAATATAGCTGTCCGATTCCCACAGGCGCGTCATCAGCGCGCTGCGCGAGACAATACGGCCCTTATTTTCAAGCAACAGCTGCAAAATGCGGCATTCGTTGCGGGTTAGCTCCACCTGGCCCGCCGGGCCGTGCAGCGTCGCATCGGAAACGTTCAGCGCGGCGCCGCCGCACGCTAAAAGCTGCGCGGGCGCGCCGAAATCATACGTGCGGCGCAGCAGCGCCTGAATTTTTGCAATCAGCACGGGCATCTCGAAAGGTTTTGCCACAAAATCGTCGCCGCCCATCGTCATCGCCATCACAATATTCATGTTATCGCAAGCCGACGACAAAAACAGGATCGGCACCTTTGATACCTTGCGGATTTCGCTGCACCAGTGATGCCCGTTATAAAAAGGCAGCGTGATGTCCAGCAGCACAAGCTGCGGGCTGCAGGCGGCAAACTCCGCCGTCACATGCTCAAAATCCTGCGCCAGCGTCACCGCATAGCCCCAACTTTCAAGCTGCTGCGCCGTGACGCGCGCGATCACAGTATCATCCTCTACCATAAAAATGCGATACATGGCTTTTCCCCTTCCCCCGCGTTTCTTACAGTATATACCCATCCGGCCGAGACAGGAACACTTCAAAATCAGTTTTCTGTTTTCCAAGCCGGCCTCATGTTTCGTCACATGTCGGTGTTTTAGCAATCTTTAGCAAAATCTTTGTATGGAAGATGTTGTTTTCGCAGCTAAACTTTGCCATGCCTCCCGTTTTTTCCGCAATGGCACAGATGCACTTTGTACCCCGGCCATTGCTGCCCGGCTTTGTCGTCACCGGCAAGCCATCTAAAAATGCAGGTTCCGTCATACAGGCATTTTCCATTTTTATCTTCAAATATTCGCCGTATCGCTCCGCGCGGAAGGTTATCCAGCCGTCCTTGCACTTTTCTGCCGCTTCAAGGGCGTTTTCCAGCGCGTTTGCAATGGCCGCACAGAGATCAGATGCCGAAAGGCACACTTCCTGCGGAACATCGGCGGCGCAAACAGTCATACGGATGCACTTTTGCCGTGCTTTTTCGGTATACACTTTCAAAAGCGCATCTATGCCGTAATTTTTGCAATATTCCTGCTCGTGAAAACGTTCCAGCTGGCCTTGGTATTCGCCCAGATATTCAAGTGCCTGCCGGGTTTCTCCGTTTTGCAAAAGCTGTATCACGATTGTGTTGTGGTGCCGCAGATCATAACGGTTCTGCTTTGCGATCTCAACCTTTTCCTGTTGTGCCGCAAGCGCATTTTCCAGCAGCTTTTGATGCATTTGCAAGTACTGCGTTTCTTCCAGATACTTTCCTTTTTGCAAAACTAGGCGCAGCAACTTGAAAATACCGATATAAGAAAAGACGCCTGTCACAATCACGAGCAAGGCAATCCCGTATTCTTCGCCGGTCGCCCGAAACAGCATAATTTTGCGGGTAACCAGAAAATTGAGCGTCACCGCAAACCCCAACGCAATCAAATCAAGGATCCACCACCCCTGCTCGATCTCGTTGGCTGTTTTTCGGTAGCTCTTTTTCCCCCAACAATGGAAAATGGTACAAAACACAGCATACGGTATCACTCGAATCAGCACCCAGAGCCAGCCATATGAAATATTGAGCCGTTCGCAAGTAAAAAAGATGATGGTCATAAATGCATAGAAGAGGTTAAACTCCGTCAGCGCCGAAAAAATCCACTTGGAAAAGCCATCTTTGGAAAGGAAAAAAGTACGCCCGCCGTCGGTATGGCCGTAAGCGGCACACAAAACCGTCGGGCAAAGTCCTCCCCCACAAGCAGCATTCCGCCGAGCGAAACGCCGATGCAATAGAGGTACAGCGCAGCGAGAATCAGCCACGTTACTTTTTTCTCCGTTTTGAACTCCGTCATCATTACCAGGATTGTAAAATTGCCGAGCAGAACCGCTAAGCTGGAAAAGATTAAATATAGCCTTTAGCGGGTTATCGCTTGTAACCACCGCAAGGATTTGTTGGGTTCGATCGCCTTTTCGCGTTTGTCTTGCACAAATATAGCAAAAAGCCTCTTTTTATAAATTGATTTTTCCCAAAACCGACCTCATTTTTCCCCAAATGTCGGTTTGATGGAAATATTTAGTAAATCATGCGTATAGAAGGCATAGTTTTTATAGCCCAATTTTTCTATTCTGCCCCAAGAGATTTAGAAAGCATGCCATCGTTCAGGCAATTCCGAAAACGGCGACCCTCAATCGAAGGCCGCCGCTTATTCATTTATATCATTTACCCTGATCCTGAATCTCCCGCAGCGCGTCAGTGCCCGGGTTTCGATGTGGGAAAGAGCGCATCAGTCAGTTCAATTTGCTTTTCGGCCGTCACACCATTGATTAGTGCTTTTTGCGTTGCAGGTATATGCTTACAACTACGGCTGCCAAAAGGATAAACGCGGCAAGGAAAAGCGCCCACGGAATCCTGCTCGTTTGTGTCGATGGTTCCGTTGTACTTTGCTCCACAGCCGAATCAGAAACGGTTTCGGTGCCAGACCCCATATCCGGCTTAGCCATAATAACAAAGGTTGCTTTACATACACTTCCGTCTTCTAGCGTGATGCATAGCTCATGCGAGCCAACTTCTAATGATTGCAAGATGCTTTCGCTCAGCATCAGCGTATCACCATTGCGCTCGAGCGAATCCAATGGGATGCTTACACCATCCAGCAATACCGCCGTCATGCTGACAGAGCCGGCATTTTTCAGGGAAAACGCCAGAGCATCCACCTGCCCGATTGTCCAGTTACTAAGGGATTTCAGCGTCGGAGAATCCTTGACGCTTACGGTATATTCCTGTATGGCACATCCTGCGGAATTTGCAGCCTTAATTCGGAAGCAGAACGTTCCGGGTTGGATTGGCGTTCCGAAAAGTTCTCCGTCCTCAAAAGAGAGTCCATCGGGAAGAGTGCCGGAAAGGACCCTCCAAACGAGATGCTCTCCGCTCGCTTTTATAACAGCCCGATATTGGTTTCCCACAATGCCATCCGGCAGGAGTATGCTTTGGATTTTCGGTAGGACAATCGTGGGTGCAGGTTCATCGAGCTCAGGGGTGGCTGTCGGCACAGAAACAACCGGTGCATCTACAATCAGGGTGAGTGGAAACGTTTCAGTACCATACGAGTTCCGTACATCAATACGCAAAGTGTAGGTATCGATTCCGCCACAAGCCGATTTGGAGCAAGGCGTACCACTAAGGCATCCATCAGCAGACAGCACCATTCCCTTGGGCAGTGGGTCAGATGCCGGATTTAATGCGTAGGAATAGGCAATCGGCGCCCCGCCTAAAGCGTGCAAAGTAAGTGAAACTGCCGTGCCGGCTTTCACGGTGGATGTCGTAGGCGTCAGCGATGTGGCCAGTTTGCCCATTAACACCGTTTGCGTCCCGCTCAGGCCATCCAAAAAGCTTGGGCTCAGTGCAATCACGCCCTGGCCATTGTCCGGCAGATTTCTGAGCCATACCGAGTTAGCGGCAAGCCCCGGCGTATATCCGTTGCTGATTTCATAGCCCAATGCCGGGTAAAGTTTCAAAGAATCCGCACTGAAATCTGCGCTTTGCTGATGGACAGAAAGGCTTGCATCCAGCACTAGAACAACATTGGCATCGTTTTGTGTGCAGCAGCCTTTCTCGTGAAACCAGCGGGCAGATGTCTGGCCGTTTTTCGAGGAAATTTGCAGCAACCGGCCTGTACCCGAAACGTCAAACTCCCCTACGGCCGAAACCCAGTCATTTCCGCGCGCAGTCACTTGCGTATGTTCCAATAGTTCGGCAAACCCGCCATATACCACCAGTCCAGATTCACCATATCCGCCGGAAATATTCAAGGCTTCCGGGCCAAGAAACAGGTTTCCGCCTGCCACTGCAAGGGCCGGTGCTTCTGCAATCTTATCCTCACGAGCATAGTCCTCACACACCTTACTGCACACAGATCCGTTTGTGATTTGTAGCGTACCGCTTTTGACCAAAATGCAAACGTAGCCATTTTCAGCGGATAGCGTATGGCCGTTCAAATCCAGAACGACAGGCTCGCTACCGGAAAAGAGGATCGTTGTCGGGAAAAAGACATCCTTTTGTAATGTCACCGTCTTGTTGTTCAGCGCCGCATTTTCGGTTCCAAGCAAGGTTTGCAGTTGCAAAGCAGTAGAAACACAAAGCCGCGTCGATGAATTGGAAATCACCTGAAATCCTGGGTTTTCTTCCTGTACATCCTTTGTAAAATCAAAGGTTGCCCAGTCGATGGGCTTGCCTTTATAATAAAAGGTAAAATCGGAAAGGCCGGCAACGTCCGTTACCGCTTTCACGCGCGCTTTGGCGTCGCTGTTTGTGCTCACACCGGAGAAAGTAATAGACACCGTCGATTTGATAAAACTATCGCCGTGGTCGGTTATGTAATGAACCGTGAGTGATGTCGGCACATGGCCCAACCCTGCGCCCCATCAGAAATAGCGCAGCCAATGCAACTGCCACACATAGGAAAACTTTTTTAAGTTTATTCAAGGAAAAGCCCCTTTCGTAATGCGTAGGATCTTGTTTTACAGTAAGATTTTTCGGTGCCTTTTCAGCAACAAACGGAACGTCTGCTTTTTAAGTTTTCGGTGCGCAATCTCTGCATTTTGAAAGGCAAAGTTTGCCAAATGTCTTTTTTAATTTAGCCTATAATCGTCAATTTGTCAATTCTATTTACAATGTTAAAATGGTGATGCGTCTTAACGCAAAACATTTGCCTCTGCATACGCAAACCTCTATGATCTGTTATGCGGTCGCTGCCTTGCTGTGTTTAATACAGCGTCCAACTAGTCCTCACGGTATCATTTGCTCTTTCAAGCCATCTATCTCGGC
The DNA here is from genome assembly GCA_022652735.1 of Faecalibacterium sp. Lineage (GTDB taxonomy): Bacteria > Bacillota > Clostridia > Oscillospirales > Ruminococcaceae > Faecalibacterium. The sequence goes on along the minus strand of JALCRP010000008.1, from coordinate 45,270 downwards.
CTTCGGCCTTGATGGTTGATTAGGACTGCTTGTACTGACCAACCGGAGGATATGGTTCAAGCTGTACCGGATTCATCTACAAAAAGGCTTCACCCTCGAGATGACACAAGCGGCGACCCTCAATCGAAGGCCGCCGTTTTTTATTGACATTATTTCCCCTGGTTTTGAATCTCCCGCAGCGCGTTCAGCGCCCGGGTTTCGATTCTGGAAACATAGCTGCGGCTGATGTTCAGCATCTGCGCCACCTGCTGCTGCGTCAGCGGCGGCTGGCCGCCAAGGCCGTAGCGCAGCAGAATCACCTGCCGTTCGCGCCCGTTCAAGCGATCAATCAAGCGGTGTAGGCGGCCAGCCTCGTCGTCACGTTCATAGTCTTCTTCCATGTGGCTGTCGTCCTGCACCGTATCCTGTACGGTCAGCGCCGTGCCGTCGCGCCCGGTTTCAAGCGTATCCTGCAAGGAAACCGTTCCCGGCGTTTTCCGGCCGTGGCGCAGCTCCATGCGAATTTCATTTTCGATACACTTGCTTGCGTACGTCGAAAAGCGCGCCTGCCGCTCGTTGTCAAAGCTGTTGACGGCTTTGATGAGGCCAATGGTGCCGATGCTGATGAGATCCTCCTGATCGCCGGGCGCCGCATAATATTTTTTGGCGATATGCGCCACTAAGCGCAGGTTATGCCGGATCAGCGTGTCGCGCGCATGTAAGCTCCCCTTGCGCAGCGCGGCAAACTCCTCGATTTCCTCCTGTGCCGTCAACGGCCGCGGGAAGCTGCCCGAATCCAGATGCAGTGCCAGATACAAAAACTTTGTAACAAAAAACGAAAATAAATTTCCCAACATAAAAAACCGCCCCCGTGCCAATATATGCGGCATAGGGGCGGAAAATAGGCCGATTGCTTCGCTAGGCGCAGGGATTTTTGCCCGGAAGCGAAGATAAAAACGCGGCGGCATCCATATCTGCCTGCAAGCTTTCCAAAAAGCGGTGCACATGATAGCCGTCCGTCGCGGCGTGGTGGCAGGTAAGCGAAAGCGGCAGCAAACGTCTACCCTCCCTTTCTATAAACCTGCCCGCTTCGACCGAAGGAAAATAGTAGGGCTTATTTTCATAGCTCTGTACAGAGAAATGCGTAAAAGAAACCCACGGCACACAAGATACCGTATAGGCATTTTCCGGCGGCGGCGTAGCGGGCTGCGCCAAAACACCGTGATTTTCGCCAAATTCGTTTCGGTTCTTCAGATAGGCGCGATAAAAGGCCGCAAAGTCAGGGTCGTAGGGCGTCCACATCAGTGAAAATGTCTTGTCGTCCTCATGAAACGCGGCGTAAAGCGGCGTAAGCGTATCATAATAACCCAGCTTGCCCTCTCGCTCGGCCACCTTAAACTCCACCTGTTCATTCAGGTTTTTTGTCACAAGCCAGAGATAGGCGGGAAAAAATTTTACGCCGGCCGTCTTTACGGCCCTGTACAGCTTTGTGACATCCAACTCCACGGTAATCGAATACCCGGTCGGTGCCATTTTGGCAAAGTAATAAAACATCTGGCCGCGCGGCCAGCTTTGCAGCTCCAACGGTGTAAATTTCATACTGTATGCCTCCTTGCATACAGCTTAACGCGCGCCGCCGCCGGCGACAACCTACGCATCGTAGAGCCGCGCGCTTAGGCAAGCAAAAAGGTCACCGTCCGCATCTCCGGCTCTTCGGTGTAGCGCAGAGAAGTGGCCGAAACGCCCGCCTCGCGCAGGATGCGAATAACCTCGTTTTGCCCAAACAGCACGTCTTCCATCTGCTGATATGTGGCATCATCCGCACAGCGCACCGTCAGCGTCTGGCCGGCGGCCTGCGTGGATAAAATCTCCACAAGCCGCGCTTCGCTCCAGCTGTCCATCTGGTAGCCATTATAGATATAATAATTACAGGCTGTGGCGGCCGTATCCGGCATCCGGGCGTCCTCGTTCGGCGTATGTTGGCGGCGCATCTCCTCCGAGGTTACGCAAAACCAGTTATAGCTGATGTAATTTCCGCCGTCGCCCTCTTGGTCATCCCATGTCACATCGCAGTAGTACAATTCATCCCCTAGGGTCACGCTGTTCCATGCGTGGCTTTGGCCGCCGGCCGTGCCCTTGACGATGCCGGCCTCGATGCCGAGCTTCGCCAGCAGATACCGGAATGCGTTGCAGTAGCCGCTGCACACGGCCTGCCGCGCCACCAGCGCCCCATAAATCGTCTGATCCGTTGCATCCTCCGAGGAGACATACGAAACGTTCCGGCAAAGCCAATCGTGCAGATACAGCACCTTATTATAATCCGAGGCGCTTTGATCCATGCCGGCGAGAATGTCGTTTGCCGCAGCTTCGGCGGCGGCAAGCCGGGCCGGGAAATCGTCACAGTTCCAAACCCAATCGACCTTTACGCCGAGGCTGGTCGTTGTATAGTTGCAGCCGTTAACGCCAAAAAGTGCCGGATCGTCTACAACCTGCGCATAAGCGGCCTGAAAATCCTGCTTGGAAGCGCCCGCCAAAAACACGGATGCATCCTGCGCCAAGATAGATGCTTTGAGCTGCGCATAACAGCTTTCCTGCGGCGCGGATTCCGCCAAAGAAGCGGCAGCCGAAACCGTATGCTGCGGCTGCTCGTGCTTTGCCACGGCCGTGCCGCGGCTTTCCGCGTCGGCGGTGCCGTCCATGCTCCACCAAGAAAACCCCACCCCGGCGATGCAGAGCAAAATCACCAGCAGCGGGCCGGCGGCGCTTTTCTTTTTTCGTGTGTGATATGGCATTTCAACGATCCTTATTCCCTTTTCTCGGCGCAGGCCGCTACCGCCTTAGCCGGGTGTGCTGCAAGATATTCCGCTGTCAGATCCGCCGCAAGATGCACCAGCTGCGCGCAGGGGCGCTTTTGATAGTATTCGCTCGTGCGCGGCGCAGCCTGCGGGCTGCCTTCCGGCTTTTCAAGGCCCAGCAGCGTACGGCACAAAATGCTGTCGGCGCCGTTTTGTGCCCGGTACTGCGCCGCCAGCTCCTGCACCATCCCGTAAATGCGCGATTTATCGGCAGGGTCAGCAGGGTTGGCATACGCAAGGCTCAACACCGTGGTCGCGCCGCAAAACGCGCCGCAAACCTCCCGCATGCGCCCTACGCCGCCGCCAAAGCCCGCCGACATGCGGAGTGCCAGCGCCTCGCTGATACCAAGCACCGGAGCAAACGCCGCCACAACGCTTTGGCTGCAATTATAGCCCGCGTGAAAATATTGTTCTGCCTTTTCGCCAAACTCTCCCATTTTCCATTTCCTCTCTTTTCCCTATTTTACCGCAGTTTTCGCCGGGCGCAAGAGCTGTTTTCAACGGAAAATAATTCCATTTCTGAACTTTTTATGAAACCCGGGCGACAGGGCTTGATTTTTCCGATCGCGCGATGTATATTAGCACTCGAAGATTTCGAGTGCTAATACAAGTTCTCTAAAAAATAGAAAGCAGAAAAAGAGGTTTTGCAAGATGGCAGTCAAACAGTTTAAGGCAGAAAGCAAAAAGCTGATGGATTTGATGATTAATTCCATCTATACAAACAAGGAAATTTTCCTGCGCGAGCTCATCAGTAATGCATCCGATGCGCTGGACAAGCTGTATTTCAAGAGCCTGACGGATACTAAGCTCGGCATGAGCAAGGATGATTTCAAGATTATGCTGGCGCTGGACAAAGAAAACCGCACCGTCACCCTTTCGGATAACGGCATCGGCATGACCAAAGAGGAGCTGGAAAAGAACCTTGGCACGATTGCCCACTCCGGCAGCCTTGATTTCAAAAAAGAAAACAAGGATGACAACATTGACATCATCGGCCAGTTCGGCGTCGGGTTCTACTCGGCGTTCATGGTGTCCGATCATGTCACGGTCATCAGCAAAGCCTACGGCAGCGACGAATCTTGGAAATGGGAAAGCAGCGGCGTTGAAGGCTATACCCTTACCCCGGCCGAAAAGGAAACCGTCGGCACAGAGATCTCCCTGCATATCAAAGCCAACACCGATACCGAAAATTACGATAATTTTGCCGACGAATACGGTCTTGTCGCAATCGTGAAAAAGTACAGCGACTATGTGCGCTATCCGATCCAGATGTACCGCGAAAAGAGCCGCCAGAAGGAAAAGCCCGCCGACGCGCCCGAGGATTATAAGCCCGAATACGAAACCTATACCGAGCTTGAAACCCTAAACAGCATGGTGCCGATCTGGAAAAAGCAGAAGAGCGAAGTAAAGGACGAGGAATACAACGAATTTTACAAATCGAAATTTCACGATTATTCCGACCCTGCGCGTGTGATCGTATCCCGTACCGAGGGCACCGCCAACTATAACGCGCTGCTGTTTATCCCGGGGCGTCCGCCGTTCGATTTTTACACGAAGGAATACGAAAAAGGCCTTGCGCTGTATGCTTCCGGCGTGTTGATTATGGAGAAATGCGCCGATCTGCTGCCCGATTATTTCAGCTTTGTCAAGGGCATCGTGGATAGCCAGGATCTGAGCCTGAATATCTCGCGCGAAATGCTGCAGAAGGATAACCAGCTCAAGCTGATTCACAATGCCTTGGAAAAGAAGATCAAGAACGAGCTGCATGCGATGCTTTCCAATGACCGCGCCAAATATGAGGAATTCTGGAAAAACTTTGGCCGCCAGATCAAATTTGGCTGCTATGCCGATTACGGCATGCATGCCGATTTGCTGAAAGATTTGCTGCTGTTCTACTCGGCCAAAGAGAAAAAGATGGTGACGCTCGAAGAATACGTCGCCAAGATGCCGGAGGGACAGAAGTGTATTTACTATGCCGCCGGCGATTCCGCCGAGCGTCTGGCCAAGCTGCCCGCCGCCGAGCTTGTGCTCGATAAGGGCTATGATCTGCTGCTTTTGACGGAGGACGTCGACGAGTTCTGCCTGCAGATCATGCATGCCTACGCCACAAAGGACAAAGACGGCAAGGACGCCAGCATCGAATACAAGAACATCAACAGCGGCGATCTGGGCCTTGAATCCGACGAGGAAAAGAAGGCTGCCGAGGCCGCAACCGCCGAAAACAAGGCGTTGTTCGACGCTATGAAAGAAGCACTTTCGGGCAAGGTAAAAGAAGTAAAGGTTTCGACGCGCTTGAAAGATCACCCAGTTTGCCTTTCTGCCGACGGGCCGCTCTCGATGGAGATGGAAAAGGTGCTTTCCGCCCAGCCGAACGGGCAGGATGTCAAGAGCGAGAAGGTACTCGAGATCAATGCCCAGCACCCGGTGTTCAGCGTTTTGAAAGCGGCCGAGGCCCTTGGCGATACCGAAAAGGTAAAGCAGTACAGCACACTTTTGTACGCACAGGCCGAGCTGATCGAGGGCCTGCCCGTCGATGACCCCATCGCCTATACGCAAGCCGTCTGTGCCCTGATGAAATAACGGCAAAATTGCGCGATTCCAAAAAAGCTCTTAACAAAAGCATCGTGTTCCATTATAAAAGGAATACGATGCTTTTTTCTGTGCCGACGGCCGCTTGGCCTATGCGGCACGATCGTGATAACGTGATAAAAAGAACGAACCCGTCAAGGAGATTTTGGGGTATGAGCAACTACTATAACAGCAATCCAAACGGAAACTCGAATCATTCCCTTGCACATATGAACTGGGGCACGATCGTGTTTCTGTATATCGTATGGTGGCCGATCGGGCTGGTTTTGACGATTTTGAAGCTTATTGATGCGCAGGCCGAGAAAAACGAAGAACAGGGCCGCGCCAACTGGGCTGACCAGCTGAACGGCCACAGCAATGTCTACGGAAATTATAATACCGGCAGCAATGCGTATTCCTATCGCGCCTATACCGGCACCGCCGCGCCGAACGCGGCCGCCCAAAACACGGCTGCCGCACAGTATGCGCGCCAGCGCGCCAACTCCGGCCCGGCCACCATGCCGCCTGTGCCGCAGGCCGGCGCGCCCCAGCCGGGCAGCATGCCGAACCCGGCCGCCTACCGCGCCCCCTATCAGGCCGGCCCCACGCAGGAGCAGCAGAAGGCCGCCCGCTATCAGCGTCTCGCGATCGCCGGGCTGGTCGTTGCCTCTGTAGTTGCTTTTTCTGTTGGTGTGCCCGAGCTTCTCAGTGGGTTTGGCTTGCTCGGATACGGGCTTTTGAACTCTTACAATATCCTACATTCCCTGCTGCCGGGCCTGCTGAAGGTTTTGGCGGGCGCCGGGCTGGCGTTTGCCGCCGCCCGCGTAAGCCGCGGCAAGCGGCGCGAAAAGGTGCTGGCAACCATTGTAGGCTCCCGCAATACGGTATCGCTGCGCGAGCTTTCCGCCGCAAGCGGCTTCGGCAGCAAAAAAACGTCACAGCTCGTACAGGATGCCATCCAGCACGGCTTGTTTGGGCCGTATTCTTATATTGATATGGCGACACAAACGCTCGTTGTGCGTGGAGCGCCCCCGCAGGCCGCCCCCGCAAAAGAGGCAAAGCCCGCCACCACGGCGCTGAAAGACGAAAACAAGTATCAGGCGATTCTGCGCCAGCTGCATGAGGCCAACGACCGCATCCCCGGCGAAGAAATGTCGGAAAAGATTTCGCAGCTCGAAACGCTTTCGGCCCGTATCTTCGATCTCGCCGAAAAGGACCCTGCCAAGAAGCCGCAGCTCAACAAATTTATGGATTACTACCTGCCCACGGCCCTGAAGCTGCTGAACACCTATGCAACGCTCGATCAGCAGGGCATGCAGGGGCAGAACATTTCCGATACCAAAGCCAGTATCGAACACGCGATGGATTTGCTCGTCAAGGCATTTGAGGCGCAGCTGGATAAGCTGTTTCAAAATGATGCGCTGGATGTTTCCGGCGATGTGGCCGCTTTGCAGAGCATGATGAGCATGGACGGCCTGACCGACACCGATTTCAACACCGCGATGGGCAGCCCTGCACTGGATCTTCCCGGCGAGGCCTCCCCTAAAAAAGGCAGCGAGACCTGATCTGCCTATAAAGCGGCATCGAAACTTTGCCACATTCTTTGTACCGATAAAGAAAGCGCTTTCCGCGGGATTTCTGCCGCGAAAGGCGCTTTTTCTATATCGGATATACTGGCGCACCGTGCGCTATAAAATTTCCTGTTACTGCATTGGGGCGGCGGTAGGCGCTGTATCTTCCGGAAAAGACAGTTCTGCCTTAAACAAGTCGCCATCAACCGTCAGCGTAAATGTGCCGCCCTGCAGCTCCGTCAGGCTGCGCGCGATGGAAAGCCCCAGCCCGCTGCCTTCCATCGTGCGGGAGCGATCACCGCGCACAAAGCGCTCCATCAGCTCGTCGGGCGAAATATTCAGCGGCGTAGCGGAAATGTTTTTCACAGAGAGTACAGCGGCTTTGCCGCGCCGCTCCCCTGTCAGATACAAACGTGTGCCGGGCATTGCATATTTGCAGGCATTGCTTAAAAGGTTATCCAGTACACGCCATGTCAGGCGGCCGTCAAAAATGGCATCCAGGCCGTTTTCCGGCAGCGAAAGCACCGCCTCAAGTTTTGCGTTTTTCAGTTTTTCCTCATACTCGCCCAGCGCCTGCTCGCATAGCTCAGAAAGGCTGCCTTTCGCTTTGTGGCAGGGCATCGCCCCGCTTGAAGCCTTGCTGGCGTCAATCAAATCTTCCGTCAGTTTTTTCAGCTTTTCGCCTTGGCGCGCAAGCACCGCGGCATACTCAGCGGCCTTTTCGGGCAGAGGCTCCCGCAGCAGCAGGTCGGTGTAGTTGATAATGCTTGTCAGCGGGGTTTTGAGATCATGCGAAACATTGGTGATAAGCTCGGCTTTCAGGCGTTCGCTTTTGATGCGCGTCGCCACGGCATCGTTCATGCCTGCACCAATATGCGAAAGGCAATCGGCGTCCTCGTAAAATACGGGCAGCAGCTCCCGCGCATCGACAGGGGTAGCATAATCGCCGGCGGCGATGCGCTGGGTGGCCTGCCGCAGCGTTTGCAGGTTACGGGCAATGCGCAGGCACAGGTACCATACCGCCGCCCACGCGGCGATGCCGAACAGGAAAAGGAACTGCGTCCCCGCTGCGCCCCATCTATATACACTGCCCAGCATGGCGAAGAGAAAGTAGGCTACTAAGTTTCCGAGCGCGACCGCCCCTACGGCGGCCGCCGTTTTTTTCACAAGCGGCAGCGCGCCAAAGCTGTAGGTCAACGCATGGACGACCCCTTTTAGAAGCCGGACACACACAAAATTTTGGAATGCATGCCCGGTTTTCGCCCAACGCGCAAAGCTCAGTAGCCATGCGCCAAAGCACAATACAAGCCCTGTCGCCAGCAGTGAAATCGCCGATGCGCCAAATATTGCGCCCAATACGGTCAGCCCTGTTTCGCTGTAACCGCCGCCCAAGGCATACAGCAGGCGCGGCAGCCCATATCCCAAAATCGCCGGCGTCAGCATCAGGCCCGCCGTGCCCAAAGCGGAAAGCTCCATCGGGATACGATCATACCAGCAAAGGTGCACTTCGTCATCGCCAAGCCTGCGGCCTGCGCCGCAAAGCAACACCACCGCAGAGAAGATCCCCAACACGGCGCAAAATGCAACGCCCGCAATCGCGGCGTAACGCGCGGCAAACACAAAATCAAACAGCGAAATCCGCGTCAGAAGCGCTTTTTCCTGCACTTGATCGAAATCAGGCAGGTAGCAATCCATGACCGTTTCCCGGGTGCTCGTTGTGGCGGTACTGTCAGCAAGGTATGTCGTATCTTCCTGCGGGCCCACCCAGACGTAATTTATCCGTTCGCCCTGCTGATCTTGAAAAATACAGAGCCGTCCGATAAAGTGTGCTTTTGTATCGTCCACGTTTGAGTAGAGCTTGTTTCCGGTTTTTCCGTCTTTGAGCAAGAAAGTGAAATCGTCGCTAAGCACGTACTGGGCGCCTTTTCCGTCGCGGCCGGCGTACCAATCCCATGCATCACAAGCATAGCCGCGAACAACGCGGCTGCAGCCATAGGTATCATAATAGCTCGTAACGCCCGCATCATAGCACCCCATATCCATCGCGCCGAGAATAACCGCGCAGCAAAGCGCGCCGAAAAAACACGCCAGTATCCCGCCAAGCCAGCCAACGGCCTTGCCTTTTGTGCTGCGGGTAAAACGCCCCCAACGGCTGTTCATAATACGCCCTCCTTTTCAAGCTTATAGCCCTGCCCCCATACCACTTTGATGCGGCGCGGATGGGCTGGATCAATTTCCAATTTTTCGCGCAAATGCCGGATATGTACTGCGACGGCCCCCTCGCCGGAAAGCGGGGCTTCGCCCCAAACGGCACGATACAGCGCTTTGCCCGAAAAAACCTGGCCCGGGCTTTCCATCAAAAATTTCAGAAGTTTGTATTCCAGCGGCGTCAGGCTGACGGCCTCGCCGTCAAGCTGCACCGTTTTTGAGCCATCGTCCAGCACGATCCCGTTGACGGCCAGTGTGCCCGGCGCTTTTGCCGCGCCGCCCAGCGCCGTATAGCGCCGCAGTACGGCTTTTACGCGCGCCAGCAGTTCCACAGGGCGAAACGGCTTTGTGATGTAATCGTCCGCCCCGACGCCAAGCCCCAGCACCATGTCGCTTTCCTCGCTTTTGGCTGTCAGCAAAATAATCGGGATGTTGCCTTTTTCGCGCAGTTTGGCCGTCGCCGTCAGCCCGTCCATTTTGGGCATCATGATGTCCATCAAAATCAGATGGATGTCGTGCTGTTCCACGGCAGCGATCGCTTCCGCGCCGTCATCCGCCGTATACAGCGTATAGCCCGCCGTTCCGAGGTAGATTTTCAGTGCTTCCACAATGTCCGCATTATCGTCGCAGATTAAGATAGATTCCATATCCTCACTCCCGCTTTTTCGCTTTACGGCCTTATTTTACCAGTTCTTGTTTTAACATAACAGGGGCAAACCCCTTAAGATTTCCTTAAGGCGCACCCGTGATGCGCGGTTTTGGCCCCGCCGCCTTCGCGCGGGCCGTCCCGGCGGGCTGCCACAAAAAAACAAGGCCGCTTTCCAAAGCACCTCTGTGCCCCGAAAGCGGCCCTGCATATTCTGTTTTTTACCGATTGGCAAACAGCTTAACGGTCGAGGTCTTCCTCGTTTTCGAGGCTCGTCCAGACGTTTTGCACGTCGTCATCGTCCTCAAGCGCATCCAGCAGCTTGCCCAGCTTCACCAGCGTGTCAGGATCGTCGACGGTGGTCGTCGTTACCGGCACCATCGCCACATCGGCGGACAAAAAGCTGTAGCCCTTGTCCTCCATCGCCTGCCGCACCTCCGAGAAATTCGCCGGGTCGGTGATGATCTCGGCAGCCTCTTCGCCCGCATCGAAATCCTCTGCGCCGGCATCGAGTGCGTCCATCATCGCCTGATCGGCATCTTTGCCCTCGAGGTCGATGTCGATCACGCCTTTCTGGTTGAACAGAAAAGCCACGCAGCCCATTGCGCCCAGATTGCCGCCGTGCTTATCAAAGAAATGGCGCAGATCCGCCGCCGTGCGGTTGCGGTTATCCGTCAGCGTCTCGACCATGACGGCGATGCCGCCCGGGCCGTAGCCTTCATACGTAATAGCCTCATACTCTTCTTTGTCGCCGCCCTCGGCCTTTTTGATGATGCGCTGAATGTTATCGTTCGGCACATTCATGCTCTTAGCCTTGGCGATGAGATCGCGCAGTTTGCCGTTAGAGTTTGGGTCAGGCCCGCCCTCCCGTACGGAAACGCCGATTTCGCGGCCGACCTTGGTAAATACCTTGGCACGGGCGCCGTCGGTTTTTTCCTTCTTGCGCTTAATGTTGTTCCATTTACTATGTCCAGACATGGAATGGTTCCTCCCGTAAAGCGCCGAAAATGGCGCAGAATCACTAACTTACTAAGTTTAGCACATCTTTATAGGATGTTCAAGGCCGCAGCGCCCGTTTTCGTGGATTTGCGCCATGCGGCGGCTTTTCCGCGGAAAGTTTTCGCCGCAGTGGGCTTTTGCGGCGCCAAGCCGCTGTGCCCCGCAGTTTTCCGCATGGCTTACAGCAGGCGCAGGGCTTTCGGGTAGTGGTTTTTGACGCGCCCGCCCGAAACCTTGCCGCCACCCAGCGGGTATCCGTCTACACTGACACAGCACCATCCGTTTTGCGCGGTTTGGGCCGCAATTTCCTCACCGTGTAAATACGCCGTGGTACGCGGGTCGTCCCGCGTCAGGCTTTCTTGGTTTGGGCAGCCCGCGCCAAACGCGGTAAACAGATGATGTGCCGGCACAAAGCGCCCCTTTTGTACGCTGCCGGCCAATACGCCTGCGCGCAAGATATGCAGCCCTACCGGCGCAAACGCCGGGGGCAGCAGCACGTTTTCGCCGCGTACTGCCGCGGGCATTGCTTGCAGCGCAGGGAAACTTTCGGCCGCAAACGCCTGCCATGCGGCCAGCACAGCCGCCGCGCCGGCCGTTTCCGGCGCGCCCTTGCCGCGCTTTTCCGGGCGGCGTTTTTCGGGGCGTCGCAGCTCTTTTTTTGTGCCGCAAAGGGCGGCAAGCCATGCGTTTTCTTCTGCCGTTCGGCTGCCCTTCGGCGGCAAAATGCGCGCCGTGCCGGCCTTTTGCAGCCGCGCCAAGAAGTGCCCTTCCCCGCCTTGGCAAGGCCAAATGCGGCGCACAAGGCGCACATCGAACGGATACGCGCCGCAGCGGTTTTCTTCGCCTTCGCTGCCAAAAAGGCTGGGCGCGTTTTCCAGCGCGGGCAGCAGCGTAAATTCCGGATGGCGCGCCAAAAATGCGCCGATCTGGCCCTCGTCCTCTTCGGGCGCAAACGTGCAGGTGGAATACACAAGCACACCGCCCGGCGCCAGTGCCGCCGCCGCATCATCCAAAATCGCGGCCCCGAGCGCCGCGCACTGCTGCACAAGCGCCGCACAGTGCTGGGCCGCGGCCTGCGGCTCCTTGCGGAACATGCCCTCGCCCGAGCACGGCGCATCCACCAACACACGGTCAAAAAAGGCAGGCAGCGCCGCGGCAATGCGCGCCGTTGTCTCGTTGAGCACCACGGCGTTGGCTACGCCCATCCGCTCGAGGTTTTGCTTTAAGATTTCGGCGCGCTCGGGCACATATTCGTTGGCCACCAAAAGCCCCTGCCCGCCCAGCGCCGCGGCCAGCTGGCTGGATTTACCGCCCGGCGCAGCGCATAAGTCGAGCACCCGCATGCCCGGCGCGGCCCCAACGAGCGGCGCGGCCGAAGCGGCCGAAGGCTCCTGCGCATAAAACACGCCCGCCGCGTGGTACGGATGTTTGCCGGGCTTAAAATTTGCTTGCTTTACCACAAAGCCGGCCGCGCAAAATGGCGAAGGCGAGACAGAGAAATCCGCCTTGGCCGCAAATTCTGCCGGCGTACAGCGCAGCGCCGAAACGGTAATGCCGCGCGCGGCCTCATTTTCCGGCGGCGTCAGCAGCGTTTTATACCGCGCGCCAAGCAACGCCTTTTCCCGTGCGGTAAAGTATTCCAGCCCCATCTGTGCTCCCCTTTTCTTCCGTTTTTTTTGCATAATTGCTGCTTCGGCGGCCAAACTACCCTGTAGAAGGGCACCGTGCCCTTCCGTACTTTTGAAAGGAGCACATTTTATGGAAAACCGTAATTCCAACAGCAAAAACAGCACCGAAAACAAGCACCCGAATCAGTACACCAGCAGCACCAATTCCACCAACTCTGAGAATAAGCACCCGAACCAGTATACCAGCAGCACCAACTCCACCGAAGATCACAAGCATGCCAACCAGTATACCCGCGGCGCCGACGACAAAGGCTCCAAAAACGCCACGAACGGCACCAACGCAAAGAACTGCCGCTAAAAGCCTCGCTCCGGCAGACGCCGGAACAAAATAAGGCTTTTGCCTAACCAAAAAGCCCGCTGCCTTCCGGCGCCTTACGCCGAAAAGCGGCGGGCTTTTCTCTGTTCAGGGCTGCGCCGTATAGGGCGCATGCGGATCAAAATTATCCCACAAAAAATCAAACAGCTGCTCAACGCGCGCCGTATCGCCCGCCAGATAAAGCCACCCCAGCAGGCTTTCAAAGCCTGTAGAAGTGCGGTATTCCAGCTGAGAAGCATGCTTTGCCACGCTGGCTTTTGAGGCGTTGCGCCCGCGTTTGAACACAGCCAGCTCGTCCTCCGTCAACAGCGGCTCAAGCAGCTTTTCTTCGCGGAACTGTGCCCGGGCAGAAACATACTTCACCTTTTCGGCGTTCAGCGCGCCGGGATGCAGGCGTGAGTGCGCCACAAGGCGCCTGCGCACGAGAAGCTCAAGCACACTGTCGCCGACAAACGCCAGCGAAAGCGGCGAAAGCTCCCGCAGGGCAATTTCCGGCGCAGGCGGCGCGGGCAAAATGTTCGTTTCAGGCATAAGCAGTTCCTCTCACAAAAATGCGATGATTCTCGGCGCACAAAATGTGCCGTTGCCCCTGTTTTGCGTCCATTTTCGGCTTTTCACCGGCGGTTTTCCGCTGCGCGGGGCATGCATTCGCGGCGCGCCTCAGAAAATATAATCGAACTGATATTCGCCGATCAAAATCGTATCGTTTTCCTCTACGCCCTGTTTGCCCAGCTCGGCCAAGATGCCGCTTTCATCCAGCTGGCGCTGGAAATATTGCAGGCTCTCGTAATCCTCAACATTGCTGCCGTCCAAAACACGCTCCAGCCAAGGCGCCTCGACCGTAAAGACATGGTCGTCCGTTTTGGTGACAGTAAAGGCGCGGCCGCCCGGCGCGGCTTCCGGCTTCACGTATTCCGGCTGGAACACAGGCACCGGCGGAAGCTCTTTCAGGCGGGCATACACCATGCCGGGCAGCGCATCCACGCCTTGCCGCGTCGCCGCGCTGATCGGCACAAAGGGCAGGCCCTTCGCCTCGATAAAGGCGCGGAATGCCGTAATTTGCTCCTCGGTGGCGATGTCGCATTTGTTGCCCAGCACGATTTGCGGACGCTCGGCCAAGGCCGGGCTGAACTTTGCCAGCTCGGCGTTGATCTTTTCAAAATCCTCTTTCGGATCCCGTGCTTCGCTGCCCGAAATATCCACTACATGCAGCAGCAAACGGCAGCGCTCGACATGGCGCAGGAAATCATGCCCGAGGCCGACGCCGTCGCTGGCGCCTTCGATCAGGCCCGGAATGTCGGCACAGACAAAGCTTGCGCCCTCGCCGCAGCAGACGACACCAAGCGTAGGCACCAGCGTCGTAAAATGATAATTGGCGATTTTGGGCTTGGCCGCGCTGATAACGGAAATAAGCGTAGATTTGCCCACATTCGGGAAACCGATCAGGCCCACATCGGCAATCAGCTTCAATTCCAGCGTGACATGCATATCCTCGCCGGGCATGCCGGGCTTGGCAAACTTCGGAATCTGGCGCGTCGGCGTAGCGTAATGCGCGTTGCCAAAGCCGCCGCGGCCGCCCTTTGCCACCGTCACAGCCTTGCCGTCGGAAAGGTCGGCGATGACAAGGCCGCTGTCGGCATCCTTGATGACGGTGCCCAGCGGCACACGGATCACAAGGTTTTCCGCGTTGGCGCCGTGGCAATTTTTGCCCATGCCCTTTTCGCCGTCTGCAGCCGTATATTTGCGCTTATAGCGAAAATCCATCAGCGTGGAAAGGTTCGGGTCTGCCACGAAAACGACATCGCCGCCGCGGCCGCCGTCGCCGCCGTCCGGCCCGCCGGCAGCCACAAATTTTTCACGGTGAAACGTCACCGCACCGTCGCCGCCCTTGCCCGCATGGAGCCAGACGCTGGCGACGTCAATAAAGTTGGTTTGTACTGCCATAAAAACACCTCCGCGCTTTTACTTTACCCAAAAAGAGCCGGACCAAACGGCCCGGCTCCGCAGTTTGCAATTTTCTTTGCAGGAAGTTACTGCTTGATGCTGCACTTCTTGCCGGTTTTGCCCACGCGCTCAAAACGAACGGTGCCATCGGCCAAAGCGAACAGCGTGTCATCGCTGCCGATGCCCACGTTCTCACCCGGATGGATGTGGGTGCCGCGCTGGCGAACCAGAATATTGCCGGCCAGAACCTGCTGCCCGTCGGCGCGCTTGACGCCCAGACGCTGTGCGGCGGAATCACGGCCGTTCTTCGTAGAACCTACGCCTTTTTTATGTGCCATTGCGTTTTCCCTCCTTACGCGTTAATTGCGGTGATTTCAACCTTCGTGTACGGCTGACGGTGGCCCATACGGCGCGCACTGTGCTTTTTAGAACGATAGGTGATGATGTTCAGCTTCTTGCCCTTGCCGTTTTTGATAACTTTCGCGGCAACGCTGGCGCCGACAACCGTCGGGGCACCAACCTTGACTTTGCCCTCTTCGCCAACAGCCAGAACTTCGTCGAACTTTACTTCGGAATCAGCCTCGACTTCCAGCTTCTCAATGAAGAGGACGTCGCCCTTTTCCACGCGGTACTGCTTACCGCCGGTAACGATGATAGCGTACATAGTTTTCATTCCTTTATTTCGTACTCGCTGGTCAGTTGAGGCGGGCCATTGTTTCAGGCTACTTATCTGCCCACACCACGCGGCCTAAATAGTATAACAAACTTGCCTGCGGTTTGCAAGGCCGTTTGTCCACTTTTTCGCACTTTTTTCAGCAGAGGCGGCTTTTGGGCGCGCCGGCCATGCGCACGGGCTTTTCGCCGGTTTATGCAAGCCCGTTTTGCTGCTTGCAGGCTTTCAGTGTGTTCACCATCAGCATCGCGCGCGTCATCAGCCCCACGCCGCCGGGCACCGGGCTGATCCAGCCGGCCTTTTGCTGCACGGCGTCGAAATCCACATCGCCGCAAAGCTTGCCATCTTCGCCGCGGTTGATGCCCACGTCGATCACGGCCGCGCCGGGCTTGACCATATCGGCCGTCACAAACTTTGCCTTGCCGATGGCGGCCACCAAAATGTCGGCTTCGGCGCAGATGTCCTGCAAGCCCTGTGTTTTGCTGTGGCAGACGGTAACGGTGCAGTTTTCGCGCAGCAGCAAAAGCGACGCAGGTTTGCCCACGATATTGCTGCGCCCCAAAACGACAGCGCGCTTGCCCGCCAGCGGTACGCCCGCATATTTCAGCATTGCGATTACGCCCGCGGGCGTACAGGGCAGCATGCTCTCCTCGCCGATCAGCAGCTTGCCGGCGCTGACGGGCGTAAAGCCATCAACATCCTTTTCCGGCGGGATGGCCGCAATAATTTTTTGATCGTCGATCTGCGCGGGCAGCGGCAGCTGCGCCAGCATGCCGTGCACATCCTTGTTATCGGCCAGCGTTTCCATCACGCGCAGCAGCTCAGTTTGTGTTACTTCGGCAGGCAGATGGAGCAGCTTGCTTTCGATGCCGCATTCGGCGCAGTCCTTCTGCTTGCCGCGCACATACGTGGCCGAGGCAGGGTTATCGCCCGCCAATACCACGGCAAGGCACGGGCGGATGCCCTGTGCCGTGAGCGTATTTACTTCGGCGCGGACGCTCTCTTTGATCTGTGCCGCCAAAACTTTTCCGCTGATAATCTGTGCTGCCATAGCATGCTCCCCCTTTTCGTTCCGAAAAATCAGTCGTCCTTCGGCTTTTCGCCGTTGTCGGCCTGTGCCGGGCTGCTCGGCGCATCGTCGTGCTTTGCCTCAGAAGGGGCGGCCGTTTCTGCACTTTGTACTGCCTCGGCTTTTGCGTTTTCCGCCGCGGGCGCATCTTTCAGCCATGCGGCAAATTTCCGATTGACGGTTTCCGTTTCTTTTGCATATTCTGCATGCGGCGCGCCCACGGCCAGCGTATCCGCCGTAAAGAAAGCCGCTGTCGGCCCATCAGATGCCGCCCGCTGCCCAAGCGTAACCACCCAGCCGTTTTTCTGCGCGGCATATTTTCCGCCCTGCGCTTTCAGGGCTTTCAGGTTGTCGCTGGAAAGCGGCAGCGCCACACGCATCGGCTGGCCCTTACACTTTTTGCGCAGATAGATTTCGAGCGCCAGCGAGACGAACACGGTAACGGCCGCCACCAGCTGCGAAGCGCGCAGCCCGATGGACGGCACCAACAGCAGGCTGTCGGTGCGCAGGCCCTCGATCCAAAAGCGGCCGAGGCCGTACCAGATCGCATACAAAAGCGCCACATCGCCGTTAAACTTGCGCTTTTTAAAGTACAGCGCCAGCATCACAAAACCCACAAGGCACCAGAGGCTCTCGTACAAAAAGGTCGGGTGCACAGGCAGGGCGGGGTCGGCCATCATGCCGGAGGGCAGCGTAACGACGCTCGACTGCAAGTATTCCTGCGTTTTAATGCTGTACATGCCCCACGGAAGCGTCGTGTTATAGCCGAAGGCCTCCTGATTGACAAAGTTGCCCCAGCGGCCGATGCCCTGCCCGATCAAAAATCCCATTGCTACAAGATCGTAAGTTGCCAGCAGAGGAATCTTGCGCCAGATGCAGGCCAGCCCGCCAAACACGAACGCGCCGATCAGCGCGCCGTAGATGGCGATGCCGCCATCGCGGATGGCAAACATCTCCCATACATTGTCGTAAGCGTAGGGAGACATCGCCACATAGTAGATGCGCGCACATACAATCGCCATCACCGTGCCGATGCATACCACATCGATCAGGCGGTCGGCGTCGATGCCGAACTCGACGGCATGGCGAAATGCGTAGATCACCGCCAGCAGCAAACCGGTGGCGATCAGCAGGCCGTACCAGTAGATGTTCAGCCCGCCAATCGAAAAAGCCACACGATGAATGTTAAACTCCAGCCCCATCCCGGGGAATGTTACCAGATAACTGTCCATTTCAGTCCTCCTCGCCGGGCGCTGCGCTTTCGGCAGAGCCATCCGGCAAAATATGCATCACGGCCATGCGCTGCGCCGAGAATATCTTCTGCATCGCCGCGTTGGCATCTTTCACACCCAGCCCGGCCAGCAGGCCGATCTGCTCGGCCACGGTATGGCCCATCAGCGCAAAATCGGCGATTTGGCTGGCGGAATCCTCGGCATTTTCCAAGTTTTCGATCAGCTCGCCGTACTTTTCGTTTTTGCACAGCGTAAAGATTTCTTCGTCCACGCCCTCGCGCCGCACACGCTCGATCTCGGCCAGCAGAAGCTTCTGCACCGTATCCGGGTCATCGCTTTCGCCTGTAAACAGGATGCAGCAGCAGCCGTCCACACGCAGTATCTCGCCGTCAAAATCCGGGTTTACAAGGCCCTGATCGTACAGGCGGCGGTATAAAGGCGACATGCCGCCGCATACCACATCGCACAAAATATCATACAAAATCTCGTCGGCTTCATCGCCCGGGGCCAGCGGCGCCTCCTTAAAGCCGATACCGAAGCACGGCTTTGAGACGGACATCTTCACTTCAACATACGGCGAAGCGACGGTCATCGGCTCTTCCGGGCAAAGGCGCTGCACTTTTTCGCTGCTTTCCCGCTTGTCCAAAACGCCGGCGCGCGCGCAGGCCGCCAAAACACGTTCCATCGTAGTATTGCCCGCCACGGCCAGCACCATATTGTTCGGCGCATAGAAAGCACGGCAGCAGGCATACAGCATGTCCGGCGTAATCTCGGCAATGCTTTCGCAGGTGCCGGCGATGTCGCTGCGGATGGGATGCGCATGGTACAGCGCCTCGCACAAGCCCGTCACAAGGCGCCAATCAGGGCTGTCATCGTACATCTTGATCTCCTGCCCGATGATGCCCTGCTCCTTGGCGATGGTTTTTTTGGTAAAATAAGGGTGCGCCACCATGCCCAGCAGCACGTCGAGGCTCTCGTCGATCTTGTCCGTCGCCGTAAAGATGTAGCAGGTGCGGTCGAAGCTGGTAAAAGCGTTTGCGTTTGCGCCCGTTTTGGCATATTTGGCAAAGGCGTCGCCGTCCTCGTCTTCAAACATCTTGTGCTCCAGAAAATGTGCAACACCCGCGGGCACATCCACGGTTTCTTCGCCAAGGCGGAATTTGCGGTCGATCGAGCCGAACTTTGTGGCATATACCGCATGAACGCTTGAATAGCCCGGCATCGGCCGCACGATAACCGTCAGGCCCGAGGGCAGGATCTTCCAAGTATCCTCTGCGGCGCGCGCCGCCGCCTGATTTTGCATTTTTTCAGCCATTTTTGCCCTCCTCGGCCGCCGTCAGCAGGTAGCTGACCGAAAGGCTGAACGTATTCAGCACGGCGCGCACATCCGATTCCGTTACATCCAAAAGGGCCTGCCGCGCCTCGGCCGGCGTATGCAGTACGCCCCCGCGCAGCAGCTCCATCGCGTACCAAGCCTCGATACCGCCGAGCGAATCCTCGATGGTATCAAAGCCGGATACAAGGCCTCGGCGGCAATCCTCCAGCTCTTCTTGCGTGATCGGCCCGCCGCACAGATCGGCCAGTTCTTTCAAAATTGCGGCCTCCGCTTTTTCGGCGTTAGCCGGCTCGATGCCGCTGTTTACGGCCATGCTGCCCGTAAAGCTCTGGAAAGAAGAAGAGCAGTAATAGCAGATATTCAGCTTTTCGCGTACGTTCAAAAACAAACGGCTCGTTACGCTGCCGCCAAACAGCGCCATCGCCAAACGGTAGGCCTGCATCTGCTCTACATCCACCTGCGCGTTCATCGTAAACATCATGCACAGCTTTGCCTGCACCATATCGTAGCGCTCGGTAAAATGCCGAGCCGGCTGCGCCGGCATGCGCACAAACGGCGCCAACGCCTGCGGCGCGCGCGCCACAGCCGAAAGCTCGTTTTTCAGCGCTTTTTCCACAGCCGCCGCTTGGGCGTCGTCCAGCCCAAGCAGAATCAGTTCGATCTGCGCGCCCGCAAGCATGCTGCGATAGGCGGCCGTAAGCGCCTCGGGCGTCAGGCCGTCCACCTCGGAAAGGTAGCCATCCTGCCGGATACCCGCGGGCGAGCCTGCGAAGAATTCCCGCTGGGCGCCGTGCTGGCAATAGATGCGCTTATCATTGATCTCATCCTCAAGGCCCTTTTTCAGCATGGCCTTTTCGATGGAGACAGCCTCGGCGTCGAACACGCCGCCCACAAAATACGGATGAAACGCCACATCAAACAAAAGGCGGGCGTATTCCTCTGTCAGCGCCTCGCCCGAAAGGGCAAAGGCGTCCTTCAGGCCCGTAATGCTGATGCACAGGTTATGGTTTGCGCCCATCGCGCGGCCATCCACCGTCAGATCGGCCCCATAAAGGCGCGCCAGTTTTTTTGTAAGCTCCGTCATATCCGGGCACGAGGCGCATCCGCGCTCCAGCACAAGCGGCAGCAGCGCATGGGCCGTGGCCGTGGCGCGCTGGGCCGGAAAAGTAAAGTGCAGGCTGATGCGGCAGCGATTGAATTTATCCGCGGCCGCGCGCAGCATGTGTACGCCGGGCGCCAGAGAAATACGTTCCAAATTCAAGATCCTCCCTGATTTTTCATTCCCCCGAGGGGCTGTTATTTTTAGCTTATACGGCGCTTTCGGCCTGCTGTGAAGCCGCGGCCGAAGCGATGTCCTGCGCCGTGGTATGCAGCGCCACAAATTCCTCCAGCGAAAGCCCGCTTTGCGTAATGGCCTGTGCATTTTCCACGCCTACATAGCGCCAGTGCCACGGCTCGTAGATAATGCCCGTAGCAGCCTGCCGGTTTTCAGGATAGCGCAAGATAAAGCCGTAATCTGCCGCGTAGCGCACAAGCCACGCATAGGCATCCGTCTTGGCAAAGCCGCTGTCGAGGCCCTGATAGCCGTCCGTTACAATATCGGCGGCAAGACCCGTCTGGTGCTCGCTGCAGCCGGGCTTTGCCACGACCGTTTGCGCCAGCGCGGCAGCGTCCTGCTCGTTATAGCCCTGCTTTTCATATTTTTTCATGCGTTTTTCAAACAGCCCCTGCTGATAGGCATAATCGCGGTAGCCCGAGCACAAGATCAGCGAAACGCCATCTTTTTCGGCGGCCGCTTCCATCTGCTGATAGGCTGCCGCCGCCTCGGCGGCAAGCTGCTTGCCGTTGGCGGCATCCACGGCATCGGGCGCATAACCTTCCGGCAGAGGCGTGTTGTTATTGACGATGCGAAGATTCAGATCGCCCGCGTTGAACACATACGCCGAAACATCGTATTCCGCCTTGCCGTAATCCGCCGCCGTATGCAGCCCTGAGGCCGCACCGCGGCAAAAGCGCACCAGCAATACCACCAGCACAACGCCCAGCGCAGCGCACCCTGCCAGCAGCAGGCCGCGGCGGCGCCGGCGACGGCCTCTTCTTCTGTTGTTTCGTTTTCGCCCGCCGGAAAGCCCGCCCAGCGCATCGCGCATCGGCTCATCCTGCGAAAAAGACGCATTCTGCCGCATCTGGAAACCCCCACTTTTTTAAGCTTGCGGCCCCGTTCTTGGCCGCATCGCTAATATGATATTATACCGCGTTTGCAGCTATGTGTAAACGGCAGAAAAAAGAGAATGGCCCCCGGCAAAATGCCGGAGGCCCGCCTCATCAATGGATTAGCATATCGTGGATCGCGCTTACGGCGCGGTCGGCATCCTTTTTTGCGAGGATGACCGAAACCTTGATTTCGCTGGTGGAGATCATCTTAATGTTGATGTCGTTGTTCGCCAGCGCCTCGAACATCGAGGAAGCCACGCCGCTGTGGCTCTGCATGCCGGCGCCCACGATGGACACCTTCGCGCAGGAATCGTCTCGCGTGATCTCCGTGCCGCCGAAGCGGCTTTTGTTTTCTTCCAGCACCTTAACGGCCATTTCGGCATCGCCCGTTGCGACGGTAAAGCTCAAATCCTTATTGCCGTCGCGCCCTGTCGATTGCAAAATCACATCGACGTTGATGCTCTTCTGGGCCATCAGGCCAAACACCTTAAAGCTCATGCCCGGCACATCCGGCACGTTCATAATCGAGATCACAGAAATGTCGGCGTCTTTGGCAACGCCCTTAATCAGCATACCTTCCACGTTCGTAGCCTCCTTCACGATCGTCCCCGGGATAGGGTTCAGGCTGGAGAGCACCTCCAGCGGCACATTAAACTTCTTTGCCAGCTCCACGCTGCGGTTATTGAGCACCTGTGCGCCAAGGCTTGCCAGCTCCAGCATTTCGTCAAAGGTAATCTCCTCGAGCTTTTTGGCGCGCGGCACTTTCCGCGGGTCGGCCGTATAGACGCCCTCTACATCGGTATAGATCTGGCAGCGGTCGGCATGAAGCGAAGCCGCGATGGCGACGGCGCTCGTATCGCTGCCGCCGCGGCCCAGCGTCGTGATGTCATCCAGCTTATCGATGCCCTGAAAACCGGCCACGACGACAACGCGGTTGCGCTCCAGCTCGGAAGAAATGCGCTCGGTATCCATGCGGCTGATCCGCGCCTTGGTATAGGCGCGATCCGTATGGAAGCCTGCCTGCCAGCCCGTCAGGCTGACGGCGTTGCAGCCGATGGCGTTCAGCGCCATCGCCAGCAGCGAAATGCTGATCTGCTCGCCGGTGGCCAGCAGCATATCCATCTCGCGCGCCGAAGGGTCGTGCGTGATCTCCGCGGCCTTTGCAATCAGATCGTCCGTGGTATCGCCCTGTGCCGAAACGACGACCACCACGTCGTTTCCGGCGCGGTGCGTATCCGCCACAATGCGAGCAACGTTAAAGATGCGGTCACGGTCGCGCACGGACGTGCCGCCGAATTTTTGTACGATCAGCCCCATATTCTCACTCCTCTATTCTGAAAAGGGCAATAGCCCATGCCGGTTTTGCCCTTTGCATCCTCTGTCGTGCCGAAAAGTCACTCCACAAAAGCGCCCCGATTGTCGGCCGAAAGGCGCTTAAGGGTAAAGCTGCGACAGGCCTCGCTTTCGGCAAGTTCTGCTTTCAGCTGCCGGCAAAACGCATAGGCGTCCGCCTGCTCCACCACAGCCATCATCGTACTGCCGGCGCCCGAAACATATACCGCTTTGGCCCCCAGCCGCCGCGCCGCGGCAAACGCCTGCTCTGCGCCCGGCATCAGCGCCATACGATACTGTTGATGCAGCCGATCCTGCGTTACGACGGGCAGCAGATCGTGCCGGCCGTTGCAGAAAGCTTCGCCCAGCAGCGCCGCGCGCGAAAGGTTGAACACCGCCTGTGCATGCGAAACGTTTTTCGGCAGTGCCGCCCGGGCCGCGCTTGTCAAAAGCGGGTAATCCGGGATGACGGCCGCGAAGGCAAGGCTTTGATCCAGCGCATGCTTTGCGGCGTATACCTTGCCGCCATCGCATACGCTGCTGACAAGCCCGCCCAAAAGCGCCGGGGCCACATTGTCCGGGTGGCCCTCGATCTCCGTGGCAAACTCCAGCAGCTCTGCCGTGCCAAACGGCTCGCCGAGCATGCGGTTCGCGCCCAGCAGCCCCGCAAGGATGCAGGCCGAAGAGCTGCCAAGCCCGCGCGCCATCGGGATTGGGTTCGTCTGTACGATCTTCATGCCGGGGATAGGTTCGCCGGCCTTATCATATAAGTATTTGGCCGAAACGTAGATCAGGTTCGTTTCGTCGGCGGGGACAGCGGTTCCATCCGAAGAAGTAATCTCCAGCTTTTCAGCCGGGAAAAACTCCGCCGTATTATAAAGCCCCAGCGCGAGGCCCACGGCGTCAAAGCCGGCGCCGACATTTGCGCTGGTGGCAGGCACAGATACTCGTATCATCGCTTTTTCCTCATTCCGATCATGCCGGCAGTTTTTTCAGCAGCAGCTCTACGCGGCCGCCCATCGCCTGTATTTTCTGTTCCGCTTCGGCCAAGCGCGCGGGCACCACAGCCTCGGCAAAATAGGCGCAAGCGCCAAAGCCTTCCTCTACCACATGGCCGCTGCCATACAGCGAGGCCAGCTCCAGCGGCGGTACATCCCGTGTACGCACATAATATGCGGCGGCCGCATCGTCCGTGAGCATGCCCTCGGCGGGCGCAGACGGCTTCCAGAACAGGCTGTCGTGGATTTTTACGCCGTTTTTCAGCGCGTCAATCACATCCGCCACCACGGCGCTGGCCGTCGGCAGTTTGCCGGCGCCCTTGCCGTAAAACACCACATCGCCCAGCATATCGCCTTTCATCAAAACGGCGTTGAACACATCGTCCACACCGGCCAGCTGGTTACCCTTCGGTACCAACATCGGCTCGACGCCCGCCGCCACGCTGCCGTTTTCGCCGCGCTTCATCCATGCAATAAGCTTGATGACGCAGGCAAGCTTTTCCGCTGCGCGGATGTCGGCCACAGTGATTGCGCGGATGCCGCGCGTTGGGATGTTCTGCGGATAGATATGGTGCCCGCAGGCAAGGCTGGAAAGGATGGCAATTTTGCGGCAGGCATCCACGCCGTCCACATCGTCGCCGGGGTCTGTCGTTTCGGCATAGCCGAGCTGCTGCGCAATTTTCAGCGCTTCCGCAAAGCCCATGCCTTCGTGCGCCATTTTGGTCAACATGAAGTTCGTCGTGCCGTTTACGATGCCCTCGATGCCGCTGATTACATTAGCGGCGAGGCATTGATGCATCGGCGTGATGATCGGTGTGCCGCCGCCGACAGACGCCTCGAACAAAAATGCACAGTTATGGGCCTTTGCCAAAGCCAGCAGCTCGGCGCCGTATGTGGCAACCAGCTCCTTATTTGAGGTGCAGACGCTGCGCCCGCTTTCCAGCGCGGCCTTAACATACGGATACGCAAAGCGTGTGCCGCCGATGCATTCCGCGATGACCTTCACTTCCGGGTCGCTCAAAATCACATCGATATTCTGCACAAACAGCTGTGCATCCGGGCGGCCCGAATAATCCCGCCGCACCAGAATGTATTTTACTTCCACCGGCTCGCCCGCACGGCGCGAGACGCCTGCCGCGTTGCGCTGCAAAACTTCCAAAACGCCGCTTCCTACCGTGCCAAAGCCCAAGATCGCAATTTTCGCCATGCTCGCTTTTCCGCCTTTCTGCGCCCAACCGCGCCTTACGCCCTGCCCGTTTTATGCGCCGCAGCGTACCTCTACGACAGTGCGCTGGCGGGAAAGCTTCTCCGTCAGTTCTTCTACGCTCATCTGCATCGTGCCGGTGCGGATGGTAACCGCCACCTGTGCCGCGCCGTTTTCCGGCGTCGATTGGTTGATGGTTACAATGCTGGCGCCCGCTGCGCTGATCCCTGCCAGAAGATTTTGCAGCGCGCCTGTCTCGTCGAGCAGCGTCGCCATTACGGTAACAACTTCCCGGCTGTTCTCCGAATCGTAAATACAATCCTTGTACTTATAGAATGCGCTGCGCGAGATCCCGACCAAACGGGCCGCCGCGCTGATGTTGCGGGCCTCGCCGCTTGCCAGCAGCTCCTTGGCCTTCAGCACCCTTAAAAACACTTCCGGCAGCGCCTGTGCATCTACGAGTAAAAAACGCTTTTCCAAATTGTTCACCCCTCACAAACACTTGTTCGTATAACAGAGATATAATAACATCCGGCCCCCTGCAATGCAAGGGGCCGGATGTATTTTTGGTGTTTTCAATAATTTTGGGTCTTAAAGTGCCCTCGGAATGGCCGAAATCGCGAAGAATCAGACGCCGAGATCACAGGGCGCGGGCATATCGTCCGCTTTATAATAGCCCACGCTGCGGCTTGCGCAGGTATCCGTGGCCAGCAGGCCGCTCTGCGTACAGAACTCTGCTTGCACTACGCCGTCGCTCATCGGGAAGGCCTTATACTCAAGGTCGCCCTGTACGGCTTCCATCAAGGCTTTCCACGCCTGAATGCAGGGCTTATTGCTCTTAAGGCCAAGGCCTTTTCGCATATCATACGGGTTATCACAGCCCCACCAGCAGGCCGTTACATAGTACGGTGTCAAACCGACAAAGGAATAATCCTTATAGTCGCTGGCCGTACCGGTTTTGCCCACGGCTTCCATGCCGCCGGCTTTCGGCCCGCCTACGCCGGCCGCCGTGCCCATCGTAATAACGTTGCGCAGCAGACGGTTCATGATGGTGGCCGTCTGCGGCGTCAAAGCCTGATAGCTGGTTACATCGGCTTCCATATACAAATTGCCCGTTGCATCGTACACGTCCGTGTACAGATGCGGCGTAGTATAGGTGCCGTCGTTGAAAATCTGGTAGGCCGCCGCCAGCTGTACGGTCGTTACGCCGTAGTGCTGGCTGCCCAGCACCATCGGGGCCAGCGCGTCGTCGCTCGATTTTTCGAGGTGCGAAAGCTGGAGGGTGTTATAGGCAAAGTTAAAAATGTTGTCCGGCCCAACGGTATCGCCCACGCGCACGGCGATCGTATTCCACGAGTTTGCAAGGCCGTAGTACAGCGGCGTCGGCAGCATCGTGTACTGGTTGCTGTAGTTGCTCGGCCAATCGCGGTACTGGCCCGGATGTTCAGTATCCTCGATAATCTGCTGATCGGCCGTATACAGCGGCGCATCGTCGATCATGCTCGACCAGTTGAACAGGCCATACTCAATGCCGAGGCAGTAGGCGCCGATCGGCTTCATGGTAGAGCCCGTCTGCCGGGGCACATCATAGGCGCGGTTCAGCACAAGATCGTTGGTTTTTTCGCCAAGGCCGCCCACCAGCGCCAGCACGTTGCCGTTGAAATCCAGTGTAGCCATGCTGGCCTGCGTACGGACTTTACGGTAGTAGCAGGGGGTGCCGTCCTTCATGGTGCCGGTTTTCAGCGTTACGCCGTCGTCCTCATAAACAGGGATGTCGTCGTCGCCGAGCTTTGCCACTTCCTCATCATGCCAGCCGGCGGCAAAATACTGGTCGTCGGTATTCAGCATAATGTTTTCCATCGCCGATTGAATGTCCGGGTCCATCGTGGAGTAGATCTGCAGGCCACCGGTATAAATCTTTTTCTGGGCGGTTTCTTTATCGCAGCCCTCTTTGGCCATGATGTCCGTCGTCAGCTGCTCAAACAAAGCGTCCTCAAAATAAGAGTTGTTCGAGGTCGTCGTCTGGATAATCGTGGTATCCTCCTCGGCGAGCGTCAGCGGCTCGCTGTCGGCGGCGTCAAACTCTTCCTGCGTAATCTTGCCCTGATTCAGCATATTCTTCAGCACCGTATGGCGGCGCGTCAAAAGCTCCTCGGGGTTTGTATACGGGTTATACTGCGTCGGATTTTTCGTAATGGACGCAATCGTGGCGCACTGCGCCAGCGTAAGGTCGGCGGCATTTTTGCCAAAGTATTCCTGTGCGGCCGTCTCTACGCCCTGAATCGTGCCCGTGAAGCTGATCGTGTTCAGGTAAGCTTCAAGGATCGTATCTTTGGAATATTTGTTGTCGAGGCCCCACGCGCGGTAAATTTCGCGCAGCTTGCGCTTTGCGCCCTCTAAGCCGCCCTGGCTGTTATCTTCCAAGATGTTTTTAATCAGCTGCTGTTCGATTGTCGAAGCGCCCTGCCGGGAAGAAAACAGCTTGAGCGGCGTATATTCGTTGATGGCCGCGGCGATGGTGCGCTTAAAGTTTACGCCGTGCTCCGTCTCGAAATCCTTGTCCTCTGTGCAGATAAAGGCATACTGAAGATTTTTCGGGATTTCTTCCAGATCCGCCCATAGACGATGGCTATTCGAGGATTTGAACACCACATCCTGCGTCCAGTCGCCCATCCCGGCGCCCGTCGTATCATAGTGCTGCGCATACACGACGCTTGACTGGCTCAGCTCGATATTATCCAGATCCAGCAGTTCGCCGTCGTTCGCCGTGGCTTCCACTACATAGGAACAGGCCCATACGGCCGCCGCCGCACACCCTGCCATACCCAGGCAAATGCACAGCGCGATGACATGCCCGATGTTGGAAAAGAAAGAATTTCTCTTTGTCTTTTTCCCGCGGGGCGCGGTTTTTCCTTTATGATTTGTGTCAGAGCCATGCGCCGGGGCGGCATGGCTTTGTGCCGTGCCGCTGCGATGGATCTTCCGTGGTTCCTTGCTTTCGATAAGGCTCGCCTCCTGACTTCCGCCGCGGCCGTGCCGCAGCCATACACCGGTTTCGCTGCTTTCTCCGCAGGCGGACAAACACGCTGCGGGCAGGAAAACACTAGTATAGGATAGTATAACACATTCCCGCCCGGAAAGTACAGCCTGCCTTCGCAAATATCATCTTTTCCGTCTAGCGCGGCGCTTTTTCGGGCATCCTCTTTGCAGAAAGGAGTGCCCTTTTGTATGAAACGTTTTTTTCTTGCCTGCATCATGGTTTTATGCGTAGGTGGCATCGCGGCCGGCGTTTTCGCCATGACGGCCCCGCTGTTTTTCCCGCAAAATGCCGCCTCGTCACAATCTGCCTATGAGCTGCGGGATACCGGCGGCCGTGTGGCCGTTTATGCCGCCGGCAGCGATACGCCGCTGGCCGTCTATGATATTTATGTCAATCTGCTGCCCGAAGGCGATGCGCTGCGGCTAAAAAGCGGCATGCGCGTCTACGGCGATACCGCGCTGGAAAGCCTGCTTGAGGACCTCGGCGCCTGAAGGCCCGCTCTTGCGGTACAAAAACGGATATGCTATAAATAAAAGAAAGTATAAAGATCGGGAGGCCGCAAAATGGCTGTCAATATTCTGGATTATCCGTTTGATGCATCGCTTATCCTGCAAAAGAAGCGTGCGCTGAAACGGGAGCTTTCCGCCAAAGAGGACCTTGTGCCAAAAAAAATTGCCATCCTGAGCGGCGTCACCGTGGGCGTTTTTCAGGATATACTCGAGCTTTTTTTGCTGGCAAACGGGCTTCGCCCCGAATTTTATCAGGGCGGCTATGCTCTTTTTTACGAAAACCTGCTGTTTGACGACGGCAGCCTGAAAGCCTTTGCGCCGGATGTGCTGTATATCCACACCAGCATGCGCAACATCAAAAACTGGCCGCTGCCCGGCGATACTGCCGCATCCGCCGAAAAGCTGGCCCAAGCCGAGGCCGGCCGCTTTTTGCAGGCCGCCAAGGCGGGCCTTGCGCTGGGCTGCCCGGTGATTTTGAACAACTTCGAGCTTCCGCCCTACCGTGTCATGGGCAGCAGCGAAGCCACCTCGCCCGCCGGGCGGGTTCGCTTTGTGCGCCGCCTGAACGCCATTTTGGCCGAGGCCGCAGATACTACGCCAAACCTGTATCTGAACGATTTGGCCTATTTACAGGCACAGCACGGCATGGACGCTTTCAGCGATCAGACGGCATGGTATGCCTACAAATATCCCTGCGCGCTGGACAAGCTGCCGTATCTGGCGCAAAGCGTCGCCAACATTGTGAAAAGCCTGTTGGGCCGCAACAAAAAGGCCCTCGCGCTCGATTTGGACAACACCCTTTGGGGCGGCGTGATCGGCGACGACGGGCCGGAAGGCATTACGATGGGCCTCGAGACGCCCGCAGGCATGGCTTATACCGAATTTCAGCAGTATCTCAAGGAGCTTTCCGCGCTGGGTGTGCTGCTGAATGTCGACAGCAAAAACGAAGCAACAAATGCCGAAGCGGGTTTTGCCCGCGCCGACAGCGTTTTGAAAAAAGAAGATTTTATCTGCTTCAAGGCCAACTGGGAGCCGAAAAGCCAAAACCTTGTGGCGATGGCAAAGCAGATCAACATTTTCCCCGACAGCTTTGTGTTTATCGATGATAACCCGGCCGAGCGCGAGATTATCCGCCAGCAGGTACCCGGCGTCGCCGTGCCGGAGCTGGGCGCGCCTGAGGATTACATTAAAGCTATCGACCGCAGCGGCTATTTTGAGGTAACGACGCTTTCCGCCGACGACCGCAAGCGCGCCGAGATGTACAAGGAAAATGCCCAGCGCGCCGAGCTGCAGGCCTCTTTCGGCGATTATGCCGATTACCTGAAAAGCCTTGCCATGCGCGGTGAGTTCGGCCATTTTGACGCCCCGCATGCCGAGCGTATCACGCAGCTGATTAACAAATCGAATCAGTTCAACCTCACCACGCGCCGCTATACGGCCGCCGAGGTGGAAAGCCTGATCGGCAGCCCGGATTATGTTACCCTGTACGGCCGCCTGATCGACAAGTTCGGCGATAACGGCCTCGTTTCTATCGTGATCGGCCATAAGCAGGGCGACGCGATGGATATTGATCTGTGGGTAATGAGCTGCCGTGTGCTAAAGCGCGACCTTGAAAAAGCCATGTGCGACCGCCTTGTGGAGGACGCCGCCGCGATGGGCGTAAAAACGCTGCGCGGCCACTACTATCCCACGGCGAAAAACTTGCTCGTGAAAGACTTTTATGCTACAATCGGGTTTGCCTTAAAATGCGAGGATGCGGCCGGCAACAAGGAATACGAATTTACGATCCCGGCCGATTATGCCCCGCAGTGCACTGTGATGGAGATTCGGCGCGTATAAATACCCGCCGGGCGCCCGAAGTGCGTTTTGCCCCGCCTTTGCGGCGGGCGAAAACAAAAAAATGCAAGCCAACTTATACAGAACAAAAAAGAGGAGAAATCAGGATGGAGAAACAGACGATTTTTGATGCCGTACAGCAGATTTTCCGCGACAATTTCGATGATGACACTCTCGTGCTTACGCGCGAAACCTGCGCCGACGACATCGAGGACTGGGACAGCCTTGAGCAGATCAATCTGCTGACGGCCATCGAGAAAAAGTTCAGCCTGAAATTCAAGCTGGAAGATGTCCGCGGGCTGAAGAATGTCGGCGACCTGCTCGATCTGATCGAGCGCATGGCCGGCTGAGTTTTGGCGATCGACGCACACTGTCTTCGGGGCGGTGTGCGTTTTTGGTATGCGGGCTGTGCCCGCCCGGCGAAACCGCCAAGGAGGATTTATGGAAAGCAACGTAAAAACCTATACTTTCGCCCAGCTGGCCCCGGGCCAAAAAGAGCAGTTTACCGTAACCGTCACGGAAGAAAAAATGGCGCAGTTTTACGCCCTGACGGGCGATTGTTCGCCCATCCACCGGGATGCCGCGTATGCGGCGGGCCGCGGCTATCCGGGGCGCGTTGTGTACGGCATGCTGGGCGCATCTATGGTTTCGACGCTGGCAGGCGTCTATCTGCCGGGCGCACACTGCCTGCTGCACGAGGTTGACGCCAAGTTTGTGCGGCCCGTTTTTATCGGGGATGTTCTCACCGTAACGGGCACCGTGGAAGAATGCAACGAGACGTTCCGTGAGATCACGGTGAAATATAGTATCACGAATCAGGACGGTAAAAAGGTGACGCGCGGCCTATATAAAGCGGGCTTGGCCGAATAAAAGCGGCGGTTTTGCCCGTTTGCCCGGCACATGTCGATTCTTCTGCCGGCTTTGCCGCGCTGCGGCCGCCCTTTCCCGCGGCCGCATATCCAAAAGGAGTGTTTTCTTATGTCAAAAACCTATTTGATTACCGGCGCATCTTCGGATGTGGGCCACGCGCTGATGGAGCATTTGCTGGCTGATTTTTCGCAGGGCGACTGCATCATTGCGCAGGGCTCGGGCGATTTGGCGCGCATCGCCGATCTGTGCCAAGCCAATCCGGGCGTCATCCATCCGTATGATGTCGATTTGACGAGCGCAGAGGCGCTGGACGCTTTTGTACGCGATGTCACCGCCACCTATCCGACGCCGACCCATATTATTCATCTGCCCGCGCTGCGCGCCATCAACACGAAATTCAAAAATTTCGACGAGGCGCGCTTTGATCTTGATCTGAACGTCTCTGTCAAAAGTGCCGTGCACATCTGCAAGGCCTTCGTGCCGCAGATGGCAAAAGCAAAGTTCGGGCGGGTGCTATTCATCCAGACGAGCTACACGATCGGCTGCCCGCCGAAAAACATGACAGCCTACGTGATGGCGAAAAGCGCGCTCGGCGGCCTTGTAAAAAGCCTTGCCGTAGAATATGCTTCTGCGGGCGTAACGGTAAACTGTGTTGCCCCGAGCATGATGGAGACGAACTTTCTGAAAGATACGCCGGATCTTATCGTGCAGGCCGCAGCCGCCGATAACCCGATGGGCCGCAACTGCCGCGTAAGCGATGTTGTGCCGGCGATGGCTTTCTTGCTCAGCGATGAGGCCGCCTTTATCACAGGCGTCACGCTGCCTGTTACAGGGGGAAGCGCCATTGTCTGATACCGAAAAAAGCGCGCCGGTGTTTCGCTGTGCGGAACTTTCCGAGCGCGGGCGCATCCTCGATTTCATCAATCAAAACTTTGATTGGAAGCTTCCCCTTGTCAACCGCCCGGAGTGGTTTACGCATTACTACTGCGGCGAGCAGCTGCAGTTTGTCGTCGCCGAGCGCGGCGGCCGCCTGCTGGCCGTCTGCGGGTACATTCTCGCCAACCACAGCGATACGCCGGATATTTGGGCCAGCGTCTGGGTGGCGGTAAAAGGCGAAAACGGCGTTGGCCTTGAGCTGATGAATGCTCTGCCCGCGCTGACGCATGCGCGCCTTGTGGCCTGCAATAATATCCGCGCCAACACTTGTGTGCTTTACCGCTTTCTCGGCTGGGAGGCGGCGCGCATCCCGCACTATTACCGCTTGGCGCCGCGCCCGTGTGCAGCGGCATATCGGCTGGCGAAGCCTGCCGTGCCCGCCGGGGCCGACCCAAATGTTTTTTGCCCTGTCATTTTGCCCGTAAGCGGCGATCTCGTGCTTGACCGCGTTTCCACCGTGACGCGCCTAGAGGGGCTTGGCCTGCCGCCTACCCCGCATACGCCCCACAAAGATCTTTGGTATCTGACACGGCGCTATTTTGATTTTCCGCATCTGGCGTATGATGTATGGAGCATCCACGAAAAAGGCCGGCTGCTGGCCTATCTCGTTACGCGCACGGTACAAAGCGGCGCGCACGGTGAGATTGCGGTGCTGCGCCTTGTGGATTTTATCGGCGAGGACGCCATTTTGCCCCGCATCGGCGCGGCGCTGGACGGCCTGCTGCAAACCGCCGGCGCAGAATATGCCGAGTGCTACTGCGCTGGCATCCCAGCCGCAGTTTTTGCCGCCGCAGGTTTTTCTGAGCGCAAAGAAGGCGATGGCACGATTATCCCGAATTATCTTACGCCGCCGCTTTTGGAGAATACGGAATACTACTATTTCACCAGCGCCCCGGCGCAGTTTGTGCTGTTTAAGGCCGACGGCGATCAGGATCGCCCGAATCTGCCTGCCGAGAAATAAACGGCGGCAAGCCCGTTTTTATCCGCATGCGCCTACGTTTTCCGCAAAAAAAGCGCGCAGCGCGGCCGCAATCGAAAAAGGCCCCGGCATCCAAAACAGATGCCGGGGCCTTTTCCGTTTTTTATGTATTTTCGCAAGCCGATTGAGATTCATCCGCTGCCGCTTTGCCCGCAAGGAAAAGCTTTAGCGGCGGCGCTTTTTCCCGATGTGGCGCCCGGCGGCTGCTTTCGGCGCTTCCGCCTTCGCGGCCGGGGCCTTTGCCGCAGCGGCCGGGGTCTTTTCGGGGGTCAGCTCTTTTACAGCCGGGGCCTTGGCTTCTTCCTTTACGGCAGGCTTTTTCGTTTCCGCTTTTACCGGGGCCTTTTCTGCTTTTACGCCAGCCTTCGGGGCATAGGCATGCGCCTTTTTCTCGACGGCCGGGGAAATCTTCCAAAGCTGATTCTCTCCGTTTACATCCTGCCAAATCTGCAGGCGGGCGCCGGCCTCGCTGCTCATGCCTACAACATCGATACACTTTCCGCTGGCCATCTGCGCCCGAAGCTTCACCCGGCCGTCATTTGTCGGCTCGACGATCCACATCTGAGAGGAGCAGTTTGCGTCTTCCCATTGATGCAGCCATGTGCCATCCGCCGTGCCGCCCATCATAAGGTCAAGCATCTTGCCGGTACCGCGGTTGCGGATGCGATAAACGCCCTCGCCCACGCGCAAGAAGGACCATTCCTGCGTCGGCTTATGGGCATCATTGCCCAGCTTTACCGCTGCGCCGTTTTCTTTGCTGTCCATGCCTTCCATCACTTTGCCGGAGGCATTTGCGATCGTATAATACGAATCCGCCACAATCAGCGTCTGTGCAACCTTTTTCATGTTCTTTTCCTCCAAACAACAAAATACACAAAAAGCAGCTTTTGCTTTTGGATAATTATACCACTGGCAAAATAATTTGCAAGGATACGTAAGAAATCCGAGCATTGTGCATAGAATCCGCGGCAATTTAGGGAACTGAATTGTTTTTGTCGTGCGGAAAGAACACTCTTTTTCGCATTTTTTGGTGTATGCCTCTGTTTTTCCTTTTCCCATCGCTTTTTTGTGCAATATTTGTGCCCGGCCGCTCGTATAACTGGACAGATAGGGGGCGGTTTCATGCGATTGCGAATTTTTGCGGCGCAGATGTTTTGTATACAGCCCCCGCGCATGGGATGGCCTATCTGCTGGCAGACGACACCACCAAAAAGGCGGAATACTATGTTGCCGCCGCGCCGGAAGGCGCCACGCAGTATGTGCGCCGCATTTACGATGCAGCCGGGCAGGAGATATACACCTGCGCGCCAAATGAATACCCGGAAACGCTATGCGGCGGCTGGCTTTTGACGGTACGCTGCGGCAGCGCGGCCTCTGCCGAGGATTCTGCCGCAAACCCTGCCGCCTTGTGCACAGATTGCCGCCTTGTACAGCTTACAACGGGCGAAATCCGCAGCGTACCCGACGGCGCCAGTGCCTTTTTTTCTGTCACGCCGGATGTCTATTGCCTCGCCGGATGGGGCACCGCCGGTACGCCGGACGCCTCTTTTGCCATCCTGTATGATACCCATTTGCGAGAGCTGAAAACGTTTGCGGGCTATGCCGCCATGCTCCCCTACACTTCCGGCGCTCCGTTCGCGGCACAATGGCTTCAGCTTGTGTGCGGCGCCGACGAAGCGATCACAGCCTGCCAATGCGTAGGCGGAAGCCCCTCGCAAAGCCTTTTGCTGGATCTTGTTCTGCAGGGCGCTGCGCCCGCCACGCCCCCGACGGAGCTGTACCCTCTGTACGAAAGCGAATTTACGGATGTGCCCACCGCCTTTGATGGCAGCCGCGGCGCGCTTGCCTTTTGCACCTATTATTATTTGACCAAAATGTATGCCGGCCCTTCGGTGCGCCTTCTTTCCGTGGACGGCTGCGCCCCCACCGACAAAACCGTCGCCGACGGCAGCTACCCTTTGTGCTGCCCGATCTATGTGGCCTTACGCGCGGACGAGCCTCAAAGCAGCCCAGCCCGTACCCTGTATACCTGGCTGCAAAGCGAAGCCGGGGCCGCCTGCCTGCGCAGCGCCGGCTATTTCCCGGTATCGGGCTGATACTCTTGCGCCGCCGTTTGCCATGTCGCCGCCCATGCCTTTTTGCATACGTAGAATTCCGGTGAAATCGGGCATATCGCCAAGTTTGTATATACACCCGCCGGGCTGTGCCATTGTATAATAGAAAGGCAAAAACGTGAAAGAGGGCAATTTCGTTATGGGTTTTGATCTGAACAGCCTGCGGGTTTACGCGCTGGGGCTGGCGCACCGCGCCGTCAGCGACATCAGCCGTGATTATTTCCGCCAGCTGCGGAATTATGTAGATATGTGTGCTTTTCTTTGTAACAGTGATGAACAAAAGCACTTCTTCGATCTCGCGCAGGGCCTGCTGGAAAAAACGGACAATCTGTATTATCCGCTGATTCAGCGTACCCTTTCCACGGTATCCGAGGATGCTATCTGTACCGTCGGCGTAAACCTTGGCATCGACGCACTAACCTGCGGCGCCTCGGAGCTGAAAAAGAACGCGCAAAACACTTGCCAGCCTGTCCATTGGCTAACCGTGGCGCCGGCCGGTGATGCCGCGCTGGATGCGCATGTGGCTGCCGGAGAGGCACATGGCCAGTACCTTTGGATTTTAAGCAGCCCTAACGGCGCTACGGCCGATGCGCTCAAGCTTGCCGCCGTGCATCCCCGCAGCGATTTTGCCCTTATATTGCCGCCGGAAGCCGTAACAGAAGAAGCCGTTGCGCATTTTGCCGACATTGTTAACGTGATCCCGATGCTTGCGCTTTCCAAGCCGGAGATCAGTGATGCCGTCCATGCAGCTGTGCAGCTGTTGCAGCGCCGTAAGGTTTTTTATGGCATCACGGCGCAGCTTGACGACGCCACGATGGATACCGCGATGGACAGCGAATGGCTGTATGTCTTGGCGCAGCATACGCTTTTCTGTGTTTACACGCATCCGGGTGCCGCGCCGGAAAAAGCAGCACAGCTGTACAAAGAAATTTGTGTTGCCCGTACCACAACCGGTTCGCCTCTGCTTTTGTTTGATTGGGAAAACGATACCAAAAACATCGGCCGCTTTATCCATCCGCAGGCGCAGGTCGAATTTTTGACGCATATGCAATAAGCTTGCCGCCCCCGTACAAAGGATTGTATCGGGGGCTTTTTTGTTTGCCGCGGCTTTCCTTTTTGCAAAAACGTGCTATACTTCTATACAAGAATAGTTCCTGCTTAAAGAGAGGATGTTACCTATGAAAGAATTGTTGGATTCTATTTATGCGGTCGGCGCCGACGATACCACGCTGGATCTGTTTGAAAGCCAGTACCCGGTGCCTCAGGGCGTCAGCTATAATTCTTATGTCATTCTGGACGAAAAGGTTGCCGTGCTGGATACGATCGACACGCGCGCCACGGCCGAATGGAACGAAAACCTGAAAACGGTTTTGGCGGGCCGTGCGCCGGATTACCTCATCATCTCTCATATGGAGCCGGATCATTCGGCCAACATCGCCGCGCTGGCCCGGCAGTATCCTGCCATGAAGATCGTCGGCAACAGCAAAACCTTTGTGCAGATGGGGCAGTTTTTTGGGGCAGACACCTTCCCGTCCGAGCGTTTGGTCGAGGTAAAAGAGGGCGACACCCTGCCGCTGGGGCATCATACGCTGCAATTCATTATGGCGCCGATGATCCATTGGCCCGAAGTGATGATGGAATACGAGCAGACGGATAAAGTGCTTTTCTCTGCCGATGCGTTCGGCAAATTTGGCGCTGTCTGCCGCGGCGGCGCATGGGCGCCGGAAGCGCGCCGCTACTATCTGAACATCGTGGGCAAGTACGGCGCACAGGTACAGGCGCTTTTGAAAAAGGCGGCCGCGTTGGAAATCCGCACGATCTGCCCGCTGCACGGCCCCGTGCTGGCGGAAAACCTCGGCCAATATCTTGCGCTGTACGATACATGGAGCAGCTACCGCCCCGAGGCCCCGGAAGAGGTTCTTGTGGCAAGCGCCTCAATCCACGGCAATACGAAAGCAGCGGCGGCGCACTTGGCCGAAAAGCTGCGGGTGCAGGGCGCTGCCGTGACGGAGATTGACCTGACGCGCACCGATGTTTCGTATGCGGTGGCCGAGGCCTTCCGCTGCGGAAAGATTGTTTTGGCCTGCGCCACGTATGATGGCGGCCTGTTCCCCTGCATGGAAGCATTTTTAGCACATTTGAAAGCCAAAAATTTCCAGCGCCGTACGGTGGCTTTGCTGGAAAACGGCACATGGGCACCGATGGCGGCCAAGCTCATGCGCGCGCAGCTCGACACGATGAAAGAGATCACCGTTTGTGAGGCTGTGGTAACCGTGCGCAGCGCCCTGTCCCCCGCAAATGAGGGCCAGATGGATACCTTGTGCACAGAGCTGCTCGGCAAATAAGAGAATTAAAGCCGTGGCAAAGCGCGAAAACGCATTGCCACGGCTTTTTCTATACTGAAAGCTCCTGAATCTCAGTTTGGATCAAGCGCCCTGCCGCTGCGGCAAGCTCGTCGATCCGGCGAATGCGTGCCAAATCATGGCCAAAAATTGTCTCGGCATCCGGGATGCTGCGGCTTTCGCCCATAAACACGGCCGCCACCCGTACCCCTTTGCGCCGCAGCGCGCGAACCTCTGCCGCCGTATCCTGTACGCCGGCTTCGCCCTCGTAATTGCGCGCCAACGGAACTGCGCCCGCCGGCGGCAGCTTGTGGCTATCGTTTGGGCTGGCATCCGTCAGCAAAATCAAAAGATGTTTTTCGGCCGGGGCCGCCTGCATCAGCTGCCCCGCCGCGCGCAGTGCAAGCCCGTCACGGTTCCAGCCTGCGGCAAAATAGCCGAAAATCTTGCGGTTGCCCGCATGGTCGGCATAGGTTTTCAGCACACGCAGCACGGTATAGCCGCGCAGGCTGCAAAAGCTGCTTACCTGCACCGGGATGCCGCACCGCGCGAGGCTTTCGGCCAAGATATACCCTTGCGCCGCGATCGTCTCCTGACAATGCAGGCGCGAGGCCGAAGCGTCCAGCAGCAAATCGACCGCAAACGAAGGCCGTATATCGTCGGCGCTGCGGGTGAACACGCGCCCATCGCGCAGCACGGGCGCCCGCCAGACAAGGTTGCCGTTCAGGGTGCCCTGCCGGGCCGGCTCGGCCTGCGGCTGCTGATGCACCAGCATACAGTTATGTACCTGTTCCGTCAGGCGCAGAATCGCGTTTTGGTGCAGGGCAATGCTGTTTTGAAAAGCCTCACGGTTTTTCTTTTCCTGCTCGGCCGCTTCAAACGCCAGCCTGCGAGAATCCGGGCTTTTGGGCTTATTCGGCGCGGCCGCCCCGGCCGTAAGCCAGATATGGCACCCAAAGTGATTGTCCTTACATAGCGCCCGCTCGACGGCTTCCATCTGCCGCGGCCCATACAGCGGCCGCCCAAAGCATGCCTCGATATATTCGCGGTCCGTCTCGGTATTCTCGTTCAGGCGCAGCTTGGCCCGCACGGCCTTGGCGGCTTTCACCATGCCGCCGCCGCCCGCCGCCGTTGTGCGGCTGATCGTCAGCTCATCGGTGCGCACGATCTCGGTAGGCAGCAGCTTCGTCAAAATGCCGGCCCAGCGCTCGTCAAAATGCAGGGAAAAGGGCGCGTGGAACGTGATCTGCCCATCAAACAAAAAGTAGCGGTGCAGTATCTCCCGCACGGCCGCTTCCAGCTGGGCGGCATCCATACTACCGCGGCAGCAAAGCGCCGCGGCGAGGCCTTTTTCCCAAGGGCTTAGCGCGCCGGCCGTCTGGCCCAAAACCGTATGCCAGCGCGCGGCTTGCATCGTATAAACAAGTTGATTTTTCGCCATCCACTGCTGGCGCGAAAGTGTATATTCCTGCCCAAAAAACGCCGCGGCATGCGCGCGGCGCAGGCCGGCCAGAACCGGCCGCTGCGGCAGCTCTTTTTCATATACGGCGTTTTCCAGCGCCAGCCATGCCAGATCATCGAACTGTGCCTGCCGATGGTCGCCGTGCCAAAAGGAAAACAAGCGCTGTAAAAAATCCTCGCCATACCAGCGCGTCACAAAGCCGATCACGCAGTTCATATAAAAATCGGGCGCGCCGGCCGTATCCAGCGCCATAAACTGTGGCTCAAAATGGTAATTGCCCGCCGCAGCCCAGATTTGATTCAGCGCGCGGCGCTGTGCCGTGCTGTAATTCTGTTTGTTCATCGGGCATCAATCCGTAAACAGGCGGCCGCGCTCGAGCTTTTGCGGGATGCGCGCCCGGATCACGTCGCGGATCAGCCCTTGCTCGTAGGCATCAAACGCCTTGTTCGTGATGCCCATATCCAGCGCCTGATTGGCTTCCAAACCGCAGCGCATCAGGCGGATCGCATCCAGCAGGCCGCGCAGATCCAGCGCCTTTGTGGAGATTTCCGCGCTTTCGCATTTTTTTTGCAGATCCAGAAAAAGTGCGCCGAACTGCCGGACATATTTCTTTTCCAGCGTAGGGAATTCCCCTGTCAGCAGGCGTTCAAGGCCGTCCGCGCCGATCGTGGGCATCTGAATCACGACAAAGCGCGAGGTCAGCGCCTCATTCAGCTCGCGCGTACCGGCATAGCCGTAGTTCATCGTGGCAATAAAGCGAGCGGCCGCATCCATCGGGATGCGGTCATATCCGGGCACATCTATGACACGGCGGAAATCCAGCGCCGCATGCAGCACAGCCAGCGCCTCATTTTTTGCCATGTTAATCTCATCCAGAATGCCAAAGCCGCCGTATTGGGCGCACTGAAATACCGGCCCCGGCCGAAAGCGCACCTGCCCGCCCTCAAACGTATCCATGCCGATCAACCCGGCCGCATCCATATTGATATGGAAGGAAATATCCCATGCCGGCCGGCCAAATACTTGTGCAAGGTTTTCGGCCAGCACGTTTTTGCCGGTTGCCTTGCTGCCGGCCAGCAGCAGGTTTTCGCCGCAAAGCAGCGCCGAGGCTGCCTGCTCCCACACCTCTTTGCCGTAATACGGATACCGCGGCACAGGGATACGTGCCTGCAGCGCCTCGCCCACGGGATGCGCCGCGCGAAACGCCTCGATCTCCCGGCACAGCGCCGGGCCGAGATTTTCCTGTTCCCAAGATGAAGCCATGCTTCTCGCTTCCTTTTCCCGGCGCAAAGCCGCCGGGCTGCATTTGCCCCCATTATAGCCGCTGCGGCAAGCGCCGTCAAACGGCCGCCGGCGCCAAATCCGGCGCCTAATTTTCAAGCAGCAGCCCTGCCCCGCATACGCCAAAAACGCACAGCATATTTAGGGCAGGCAAAGCATATATTGGGATACCTACAATAGGGCTGAAGGAGGATAGCAACGATGCTGACAACCATTTTAGTCGTGTTGATTTCCCTAGCGCTCTTTGCCGGTTTTATTATCTGCTCAAACCGGGCGGAAAAGCGCATCGAGGAAGAGGCCAAGCACAAAAAGTAACCATATCCCCTGCCGCCCGGGCCGTTACCGGGCGGCATCTTTTTTGCCGCGGCGTTACAGTGGTTTGTGCATCCACGCCGCAAGCGTCTGATACAAAAGATCCGGCTCGATGGGCTTTGAGAGATGTTCGTTCATGCCCGCTTTCTTCGTCGCCTGCACATCTTCTTCAAAGGCGTTGGCCGTCATGGCGACAATCGGCACATTTTGGGCATCTGCGCGTGCCAGCGCACGGATAGCCCGTGTGGCTTCCAGCCCATCCATCACCGGCATCCGCACATCCATGAGGATAGCATCGAAGGTGCCTTGCCGCGATTGTGCAAAAGCTTCCAGCGCTGCCTGCCCATTGCATGCGCAGGTAACCACCATGCCCTTTTTTTGCAGCAGTTTTTTGGCGATTTCCGTGTTCAGCGGATGATCCTCCACAAGCAGGATATGTTTATCCTTCAGCACAGTGGTATCGCCTGCGGGCGCCTTGGGCAGCCCGCCTTCCGTTGTGTCCAAAATCGGCATATCCAAATGCACGGTAAACTCCGTGCCTTTTCCCTTTTCGCTTTTCACTGAAATCGTGCCGTGCATCAGCTCCAATAGATTTTTTACGATGGAAAGCCCCAGCCCGGTGCCCTGCGATTGCGGCGTGATCTCGTTAGATTCCTGCTCGAACGGCTCAAACATGCGCTTTTGGAAATCCTCGCTCATGCCAATGCCGTTATCGCGCACCACAAAATCGCAGGAGAGTATCTCGCCGCGGCGGACGTTATGGCAGATCAAGAACTCCACCTTGCCGCCCTCCGGCGTAAACTTAACCGCATTCGTCAACAGGTTGATAAAGATTTGCTCAAAGCGGACGGCATCCATCTGCACGGTATACGGCGTCGTGTTATCGGCAAAGAAAAAGGCAATTTTCTTTGCCTGGCACAAAGGCCCTATAATCGTGGTAACGCTTTGCCGGAAGGCGGGATAAGTATAAGGCCCGGGGTGCAGCTCCATTCGGTTGGCAGACATTTTTTCCAAGTCGAGGCAATCGTTAA
Source organism: Faecalibacterium sp. (assembly GCA_022652735.1). Lineage (GTDB taxonomy): Bacteria > Bacillota > Clostridia > Oscillospirales > Ruminococcaceae > Faecalibacterium. The sequence goes on along the minus strand of JALCRP010000008.1, from coordinate 3,726 downwards.
CCAGCCCCAGCAAGAACTTCCCTGCCGAATGAATGCTGGAAATATAGTATTCCATCGCCTGCGGGTTAGAAAGCTCATCCTTTGCCAGCTCTGTCAGCCCGATCACGGCGTTCATCGGGGTGCGCAGGTCGTGGCTCATCCGCGCGAGAAAATCGGTTTTAATGCCGTTTGCTTGCTGCACAGCCTGCGCGGCATCCCGCAATTCGGTCAGGCGCTTTTGCTCCTGCTCGTAAATGTCTGTAATGTCCATGCGGGTAATTAAAACCTGCTCGTTTTCCCGGTCAAGATAGGAAAACTGCATTTTCTTTCTTCGGATGCTGCCATCCGCTTCGCACATATTGACGCAGCTGACAAAGCTATCCTGCGTTTTCAGCTGTTCACGGATGTTTGCGATGGACATATCATGGATGCTGCGCGCGACATCTTCGCCTTTCAGATTTTTTTCCGAATATTCCCGTACCGTCTGCTCGTAATCTGTAGAGCGCAGCGGCGGCAGCAGCGTTGTGCCGTCCTCATTGCCGGAATAGAGGATATGGTTGTTGGCGCGGCAATCCAATACGGCAAAATAGTCGTAATCGAGCTTAATCACGGTTTGGATCGTTTCCTGCGCGATCTTGTGCTCGTCGATGTCGTATGTATAAATAAAGCAAAGGACATCCTCGCCATTCGGGTCTGTGGAAAGCTTTGCCTGTGTACGCGCCCAAAAAAGTGTGCCGTCCTTGGCTTTGCGCTGATATTCGAGCGAAAGCTCTGTTTCGCCTTTACGGAGATCCTGCATCAGTGCCCGGCGGCCAAACATCGTCAAAAACTTCTGGCCCTCATCCTTCTTGAAAAAGCGCCGTGCCGTTTCCTGCAAGCCGGCGTCATAGCTGGAAACGCGCGCTTCCGAAACGGCATCTTCCGTGCGCGCATGATACGATTCCACACGGTTTTTTGTCAGGTTGTACAAGCCCTTTGCAATCAAGTCTGGGCTATCGGCAGAGCTTAGCTCCTGCATCTGGCGGCGGTATTTTTGCTCCGCGTTTTTCTGCTCTGTAATATCAATCGTCGTCCCGATCGAGTAGAGATGCGCGCCCCGTACATCAAAAATCGGGGTAAGAATAACGCGCTCCCACCAATAATCCTGCCGGTCAGCCGTCTTAATGTATACATCCGCGCGTTTGATGTCGTTTTCATCTGCCGCAGGGGAAAACAGGCGACGATACTCTTCTACACTGTCAGGGTGCACATAACCGGCTTGGATCAGTGCTTCGGGAACATTCTCAATTTTTTTGTCAAATCCGTGCTGTGCGCGGGATTCTTCGCTCTGATAAATACATTTTTCAGCAATAGCATATTCCCACGAGCTCATTTTTGCCGTCTGCATGGCCAGCTTTAAGACGGTTTGCTCCTGCTTAAGCGCGAGCTGCGTTTTCATTTGCTCATTGACGTCAAAATAGCTGCAGTATACAATCTTTCGGCCTTCGGCACCAACCTCGAGGTTTCCATCAATGCGGAGCCATATCCATGCGCCGTCGCCATTGATGACGCGATAGGTCAGCTCGATCACCTTTTCACCCTGCAGTAGGCCTTCCATTGCTTTTTGGAAGGCCGGCGCATCGTCCGGATGGATTGCTTTCAAATAATTTTCGCCGGCATACTTCTGGCGGTTTTCTCTGGTATCGTGCAGCATGCGGTGAAAGGCATCGTTCAAATAGAGCTGAACCACCTTACCGTCTTGAATCTCGTAAATCCCGATACCGCTGGGTACGCTGTTGATAATTGTCGCCAGCCGCTCGTTATACAGTTGTGTCTCGGTTTGATCCGAGAAGTAGAACATGAAAGCTTCTTTTCCGTTCCAGTTGATCGGATGCGCCTGAATGTGCAAATATTTTCCGCAGCTCGTCCACGAGGCCGCCTCTACAGATTCCTTTTGAATGGAATCCTGCATGATTCCAAGCAGCCCTGCCGCATCCGATTCGCTCAAAATATCGGCGCAGCCGCAGCCGACCAATGCATTGCTGTCCGGCATATCCGTCAGCGCGCAAAAAGCACGGTTGGCATACAAGATTTTACCGGAAGGGTACTCGATTGCCAGCTCTGCCACCAAGGAGCGCTCAGAAATCTGTTTGAAAATTTTACTTTCGTTGGAAGGCTCGGCCAAGACGGCATAATAAACAGGGCAGCCATCTTCCTCGCGGATTTTCACGGCAGAAAAATGAATCCAGCCGACTTCTTTCGAGGCGGGGTCTCCGTTTCTTTTATAGCGAAAATTACAGTTTATCCTTTGCCCAAGGCGGGCCTTTTCCATCACTTCTGCCTGAAACAGCTCCCGATCCTCCGGGAAAATGACATCCTCTGCAAAGTTTGCTTTACTGAAAATCTCCTGTATTTCGGCATCCGATCGGCCGCCCAAATCGATCATTTTCTGGTTGAAATACAGGCACTGCACTTTGGCCGCAACTTTGAAGATGCCCACGCCGCAAGGCAGCATCGTCACCAGCTGGTTCATCATGAGAGATTTTTCCATCTCGTCATTGATGTCCATAATTACGCCGATGGCGGACAGAGGTTTCCCCTTTTCGTCCCGCGTCTGCTGGCCCGACATACGGCTCCAGCGATAGGAGCCATCCGTCATTTTTAAGCGCAGGATGCACTCATGCTTGGCGTTCGGGTCGCCTTCGGCGGCAAAGAATTGCTTCAGCGTCAGCAGATCGTCCGGATGCACGGCATCCGTTCTGCCTTTATTGTGCACGATCTTCTCATTTTCGGTTTGGCTCATGACGTATTTGTGATAGGATTCCGAGCAATAAAAAGCGCCCGTTTGATAATCCCACTCAAAAATCGTCGCATGCGTCTGTTCCAGCGCGAGGCGGTAGCGGCTGCGCTCTTTTTCCAAAAGGTCGCCTGCCTGCTTTTGCGCCGTGATGTCCGAGCTGATGGACAGCATCAGATAGGCGCCGTTACCTTCCTGCCGGACCACAGAGAAATCCCGGTTGACATAAATACTTGTGCCATCCGCACGGTGGAGCCAATACTGTACGCTGCCGCTTTTACCGGATACGAACGCCTCGCGCACCTTGTTTTCCACAAGCGCGCGCTCTTTTCCCAGCACCATGCGTTGATTACAGCCCATCGGGTCGCGCAGGTATTCTTCCCGCGAAATACCAAGCATTTTATAAAACGCATCGTTGGTGTAGATGGGGGTTTCCTTTCCGGCCTCAATACGCAGGATCGAAATGCTGTTTTCCACATGATCTGCGATAAGATCAAATTGCGCAGAAAGCGTCTTTTCGTTCGTTATATCGAGAAATGTATTAAAGACAACCAGCTCATTGTCCAGCAGCATCTTGGAAGAATCCAACTTGATCCAGCGGATCTGGCCGTCTTTGCGTACAATGCGATACTCTGCTTCCATATGGCCGCAGCGTTCCAGTTCCTCTTGCTGGCTTGGAAGCAGCGCTATATCCTCCGGGTAAATCAGTGCTTCTATCGGCGATTGATGGAGCGCGGCATATTCTTCCCGCGTATAGCCGATCAAATGATAGTAGGTATCGTTCAAATAGAAAGCATTGCCATCGCCGTGATACTGAAACAGCCCAATGCCGCAAGGGGCTTGATCTAGGGAACCTCTGAATAATGAACAGCATATTTTTGCCAGAGCAAATTTTGCAGAATCACACCCGTTTTAGGCACAAATTGGACGAAATTGAGGCCACAAAAGCCGTTTATCGGCTTTCACCCCGG